>CAJBLC010000083.1 GCA_903953805.1 uncultured Actinomycetes bacterium | reverse complement strand
TATCCGCGGTTGGCATCACGAAGGGTTGGCCGTAAGACCACAACATCGCATGATTGGCCACACCGGTTTTCTCATCATCGCACGACGACTTGCTCCGGGTGTCACTGCACCATTGCGACGTCGCCGCCCATCCAAGGGTGCGTATGGTTTGCCTGCTGAAGAAGACGCTACTTCACATCAATAAGGTCAATAACGAAGATCAAAGTCTCGTTTGGTCCAACTGGACCTGAACCCATCTCTCCATAACCAAGCGCTGGCGGAACCAAGAGTTCGCGACGACCGCCAACCTTCATGCCCGGCATGCCCTTCTGCCAACCTGGAATTACCTGGTTCAAGCCGAAGGTTGCAGGAGTGCCGCGACTCCATGATGAATCAATGATCTGACCGCTCTTCCAGCCCATGAGCAAGTAATGAACTGTGACAGTTGATGTTGGTTCAACTGTCGCTCCATTACCCGTTACGAGGTCTTTGATCTCTAGCGATGATGGGGGAGCATCTTTCGGAGCGACGATAGTTGGCGCAGCGCCAGCAGCTCCTTCGACTACAGGGAAGTTAATACCACTTGCTGATGCGCTTGATGTAGTCACTGGAGCCTTTCCGGTTTTGGAACCGCCATCAGTCGTGCAGGCGGTGAGAGCGATCGCGCTCGTTAGGAGAACTCCTGCAAAGAGGAGATGCGCAGGAGACTTTTTCTTCATAATCATGGTGGCAGGATAGCAAAGCCCAGATCATCCTTACTATGGTTGCCTCATGAGTGAGTCGAGCCCTAATAAGTCAGAGCGACTTATAAATCTCACAATGGCCCTGTTGGCCACAAAGCGATTCCTCACCAAAAATCAGATTTTTGAGAGCGTTGATGGTTATGAGGGATTTCCTGAGACAAAAGAGCGAATGTTCGAGCGGGATAAGACAGAACTTAGGACTCTCGGCCTTGAGATCGAGGTTGGCAACGATGATCCACTCTTTGACGACGAGGCTGGCTACCGGATTAACCCAAGAAACTATTCACTTAATATCGGAGAGATGGATTCCCAAGATCTCTCGCTGCTCTCTTTGGCTGCCAATCAATGGCAGAACTCGCTCTTCTCACACAATGCCCAATCCGCACTCCGCAAGATCGAAGCCATTCATGGTGTTGTGGAGCGGGAGCCTCTTGAAGTCACATTTGCTCACACCGAAGTATCTGAAGTTCGATTCGATGAAATATGGAGAGCAACTAAAGATCATCGTGAAATCACTTTCGATTACCGTTCACTGACCCTTACACGTCGACACGTTTCTCCATACGCCCTCTATTTATTGAGAGGCAGGTGGTATCTCGTCGGACTCGATCAAGAGAAGAAGGAACTTAGACAATTTAAAGTTTCGCGAATAGGGAGTGAAAATCTCGAAGTTGGAAGGTCTTTTACTCCACCGTCGGATTTCAACCTTCAGGAGTTTCTGCAGGGAGGTTCACATCAAAACGAATTATTGACAGTGGAAATCCTCGTGCGAAAGGGTAGAGCGCAAGGTGTTCGTGCGCTCTCGCCTGCTCGTGAGTTTGATGCAGATTGGGATCTCGTGCAGGTGGAAAATCTCTCACAAAGTGAGATTTTCGAGCTGGTAGCTCAGGCTAGTGACTCCGCGAAAATTCTCTCTCCAAAGAATCTCCAAGAATCCTTCCACTCATGGATTGCGAGTAAGAGAAATGGCTGAATCGGCACTTGAACGCACAGCGAGAGCTCTCGACCTTATTCCATTTATTTCGAAAAATCCTGGTTGGTCGGTATCGGAATTAGCCGAAAAATTTCAGACAACTCCTTCGCAGATTATGAAAGATCTGGAGATGCTCTTCATGTGCGGTCTACCGGGATATACCCATTCCGAACTCATCGACTTGGAGATTGATGAGGAATATGTAGCAGTAAGGAATCCCCAAAATCTTGAGCGGCCGAGGAACTTTTCATATTCTGAAGTGGTTGCACTCTCGCTCGGGCTCGACTCACTAAGAAGTCAAATCGCCGATCAAGGATTGATCGAGCGCGCAGAGCATTTACGCACCAGGCTCGCGCAGTTTCTGGGACAAGAATCTTCCATTGCTACCGTCCTCTCAACAGAGAGTACTTTTACAGATATTGATTTGATGATCGCTGATGCAATTAAGCGCGGAACTGGAATCGATATTGAATATCGGTCAGCCAGAACCGATTCACTCTCCACTCGAACGATCTTTCCGGAGAGTGCGTACCGAGAACGAGGACACCTTTATACAATCGCCTTCTGCCAAAAGGTGGGGGAGCTTCGCCACTTCCGCAATGACCGAATAGTAAGCGCAACACCAATTCATGAGAGTGCGAAAATTCTCAAGGGGAGCGCCGCGACTACCCAAGACGGTAATTGGGAAGTTATCGCTCGGCTCGCGCCCCAGAATCGATTTTTCGTGGAGGAGAACCCTTCAATCATCACCTCTGTGAAAGAGGAGAATGTTCACCTGCTCGTAACCTTCCGCATTGCAGATCAACAATGGCTCGTCCGAAACCTCATATCCCTACCAGGCGCGGTAGAGATTCTCTCGCCTTCCGCCTTTCATGATCTCCTCAACTCCAAGATAGATGCGATCCTGGAGCTCTACCGCTAATCTTTACCTCAGCCCCCAATGCAGACCATCGGGGAGGGCCTCTTGACCGAGGCGCAACTGCAATGAAAGAGGAGTTCTGATGTTCGGTCTAGAACAACCAAGCCACTGGCTACTCATTATTCTCGTTTTGGTGGTCCTCTTCGGAGCGAAACGTCTTCCAGACTCAGCGAAATCAATCGCTAAATCTCTCAAGATCTTTAAGAGTGAATTAAAAGATACTGGTGAAGAGAAGAAGCCTGACTCTGATCAGACAAAGTAAGTAGAACCATGGTTGCCCACGAGGGCGGCCGGATGCCTCTCCTCGAGCATTTTCGAGAGCTGAGGAAACGTGTAGTCCGAGCTGCTGCAGCAATTTTGATCGCATCAGCTATCGGCTGGGCCTTCTATTCCAAGATCGTTAACGCACTGGCAAAACCCATCTGCGATCTGCACCGATCACATATCGCCGGTCTCGGCAATTGTGGCGCGCTCTATGTAAATGGCGTACTGGGCCCCCTCAATCTGCAAGTAACTGTCTCATTCTTGGTTGGAATCATTATCTCGGCCCCTATCTGGCTATATCAGCTCTGGGCCTTCGTTGCTCCTGGTCTGCATCGTCGTGAAAAGAAATACTCAATCCTCTTCATCTCCATCGCCACTCCATTCTTTGCTGGCGGCGCTTATCTTGGTTATCGAGTTCTTCCGTTAGCCGTGAAAGCCCTCTTAGGATTCACGCCAAGCTCACTCAACAATCTCGTGCGATTTGATGATTACCTCAGCTTTGTTCTCCGCCTGATTCTTGTCTTTGGTGGCGCCTTTGAGCTTCCTGTTCTTCTTGTCGCGCTCAACTTAGCTGGAGTGCTGAGTGGAAGAGGCATCCTCAAACCGTGGCGAATTGCAATCTTTGGCATCACCTTCTTTACGGCAGCATTCTCTCCTACAGGTGATCCACTCACCATGTCACTTCTCGCACTTCCTTTGATCCTGCTCTACTTCCTCTCTGGTGGAATAGCGCTCTTAAACGATAGAAGACGTTCAAAGCGCTCAGGATCAGAGTCATGAAAACCCTGCTCATTGTCGCCAATCCGCTCTCTGGAAAGGGGAAATCCCTCAAGGTTGCTCAACAATTCAAAGATCGGGCTTCCAACGCGGGATTTAAACCAGTTGTCATTGGAGTTCTCGGCACGGAAGAGATGCTCAAGTCGCTACGAGTTGCTATCGAAGATGATCGTCAATCTATTGCGGGAGTAATCTCTGTCGGTGGAGACGGTCTTCTCCACGCCCTCCTTCCGGTATTAAGGCAATTTGACCTTCCTTTTACGGTAATACCCACCGGAACAGGAAATGATTTTGCTCGAGAGATCGGTGCAATGCGCCGAACCCTGGATGAAACTCTCGCAAAAATTTCAGGGACACCCGTTGCGATCGATAGTGTCATCATTAAGAGCGACAGGGGAGAGGCGAGAGCCTGTCAAGTTCTTAGCCTGGGATTTGATGCGCTGGTGAATGAACGTGCGAATGGTTTTCGTCTGATTCGTGGGAAGATGAAGTATGTCGTTGCAACCATTCGCGAACTCGCACTCTTTAAACCTATGCGATTCGAGATCAATATCGACGGCGTTGATTATTCTCAACTTGCAATGTTGATTGCTGTCGCAAATGGCCCAAGCTATGGCGGCGGTATGAAGATCTGCCCAGGAGCACGATTCGATGATGGTCTCCTAGATGTGTTGATTCTCTCGAAGGTAAGCATTATCGAACTCATCAAGGTCTTTCCAAAAGTTTATTCAGGTAGTCATATCTCGCACCGCGCTGTAGAGGTCATCAAAGGTAGGGAGATAACCGTCAACGCTCCTGCAAAGGCATTTGCAGATGGTGAATACATCTCTGAGTTACCGATAACAATCCACGTTGAACCTGGCTCGCTCAAGGTATGGCGATGACGACTGAGCTATCGCCTGCCGAGAGGTATGCCGCTGCGAAGGCGCGATCCAAATACAGCAAGGTTGCGGCATTCGCTGCTCGTTTCCCCTTCGAACTCGATACCTTCCAAATTGAAGGCTGCCGCTCCCTTGAAGATGGCAAAGGTGTTCTCGTTGCTGCACCCACCGGCGCGGGTAAGACCATCGTTGGTGAGTTCGCGGCTTTCCTCGCGATTGAACAAGGAAAGAAATGTTTCTATACAGCGCCGATCAAGGCGCTCTCAAATCAGAAGTATCAAGATTTGAAGGAGATGTATGGTGAAGAGAAGGTAGGTCTTCTCACTGGAGATACCAGTATCAACAGCGAGGCCCCACTTGTTGTGATGACGACCGAGGTCTTACGCAACATGATCTACTCGAACTCGCATACCTTGCGTGACCTTGGCTTTGTAGTGATGGATGAAGTCCATTACCTGGCAGATAAATTCCGCGGAGCGGTATGGGAAGAGATTCTCATTCACCTACCCGAATCGATTCAAGTGGCATCGCTCTCTGCGACAGTTTCCAATGCGGAAGAATTTGGCGATTGGCTCAATGAAGTGCGCGGAAAGACCGAAGTGATTGTCTCGGAAGTTCGCCCAGTGCCGCTCTATCAACACGTCCTCTTTGGGAATCAACTTCTAGATCTCTTCACCGACCACGGAAAACTCAATCCAGAGATCGTCAGGCTTGAGAAAGAAAGCTATCGACAAGTTCGCGTGAAGTATGGCTCCTCTAATAAGACCCATCAGCGCAATTGGCGAGAGAGCGAGACAAATCAACCAAAGATTCGTCAGCTCAATCGGGCAGATGTCATCGAGAAATTGGCGCGCGAAGGACTCTTACCGGCGATTACCTTTATCTTCTCGCGCAATGCGTGTCAGGCTGCAGTCCATCAATGCCTCACCGCGGGTATTCGTCTGACAAATGCCGAGGAGCGTTCAAAGATACGCGAAATCGTCTTTCGGTCAACAAAGAATATTCCAGATGAAGATTTAGCCGTTCTTGGCTTCCATGAATGGCTTGAAGCCCTTGAGCGGGGGATCGCGGCGCATCACGCAGGATTGCTGCCATCCTTTAAGGAGACGGTGGAAGAGCTTTTCCAAGCGGGTTTGGTCAAGTGTGTATTCGCGACAGAGACTCTTGCACTCGGAATCAATATGCCGGCACGAACCGTGGTTCTGGAAAAGCTCAGTAAGTGGAATGGTGAATCACACGTTTCGATCTCACCGGGGGAGTTCACACAACTCACTGGGCGAGCAGGTCGACGAGGAATTGATATTGAAGGTAATGCCGTGATTCTCTGGAATAAGGATGTTGACTCAGGATCAGTTGCCGGATTGGCATCAACTCGTACCTATCCTCTCAAGAGCTCATTTAAACCCACCTATAACATGACGATCAATTTAATCTCGCAATTCGGCGCTGAACGTGCGCGCACAAGTCTGGAAGCATCATTTGCTCAGTACCAAGCCGATAAGGCTGTTGTAGGTCTGGCGAAACAGATCAAGCGAAATGAAGCTGGGATCGCCAATCTTGTTGAGGAGATGGAGTGCCATCTCGGTGACTTTGAAGAGTACTGGCAGATCAGAGCTGATATCAAAGAACTCGAGAAATCTTTGAACAAGCAGAAGAAATCGAAGGCTCTCCTTATTGAAGAGGAGATCATCGGTCTAAGAAAGGTGCTACGGACACATTCCTGTCATGGGTGCGCTGATCGAGAGATTCATGCCCGAATCGCAGAACGTGCAGGAAGATTGCGACGTGAAAACAAGGGATTAAATGATCGGGTCAGTAATCGAACAGATGTGATTGCCCGTCGCTTTGATCTCGTTCAGATCATGCTTGAGAAGTACGAATATTTGGAGTCCGGTGTAATCACTAAATGGGGTCTCATCCTGGCGAAAATTTATGGGGAAACTGATCTACTTATCGCGCAGATGATTCGGCTTGGCGCATTTGATAACCTCAATGCGAGCGAAATTGTGAGTGTTCTATCTGCATTGGTTTACGAGGCACGTAGAGATGAGTCCCCGAAGGTTCCACATGGTGAAGTTCAGAAGGCACTTGCTGAGCTCATACATACCTGGAAAGTCATCCACGAAGATGAGATCGAGGTTGGTCTTGAGCCAATGAGAGAGCCGGATCTAGGCTTCTGTATGGCTTCCTATCGATGGGCGAGTGGACATTCGCTCTCTGCGATTCTGAAAGGTACTGAATTGACCGTAGGAGATTTTGTGCGATCAACGAAACAGATCATCGATCTCTTGAGACAGATTGCTATTGCAACTCCGCATCTCTCTCAAGTTTGTCAGGATGCGCTTGGTCGAATCGATCGAGGAATCGTTAGTTATGCTGGTGCGGTTGCATGACGCTATTACTTATCGATAGTGCTTCACTCTGGTACCGGGCGTACTACGGCATGCCGGATACTTTGGTATCGCCGACCGGAGAACCAGTTAACGCCATCCGCGGTTTTCTTGATATGACCGCCCGTTTAATCACGCAATACCAACCAACTCGTATGGTTGCTTGCCTTGAGGGTGATTGGCGTCCAACCTGGCGCACCGATCTCTTTCCAGCTTACAAAGCGAATCGTGTTGATGAAAGTGGGGAAGAGGAGGAGCCTGACACTCTTGGTCCTCAGATTCCTGTGCTCTTAGATCTTCTCGATGAGTTTATGATTCCGATGGTTGGCGTCGATGATTATGAAGCAGATGATCTGATCGCCACATATTCGATGAACGAAGCTGGGCCAACATATATTGTGACTGGAGATAGAGATCTCTTCCAATTGGTCGACGATAAACGTAAAGTGAAAGTGATTTATCTTGCTAAAGGATTCTCACAACAAGAAGTAGTAGACCGCGCGTGGATTACTGCAAAGTATGGAATCCCCGGGGAACGTTATGCTCTCTTTGCGATGATTCGTGGCGATGCCTCCGATGGTCTTCCTGGGGTACGAGGAATCGGTGAAAAGGGCGCAGCTGTTATTGCGAACAATTTCTCAACGATCGAAGATGCACTCGCCGCCGCTCATGCAGATGATGATCGCCTCACGCCGCTCCTACGAAAGCGGTTGATCGAGGGGAGTGATTACATCAAGATTGCGCCAACTCTTGTTCACTGCGCTCTTGATGTTCCACTACCGAAGATGTCATTAAATCTTCCGAAGGCCCCAACGGATCTCAGTGAGATCTACTCGATCAAAGATGAGTATGGACTCGGTGCAAGCGTTGATCGATTGATCTCGGCTCTGAACGGGTAGCTCAATAGATTATGTCAACCTACCTTCTCTGTATTCCTACCTACAACGAGTCCGAGATGATCGTTGAGGTCATCTCTAGAACTTTGGCTATGGCGATACCTGGACTTCACATCCTGGTGATCGATGACAACTCGCCAGATGGCACGGCGCAGATCGTTGAGAATTTGGGGCAGCCACAAGTAAAAGTTCTTCGACGCGAAAAGAAGGAAGGCTTAGGCCCGGCATATATGGCCGGCTTCTCCTGGGGTTTGGCTCAAGGTTTTGATTTCATCATAGAGATGGATGCCGATGGCTCACATCAACCGGAAGAACTACACCGACTTATCGCGGCAGCCCTAGGCGCAGATCTCGTCCTTGGGACCCGCTGGATTCCAGGCGGTGAGGTCCATAACTGGCCAATCCACCGCAGAGCGATTTCGCGGGCCGGAACCTGGTACGCCGAGTTAGCCCTAAAACTGCCTTATAAGGACCTCACAGGCGGTTTTCGCCTCTATACAGCTCAGATTCTCCGATCCATTGATCTCAACTCAATAAGCGCCATTGGTTATGGATTTCAGATTGAGATGGCGCTACGCGTGAGTGAACTCGGTGGAATCGTTCGAGAGGTTCCGATTACCTTTATCGAACGCACAAAGGGGCGCTCGAAGATGAGCAAGGCGATCGTCTGGGAAGCCTTCGCCAAGACCACTCAGTGGGGTTTCCAGCGTTGGTTTAATCGCCGATAATCTACATTATGTAAAGTAAGAAAATCCTCAGTTGATGGCGAGCTCTTCGATCGGCGCACAGCTGCAGACAAGGTTCCTATCCCCATAAACGCCATCGATGCGACCAACCGTCGGCCAATATTTGCCCTTGGTTCCGATCAATTCGCCTGGAATGAGGCCGGTGAGAGTCGCTGGGAAGGCTCCAGATTCGCGTGAGTAGTTTCTCTCCCACGTGTTCCCCGCGATCGCCCCTATCGTGTGAGGAGCATGACGTAGGGCTGAATCTTCAACTGCGATCTTGCCATCGATAATCTGATCAATCTCACCGCGAATTGCGATCATTGCATCGATGAAGCGATTCATTTCAAGAATATCTTCTGATTCGGTTGGTTCAATCATCAAAGTTCCGGCGACCGGGAAGGACATCGTTGGTGCGTGGAAGCCATGGTCCATTAATCGCTTGGCAATGTCATCGACAGTAACGCCAGATACCTTGGTGATCTCTCGCATGTCGAGAATACATTCATGGGCGACCAAGCCATGGGCACCTGTGTAGAGAATTGGATATGAACCCTTCAGGCGGGCTGCCATGTAATTGGCATTGAGGATCGCAACTTCTGTTGCATGAGTAAGCCCCTCGCCTCCCATGAGACGAATGTATGCCCACGAGATCGGCAAGATGCTCGCTGAACCAAATGGTGCAGCAGAGATCGGTCCTGGCCCAGTCACTGGACCAGCAAGTTCATCAAGTGGATGGTTTGGCAGGAACGGTGCGAGGTGGGATTTCGCAATGACCGGACCTACACCTGGTCCCCCGCCGCCATGCGGAATACAGAAGGTCTTGTGCAAATTGAGATGCGATACATCTGCACCGAATTTTCCTGGTTGAGCAGTTCCAACGAGCGCATTGAGATTTGCACCATCAACGTAGACCTGTCCCCCAGCATCGTGAATCATCGCGCAGATCTCTGAAATCGCTGACTCGAATACGCCATGAGTAGATGGATATGTGACCATAAGCGCTGCCAAAGATGATTGATATTCAGCGATCTTCGCTTTGAGATCAGAAAGGCTGACGTTGCCATGTTCATCACATTCAACGACAACTACTTTCATGCCGGCCATCACTGCGCTTGCTGCATTGGTGCCATGCGCACTTGATGGAATCAGACAAATATTGCGTGAGTGATCGCCCCGTGAATCATGGTAATTGCGGATCGCAAGCAATCCGGCGAACTCCCCTTGGCTACCAGCATTTGGCTGTAGTGATACTGCGTCATAGCCAGTGATCTTGATCAGCCATTGCGAGAGCTGATCGATCAAAAGCCGTGAACCCTTCGACTGTTCTGCAGGAGCGAACGGATGGAGCGAGGCGAATTCTGGCCACGTTACCGCTTCCATCTCTGTCGTTGCATTCAATTTCATTGTGCAAGACCCGAGTGGAATCATGGTTCGATCAAGCGCTAAGTCACGATCGGCCAATGTACGCAGGTAGCGCATCATCGATGTTTCAGAGCGATAGGTATTGAAAACCGGATGCTGCAGATACATCGACTCACGCATGAAGGCTGAATCAATTGCTCGCGGTTGAGCATCGTGCAGACCGAGAATTTCCAAGACATCATTGAAAAGTTCAGGTGTTGTGGCCTCATCAAAGGAGATTCTGATCTGCGTATCCGAGACTCGACCAAAGTTAATCTTCTTCTTTGCGGCTGCTTCATGAATTGTGCGAGCATCTTTCACATCCACAGTTACAGTGTCGAAGACATTCCCGTTTCGAGATCCTGATGCGCTTTGCAAACGAGATGCAAAGTTATGAATTCGTTCAGCGATGGTGCGCAATCCCACTGGACCATGCCACATGGCGTAGAAGGCGCTCATATTTGCGAGAAGAACTTGCGCAGTACAGATATTGCTCGTTGCTTTATCTCGGCGAATATGTTGCTCACGTGTTTGCAACGCTAATCGAAATGCTGGATTTCCATGAGCATCAATACTCTGGCCAACAAGTCTTCCAGGTAGTGAGCGCTCAAGTCCCGCTCGTACTGCCATAAATCCAGCGTGCGGTCCACCGAATCCCATCGGTACTCCAAAGCGCTGAGCAGACCCAACGGCAATATCTGCGCCCCACTCCCCTGGCGCTTTGAGCATGGTCAGAGCCAGGAGATCAGTCGCGGCAATAACAAGAGCATCGCGTGAATGTGCGAACTCAGCAACTGTTGAGTAGTCAATGATCTCACCCGTTGTATCCGGATATTGAACGAGTAAGCCGAAGAACTCACCATCGAAACCATCACGCACGAGGTGGCCTGAATCAACTTCGACTATTTTTATTCCAAGTGGCTTTGCGCGAGTTGCGACAACCGCCTTGGTCTGTGGATGAACATGCTCTTCAATCAGGAATACTGCCTCATCGCTGGTTTTAGATACGCGTCGAGCGAGCGTCATCGCTTCTGCAGCTGCAGTACCTTCATCGAGCATCGATGCATTAGATAATTTGAGAGCGGTCATTTCGCAGACGGCTGTTTGAAATGCGAAGAGCGCTTCTAAACGACCTTGTGAGATCTCAGGCTGATATGGCGTATAGGCCGTATACCAAGCCGGGTTCTCAAGAACATTTCGTTTGATAACCGGCGGCGTGATCGTTCCGTAATAACCACCACCGATAAGAGAGGTGAAGATTTGATTCTGCGATGCGATTTCACGCAGTTCCGCGATGACCGCTACTTCACTCTTTGGGGCATCAAGAACTTCTGATAACTGTTTCTCAATGTGAATATTGGATGGAACAACATCGCGGATGAACTCTTTAATATCGGAATATCCGAGGACGGCGAGCATTTGAGCTTCATCTGAACTAGTTGGCCCGATATGGCGACTTTCAAACCGCTCGCCTTCGTGATTCATGTACGCTCCCCTAGTTCGTGATGTAGGGGAAGAATATTGGTATTAGGCGCCTTTCGCCTTCCGACGTCGAGAGAGTTCGTCATTACCGACGTTACCTTCGAGACCCACTGCTTCTCCATCAATCTCGCCTTGAAGCGAAGAGAGCGATCCTTCAACCTCGGTCCAGACCTTTGAGATGGCGATACCAAAGACACCTTGTCCACCTTGCAGAAGATCGACAATTTGATCTGCACTCGAGCATTCATAGATCGACGCACCATCACTCATAAGAGTCATACTCTCGAGATCGGAGACCCCCCTGCTGCGAAGGTGTTCAACCGCGGTTCTAATATTCTGGAGAGATACACCGGTATCTAAGAGTCGCTTAACGATTTTAAGTACGAGGATGTCGCGGAAGCCATAGAGGCGCTGTGATCCCGATCCTGCTGCGCCCTTGATACTTGGTTCGACGAGCCCTGTACGCGCCCAATAATCGAGCTGGCGATAGGTAATGCCGGCAGCAACACATGCAGTTGCACCGCGATACCCAATCTCTGGGTCTGGAAGCTTCTCGCTCATCGGAACTCACTTCTATGGGGAATGGCTAAAGCATAGGTTGAGGGTTTTCACCCCGCAATCACCGACACGCAATCGCCCTGAGAACTTTAAACCAATGGTTGAGGGTTACCCCGCAAAGTCATCCGGGTTGATCTGATCGAGGAATTCACGGAATTTCTCAACCTCATCATCGGCAGCATCTGGAATTTCGATCCCTACACTCGCAAAGAGCGCTGCGCTCGCCAGGATCGGGGCCCCGGCGCGAAGTGCCAAAGAGATTGAGTCACTCGGGCGCGATGAGATGCTCTCGCCGGATTGAAAATGGAGTTCAGAGTAGAAGATGCCATCCCGAATCTCGGTGAGATGGACTGAGGAGAGCGGATCTCCGAGCTTCTCGATGATCGTCTTCATCAGGTCATGAGTCATTGGGCGCGGCGGAACCACTCCCTGTTGAGCAAAGGCGATTGCGCTCGCCTCCACTGCTCCTACCCAGATTGGAAGGTAGCGAATTCCACCGATCTCACGGATTAACACGATTGGTTGATTAGAGGGCATCTCAACTCGAACGCCTATGACTTCAACCGGTAGTAGTTCTCCGTTACTCACTGTGAGATCTCCATGGAGAGAGTATTACTTGGAACGGTGCAGGCCAGTGCGCACAAGAGCAGCATGCAGGCGCACCGAGATTGAGGCGAGTTCGTTCTGAACTTCCTCTGCTCGCGCGGCGGCCTCCGAACCCTTCTGACGCAACAAGGGAGTGATCACTTGTTCAACCAATCCAACTTCACGATCGGCTGCACTCTTAAATGAACGCAGATGACGAGCTTCTATTCCAAAGGCAGACATCTCAGCTACTGCGCGGCCAACAGACAGCGCATCGGCATCGTAGAAACGACCCTTCATTGAGATAAGGCCGAACGATTCGAGCTCTGCTAGCTGATCTTCACTTAAGCCAGCACTTTCAAGGAGTTCACTACGTGAAAGGCGGAGTTCACTCTCTTGTGAGAAGTGAGAAGCTGTCAGTTCACCATCAACTGCAGCAAGGCGTGGTGTTGCTGATGCGCCAGGCGTTGTTGGTGGGACCAGTCCCCTATCAATTGCATCTAAGTTCTCTTTGATGACTCGCAGCGGCAGGTATTGATCGCGTTGTGCAGCGAGTACATAACGGAGGCGGTCGAGATCAATGCTGGTGAACTTGCGATAGCCCGATGGTGTGCGTTGTGGATCGATTAATCCTTCAGCCTCCAGAAAGCGGATCTTTGAGATGGTGACATCTGGAAAATCTCCACGAAGTTTGCTGAGAACTTCTCCGATGCTCAGATACGCGCGTGCTGGAACGCTCATGAATTACCCTTTCCTGAAAAGTAGGTCAAGCGATACTTGCCAATTTGAACTTCATCTCCGACAACAAGCCGCTCCTGCGAGACTGGCCGAGAATTCACATAAGAACCATTAAGACTGCCACGATCTTCGATCACAAAGCCGCCATCTCTCCGAGAGATTGCAGCATGCGCACGAGAGACAGTTACATCATCGAGAAATATTCCAGATGCAGGATCTCTACCAATCGTTGTCAGCTCACTATCGAGGAGAAAACGCTCTCCTTTGTTCGGACCTGCCAAGACGACGAACATTGCCGAATCCTTTGGAAGATCTGCGAGTACCGCGCGCTCCTCTGAAGTGAGTAGCGAGAAGATCTCTTCAATATCTCGTTGGTTTCTTACTGATCGAAGGGCAGAGAGGTGAATCGTTGAAGTGAGATCTCGAGATTCATTCTCGATCTGCGCGCCTCCAGATTCAGGCTTATGCGGGTTCTTTGCCACGTAAACCTCCAAGCCTGTCGCGAGAGTAATGACCTTATGCGAGTACGAGAATCACGGGAAAGGGATGATCCTCAACTGGAGGCTGACACTATTGCCCCAGCCTCAACCGGTCAAGCCGTCAATGTTTGGTAGTCAGCCGCACTCATGAGCTCTGAACTTTCGCCAGAGATTTCGACTTCCGCAATCCAACCAGCGCCATACGGATCCGTATTGAGAACTTCTGGCGCCTTATCAAGGTCGGAGTTGACAGAAGTGACCTTGCCGGTAACCGGTGCATAGATTTCACTAACAGATTTTGTTGACTCAACTTCACCGCAGACCGAACCTGCTGTCAATTGATCTCCAACTTTAGGGAGTTGGATATAGACAATGTCTCCCAGTGCAGATTGCGCAAAATCAGTGATACCCATACGAACAACACCGGCTGGACGCTCCTCAACCCATTCGTGTTCCTTGGTGTAGCGAAGGTGATCAGGTGTTGTTGACATTGGTGAGGACCTTTCAATCGTTGCTCGACATCATCAATGAGAGATGATCTGAAAATTAATTCTTCAACGCCGTCTTGGTGTAGTCCCACGCGGTGTAGAGATATAACCCTATCCCCCAGATGGCAAAACTCCAGCCGAGATTGTGGGCGATACTTCCGAAACCATGGTCGGATTGCAAGAGCAAGAGTGGGAATGCATAGAGCAGGTTAAAGGTCGCCGCCTTTCCTAAAAAGGTGACGACAAAGATTCTTCCCGTTCTACGCTTCATGATCGACAGCGCAACTACCATCCAGAGATCTCGTGCGACCAAGGCGATCACCAACCACCATGGAATGAAATGTCTGATCGCCATAGCGAAGACCGTTGCGGCGATATAGAGGCGATCGATCGTGGGGTCCATCGCCGCACCTAGCGCCGACTCTTGATGAAGGGCTCTCGCAACCTTTCCATCCAGATAATCGGTAAGTGCCCCTATGGCGAGGACGACAAAGCTCCACGATGTTGAATGCTGGTTAACAAAGAGCCACAGAAAGAGCGGGACGCCAAGGGCACGCAGCAGGGTCAAGCCATTGGGAATCGTCCAAATTCCTGAGCGGTGAGTGCCTGTCACTGATGGTTCCTTAGGCCTGATCGCGCTCTTTGATCTTCAAGGCGACCTCAACTGGGCTGCCATCGAAACCGAACTCTTCTCGGAGGCGACGCTCGATAAAGCGTCGGTAGGAGGCCTCGACCCAATCGCTAGCAAAGATGACGAACTTAGGCGGCATGATCGCTGCTTGGGTAGCGAAACGGATCTTTGGTTGCTTTCCACCGCGAACAGGTGGTGGCGTTGCAGAGATAAGGGCCCCAAGGAAGGCGTTGAGCTTCGAAGTAGGTACGCGCTTCTCCCAACTGGTGAGTGAAGTACGGAGAGCTGGAGCAAGGCGATCGCGATGCCAGCCGGTCTTTGCCGAGATATTGACTCGTTGTGCCCATGGGTATCGCTCTAACTGACGGTCAATCTCTTTCGTCAACTGCGCCTGACGGTCCTCGTCGACGAGATCCCATTTATTCATGACCAAGACGAGAGCACGTCCCGCTTCCTCAGCCATTGTCACGATACGAATATCTTGTTCAGTGAGCGGCTCCGATGCGTCAAGAACAACAACTGCTACTTCGGCGCGAGCAAGTGCATTAGCCGTACGAAGCGACGCGTAATAATCAGTGCCCGAATCTTGATTACTACGACGTCTAATTCCCGCAGTATCAATAAAACGCCAGACGGATCCACCAAAATCAATCAGCTCATCGACCGGATCGCGAGTCGTACCTGCGGCATCGTCAACAAGTACACGTGCCTCACCGGCAAGTGCATTGAGCAAACTTGATTTACCAACGTTTGGTCGACCAACTAAAGCAATACGACGATACCCATCATCCATCGGTTCGCTTCCAACTTCAGGAAGTGTTCGGATTAAGAGATCCATCAGATCGCCGGCGCCACGACCATGAAGCGCAGAGACGAAGTGCGGCTCCCCTAGGCCCAAATTCCACAGCGCATGTGCCTCTGATTCCTCAGCGCTGCCATCAACTTTATTTGCCACGAGAACAACGGGCTTTCCGGATCGACGTAAAAGTTGAAGGAGAGATTCATCTTCATCGAGCGCACCAACCTGTGCATCCACAACAAAGAGGATTACATCAGCTTCGGCAATCGCAATTTCTGATCCAGCAGTAATCTTTTCAGAGATACCTTCTGGCTTTACTTCCCAACCACCGGTATCGATGAGAAGAAAACGTCGCCCATTCCATTCCGCTTCGTACTTCACGCGGTCGCGGGTAACTCCTGGAGTATCTTCAACAATAGCTTCCCGACGACCAATAATGCGGTTGACCAATGTTGACTTTCCTACATTTGGACGGCCGATAACGGCAACTTTTGGGAGACCAAGAAGATTGCGCTCCTTGAGCCATCCCCAGACGACATCAACGACTTCATCGAGGTTAAGGTTTGTTGAATCAATCTCCATCGCATCGTCCGCCATGCGTAACGGAGAGATCTTTCGAGTGCTATCGATCTGATCACGAGATGCCAGTGAATTCTCGATTTCGGAAGTTGTTCCTTCGCTCAACTCCCGTTCGCGACGCATAGTCCGTTGATCGAGATCGGCATAGAGAAAGATCTTGAGGTGTGCTTCCGGTGCGACAACAGTGCCGATATCTCGGCCTTCAACAACGATGCCATTTTTTGAAGCATGGATGATTTCTCGCTGCATGTGCAAGAGGAACTCACGTACCTCCCCCATCTGCGCGTAAATACTGACTTGGTCAGTTATCCGAAGGGAACGGATCGCCTCTGAAATATCTTTCTCGCCTACAAAGATCTTTGGGTCTAGGGGGTCTCCATCAAAATGGATTTGAGCATCGTCACATGCTCGAACTAATTCACGTGGATTCTCAATATTTCGATCAAGGGCAACCCATGTGACAGCACGATAGAGCGCACCGGTATCGAGGTAATCCCAATTCGCGCGGGTAGCTATTGCTTTAGCAGTGGATGATTTTCCGGAACCACTCGGACCATCAATCGCGATCACGGTAGTCGACATAGGTAAACCTTACTGTTTGTTATTCGTCTGATTGGAACGATTACGCAGTGCGTGGATTATGAGCAAGCCACCCTGCTTTGGTGAGATGGCTATGCAAAATTTGTGCATCACTCGCCGAAAGCGAGAGAGTGATCAAACCAGTCTCTTGACCTGGACTGTGTTCGATTTGGAGATCTTCCACATTCACTCCTGCGCGTTCGCATTCTTGGAAGATCTTTGAGAGTTGACCCGGCTTATCTTCGATAACGATTGGCAAGAGGTGATACTCCCGAACCTTCCCGCCATGCTTGCCAGGGATCTTCGCTCTCCCCTGGTTCCCTGCCTCCATAAAAGCTCTGACGCCATCGATATCGCCCTCATTTAAGTGATCTATCAATTTGTCGATAGATTCTTTAAACGATTCAAGGAGTGGGCGGAGTTCATGAGCATTGAGCGTTAAGAGATGCGACCAGAGCTCTGGAGAGCTCCCTGCCAATCTCGTAGTATCGCGAAGTCCGGCTCCAGCGAGAGTGAGCTCATCCGATCCTCGCTCAACGAGCTCCCCGCCTAAAAGCGAAGAGACCACCTGGGGCAGGTGCGAGATTAAGGCGATCTGCTCATCATGAAGTTCTGGTTCCAATTCAAACACAGTAGCTCCAGTACTCTCAACGAGGTGGCGAACTACCTCAAGGAGGTCTGGGCTCGTCTGAGAACTTGGAGTGACAATCCAGGCTCTCCCCTCAAAGAGATCGCCTCGGGCGCTCGTTGGTCCTACGCTCTCTCGACCAGCCATGGGATGAGTTCCTAGGAATCGGGCATTCAGCCCCGGAATACGTCCGACCTCAAGTAGAAGGTTGGACTTCAAACCGCTGATATCTATAAATCTCGCTTCAGGGTAACAAGAAAATTCATCGAGAAGGGTCGGAAGAACTAAGTGAACGGGTGTCGCGATGATGACAATCTCCGGATCCGTACTCGGATTGGCAGATACGGCTCTTCCGACGAGGTCACGTGCAATTGCTTCATTCTCCTTATTAAGATCAAAGAGATCTAACTCGTGACCTTTTTGAGCAAGGGCGAGAGCAAACGAGGTCCCAATGAGCCCTGTCCCGACGATACGAATCTTCATAGAGAAGTCCTATTGCGCAATATCGCGTCTAAGAGCCTGAGCTCCCCGACGATAGATATGGCGCGCCTCTTCAAGTGAACGCTCTGAATGAGCGTGGACCATAACCCGGATAACTCGAGGAAGGGCACCTTCGACATCTACCTCAAGGGCGCACATCAATGGCACGCTCCCTAAATTGAGTGATCGAGCAGTCTTTGCGGGAAATTCAGAGGTTAGGTCTGGGGTCGATGTAAAGAGAATGGAGATGAGCTCATCGCTCTTAATCTCATTTGCCTCAAAGATCTCGGTCAGAAGTTCACAGACGGCAGACTCCATCTCGACCGGATCGTCGGCCACTAACTGGGTTGCGCCACGGAACGCTCTCACCTTCATGCCGTCATCCTACCCTTCTGCAATCGTCAGAGGATTCTCAATTAAATGTTCTATTGAGAAAACGTTTTATCTATTTTTGCGTCCTATCGAATATCGACAATTACCAAACATCGGTCACCTCGCAAATAGATTGTCGATAAAACCTTTTACAAACTCTTTTTCATGCTTAATAATATCGATAAATTGGTAATACTAGTGCAGTAAATACCTATAAAGCCATAAAGTGATATTGATGATTTATCTTTATCGCTTTAACTTTAAATCAGTGAAGAGCTTTACCAACTCCCCCTCGTTGAGGTTTCTCCAACGCCCCTCTTTCAACTCCCCAATAGAGATCGGTCCGAAATCAGTTCTAATCAACCGAATCACCGGAAGCTCAAGTGCCAGGAACATTCTGCGAACGATGTGATAACGACCTTCGTGAATCGAGATCTCAGCCCATGAATGTTTCTGAGAGGTCTCCCGGACGGTCTTTACATCGAGCGCTCTCGCCAGGCCATCCTCTAGCTCAACCCCTTTGTGGAGGAGGTCGAGATCGCTCTTAGCGAGCACCCCCTCGATCTCAACGAGATAGCGCTTTACAAGACCATAGGAAGGATGGGTTGCTCGATGGGTGACATCGCCATCGTTGGTCAGGAGGATGAGACCCTCCGACTCCTTATCGAGGCGACCTACGTGGAAGAGGCGATCATTTCTCCCCGTGAAGAAGTCGCCAAGATTTGGTCGGCCTTCAGGATCAGACATGGTTGACAAAACCCCTGCTGGTTTATAGAAAGCTAAATAAGATTTAGACTTATTAACAGTAATTGTTTCACCATCAACTGCTACTTCAGAGATTTCTGGATCAATCTTGAAGCCGAGTTCAAGGATTTGGATCCCATCGACGCTCACGCGCCCATCAAGGATAAGTTCTTCTGAGGCTCGGCGGCTGGCTACTCCAGCTTCGGCGAGGACTTTATGTAGACGTACGAGTGGCATTTTTTAGCTCCGGAATCTCCACGATTCATGGGTAGGTGGTGCCACATACTACTCCCCTATAGGGAGTCTCAACTAATCAGTGAGGGTTGCGAGGACCTCGTCCAGTGAATCAACATCTGGAAGGAATGGGGCGAGTGCAGGGAGATCTGCTGTTGTGTTGAGGCCCAACTTCTCTAAGAAGTAGGAAGTTGTTCGGTAAAGGGTTGCGCCAGTCTCTTGCTCTGTTCCGGATTCTTCCACGAGACCACGGGTCACCAGGGTCTTCATAACCGCTTCAACATTGACTCCACGGATGGCAGATACTCGAGCCCTAGAGATTGGTTGGCGATAGGCGATGACCGCGAGAGTCTCCAAGGCGGCCTGGGTAAGGCGGCTCTGCTGACCATCGAGAACAAACTTCTCCACTAACGGCGAGAGCTCTGGGTGGCTGTAGAAGCGCCAACCGCCTGCCACGTGACGAAGCTGGAAGCCACGTTGCTCCTCCTCGTACCCAGCAGCCATCTCAAGGAGAAGCTGGGAGATCTCTTCGGTTGGTACTTCAATGATCTGGGCTAAGACGAGCTCTGCGAGCGGCTCATCGACGACCATCAGGATCGCCTCAATAGATCTCTTGACTTCTTCTTTAGACATTTATTCCTCTTCTGTCTCGGAATCAACAACTACTGGAGGGAGGTCAAACTCATCGCTCACGGTAACTTCACCGGTTGCGCTACCTACCCAGGTGACCTGGAGCTCGCCTAGGGCAATGACTTGTTCAAAGCGGAGAACACCCTCGCGGTAAAGCTCTAAGAGGGCGAGGAAACGGGCTACAACAACCAGTGTCGACTCCGCATCAGAGATGAGAGATCTAAAGCTGGTACGGCCAGAGGTGCGAAGCGAGTCAACAATCTTGACAGCCTCTTCGCTGACGCTGACGAGAGGGCGATGAATATGCTCGATGGAGAGGGTCTGCTCGACCTTTGGTGAGAGAACCCGTTGAGCAATCGCTGCAAAGCGCTCTGCCCCCACCCCAATCAGCACCTCAGGCAGGAGTTGGGCAAAGTGTGGCTCAAGGGCAACGGTTCGAGGGAAGGATTTGGTATTGAGATCGATTCTCGAATTAAAGATCGCAGCGATCTCTTTAAATGCTCGATACTGAAGAAGTCGGGCGAAGAGGAGATCTCGAGCCTCAAGAAGGGCGAGATCGCCTTCATCCTCGACTTCGCCAGATGGCAACAGGCGCGCCGCTTTGAGGTCGAGAAGGGTTGCAGCGACCACGAGGAACTCGGTGGTCTCATCGAGATCCCAGCCATCCTCAGAGCCTTCTAGCGTCCGTATATAGGCGATGAAGTCATCAGTGACAACGCCTAGCGCAACCTCTGTGACATCCATTTTGTGGCGTGAGATCAGCTGCAAGAGGAGGTCAAAAGGCCCATCAAAATTTGTGAGATGGACTGAAAAACCATTGTTTTCCGCTACTTCTGGGGACGTCAGATCAGATCCTTCGACCTGCGCAATCTCGTCCATGGGTGAACCGTACCCATTCGGGCTTGCCTTTTCGAATACACGCGCCATAGAGTCCCGCCATGGCTAAAGTTAATTCGCAGGTTTCTCGCTTCGACGCTAAGTCGACAAATCGCGACGAAGAGCTTGCGCAGACATCTGTTCTCCTTGGCAACGCTCCCCTCACCATCCCTGATGTTTTTGCTGCGCCAGTCGAAGGTCCAGCCAAAGTAATCTCAATCGTCAATCAAAAAGGTGGCGTTGGAAAGACAACAACTACCATCAATTTAGGTGCCGCTCTTGCGGAGCTTGGCCGCCGAGTACTCCTCGTTGATTTCGATTCACAGGCCTCAATGACTATCGGTCTTGGTATTAAGCCTTATGAGAATGAGCAATACAACTCAATTTGGTACCTACTCAATGACCCGCAAGCAGATATCCATGATGCGATCCTGAAATCGAACGTTCCGGGTATGGATTTCATACGTGGTCACGAAGATATGGCAGCCGCTGAAGCTCGCTTCGTCTCTGAGATTGCAAAGGAGCATAAGTTAAGAAAACTCCTCGCTCCGGTGATCAATGAGTACGACGTCATTTTGATCGATTGTTCACCTTCACTTGGAACGCTGACTGTTAATGCTCTAACTGCATCAGCCGGCGTCATCATCCCGATGGAATGTGAGTACTTCGCGATCCATGGACTTGCCTTGGTTAAGAGCACTATTCAAACCATCAAGGAGAACACCAATCCAGCTCTCCATATCGATGGCATTCTCGCAACGAGATTTGACCGGAAGACAGCACACTCTCGCGAGGTTCTTGAGCTCATCGCCAATCAATTCCCCGATGAAGTCTTCGACACCATCATCGCCCGCACCATCCGCTTCTCTGAATCCACATCTCAAGGCGAGCCAATCACCACCTTTGCCAGCAGTTCAGTAGGTGCGATGTCCTATCGCAGATTAGCCCGTGAATTAATCAGCCGAGGAGGCAGCAAATGAGCAGACGCGTACAACTTCCTGGAGCCGATGAGCTATTCCGTCAATCGACAACTTTGAGTGCGGTTCCTAATGCAGCCCCTGTTGCGCCTGAAGATGTCCCAACCGCTCCAATGGCGACGGCCGCAAAGAAGTCAGTGCGTCAAACTCCACGCCGTCGGACAAATACCTTTGATCGCTCGCCAAGTGGGCGTGAACGCCACGATGAGAAGATCACTGTCTATCTATCCCCTGATGAACTTTATGATCTGGAGCAAGCACGTCTCGCACTCCGCGGCGATCTAGGATTAGCGGTAGATCGCGGCCGCATTGTTCGTGAATCTCTTGCGATTATCATTGCTGATCTTGAATCTAAAGGGGATCAGTCCATTATCGCCCGTCGTTTACGCGGCAGATAATTTACCTAGCTCGAGGATGGGCATCGGCATAACTTTCTCGTAGCCGATCAATCGTCACCAAGGTGTAAATCTGCGTTGTCGTTACTGACGAGTGGCCGAGCAATTCCTGAACAACTCGGATATCAGCTCCGCCATCTAATAGGTGTGTAGCAAATGAGTGGCGCAAAGAGTGCGGAGTAACGTGCTCGTGAATTCCAGCTCGCGAAGCAGCTTCAGAGATGATCGTCCAAGCGCTCTGTCTGCTCAATTGGGTGCCCCGGGTATTTAAGAAGAGAGATTGCACCCTCCTCTCCCCTGCCAACGCCGGTCGAACGCGAACGAGATATTGATCGAGTGATTTCTGAGCGTATTTTCCGACTGGTACTACCCGCTCTTTTCCACCTTTGCCCTTTAACCTAATCGCAAGATCATCTGAATCACCGAGCTTGGAGATATCGTTGAGGGTTAAAGAGATGATCTCCGATACACGCCCTCCAGTTGCATACAACAATTCAATAAGGGCAACATCCCGTAGCGAGTTAACTTCTCCTTCGCGATAGGCATGCGCGACAAGTGATTCAATATCGGCTATTGATAGCGCCTTTGGAAGGCGCTTGGGAATCTTCGGCGGATTAAATTCTTTAATGGGATTGAGAAAACCAGCTTCAGAAGATGCGAAGCCATAGAAGTTTCGGAGTGCGACCACGGCTCGAGAGATAGAGCTCTCCGCGAGCGGTCTACCCCCGCCCTTGCCACGGAGATGGGCGACATACTCTTGAAGATCTTGCGTCGTGAGTGAGTCGAAGGAGATCCCGTGCTCTTCTATGTAAGCAACAAAACGGCTTAGGTCTCGCTCATAAGCGCTCGTTGTATTTCGAGCAAGTCCCTTTTCAACTCGAAGGTGCGCGATGTACTCCCGAAGAAGTTGATCAGCGCTCTTCATGGCCCTTCTTCAGACCCTGTGCGATAGCTGCCTCGATCAATCCAACGAAGAGTGGATGGGGGCGAGTTGGGCGAGAGCGAAGTTCTGGGTGCGCTTGAGTTCCAACATAGTAAGGATGTGTGGACTCTGGAAGTTCGACAAATTCCACCAAATGTTGATCAGGCGATAGACCTGAGAACTTCAGCCCTGTTGCAGCAATCTGATCACGGTACTTGTTGTTTACCTCGTAGCGGTGTCTATGTCGTTCCTCAATCTGATCGGAACCGTAGACGCGAGCAACGATCGAGCCTTGCTCAAGAACTGCTGGATAGAGGCCTAGGCGCATCGTTCCGCCCATATCCCCTTGACCGGCGACGATCGCTTCCTGTGATGCCATTGTTGCGATCACAGGATCGATCGTCTCAGGATCGAACTCCGCCGAGCTAGCATGAGTAAGGCCAGCAAGAGAGCGAGCTGCTTCAATCACCATACACTGCAATCCTAGGCAGAGACCTAGAGTTGGAATCTTATTTTCACGAGCATAGGTAAGTGCACCAAGTTTGCCTTCGATACCTCGGACACCAAATCCACCAGGAACACAGATTGCATCCACATCCTTGAGATTCTCTGCCGCCCCTGCTGGTGTTTCACAATCATCTGATGGAATCCACTTGATATGTATCTTTGCATCGTTGGCAAATCCGCCGGCTCGAAGTGCCTCAGTTACCGAGAGATAGGCATCTGGGAGATCAACATACTTACCAACGAGACCGACAGTGACATGGTGCTTGGGATGATGAACCTTCTTAAGCAGGTCATCCCACTCTCCCCAAACAACTTCTCCGGCATTGAGGCCAAGTCGACGTACGACATAACTGTCGAGCCCCTCAGCATGAATAACCTTAGGAATATCGTAAATAGAGGGAGCGTCTACAGCGGCAACTACTGCTTCTTGGTCGACGTCGCACATCGCTGAGATTTTGCGCTTCACCGAATCTGGAATCTCGCGATCAGAGCGAATAACAATTGCATCTGGAGCGATACCGATAGAACGCAGTGCTGCAACTGAATGCTGTGTTGGCTTTGTCTTCAATTCACCAGAAGGTCCGATATAGGGAACGAGCGAGACGTGGAGATAGAAGACATTATCGCGCCCAACATCTTGACGTATCTGACGGGCAGCTTCTAAGAATGGAAGGGATTCAATATCGCCGACTGTTCCACCAACCTCAGTAATAACGAGATCGATATCTGGTCCAGCCATAGAGCGGATACGCTCTTTAATCTCATTGGTGATGTGCGGAATGACTTGAACGGTATCGCCGAGATATCCTCCGCGACGTTCCTTTGCAATGACATTTGAATAGACCTGACCCGTCGTCACATTTGCCGAGCCCAAGAGGTTGCGATCGAGGAAGCGCTCGTAGTGGCCGATATCCAAGTCGGTCTCGGCGCCATCATCTGTTACAAAGACTTCACCATGCTGGAAGGGATTCATCGTTCCCGGGTCGACATTGAGATAGGGATCCAACTTCTGCATCGTGACGCGGACTCCGCGGGATGAGAGAAGGCGACCGAGGCTTGAGGCGGTCAGACCCTTTCCAAGACTTGAGGCTACGCCCCCGGTGACAAAGAGATGCTTGGTTACATGAGGGCTGGTCATGGAGCGCTAACTTATCACTAAGCGGAGCGAGATTTTTGTACCAGTTCCAGGAGCTCGGCAGCGTGTTCTTGTGCGCTCTGCGATTGTGATTGACCCGAGAGCATTCGAGCGATCTCGACCTTACGATCCTCGAGATCGAGCGCCCTCACATCGCTCGCGCTCACGGAGCCGCTCTGATCCTTCTGAACAACGAGATGGTGATCTGCCCACACGGCTACCTGGGCCAAGTGGGTGACTACTATCACCTGCGAATTTCGAGAGAGCGCCTGTAATCGACGTCCCACTTCGACGGCGGCGGCTCCACCTACTCCCGCATCCACCTCATCGAAGATATAGGTCCCAATGGGTGAGTTCTGAGCTAAGACCACGGCCACTGCGAGCATTACCCGAGAGCTCTCTCCACCACTTGCTACCTTTGCAAGTGGCAATGGGTTCGAACCTTTATGGCCCGCAAAGAGGAAGTTCACATCATCAAGACCCGTCGCTGAGTAATCGGAGAAATTCGATCCCTCACGAGTAATAACTTCACAGATCAGCGCCGCACTTGGCATAGAGAGGCTATGAATCTCCTTAGTTACGAGCTCTGAAAGTTTCGCAGCACCGCCAACGCGCTTCATCGTCAATTGAACGGCAGCACTCTTTAATTGGCTAAATTTCTCTTTCTGCTCCAACTCCAATTCTGCAATACGACTCTCTCCCCCAGTGAGATCGGCGAGGCGCTCTTTCGAGTTCTCAAATCGAGAGATTAATTCTGCGAGCGCCTGGTCGCGATCGCTTCCAATTCCGAATTTTTTTATGAGGCTATTGATCGAAGCCTTGCGCTCTTGCAGATATTCAAATCGCGCAGGATCTGCTTCGAGCCTTGATAAGTACGAGAGTAGATCACTCACTACATCCGTGAGATCCAGAACAATCTCGGAAAAGCCATCGATCTGCGGTTCGAGACTCTGATCCTTACCTCGGAGTGAATCGAGCAATTTTTTAGCGCTCTTGATGGTGCTTGTAACAGGATGGTCCTCATCCTCGATGAGATTGAGAACAGACGTGACGGTTGAATGTAAATCTTCGACACTGCCCAGTCTGGTTAATTCTTGTTCAATCGTGCTCAATTCATCTGCAACAGGGAGAACCTTTGAGAAGGCATCCGTGAAGATCTTGAGAGCCTCAATCTCTTGATCTGCCTTCTTTCCTTGTTCGCGCAACTCTCTGATACGTGCATCGAGTTCGCGATACTCTTCGAGAACTCGCTGATATGCCGAAAGTTCGGCTGAGGATTGAACGAAGAGATCAAGCAACTCTCTCTGAACTGAGCTCTTCAGCAATCGAGCATTATGTGATTGACCATGAATTTCGATCAGTTCAGTTGCGAGTTCTCCAGCACGATTCGCGGTCGAGAGCGCACCACCGATATTGACGCGTGATTTGCCTTCCGCGCTTACTGTTCGAGCGAGAATTAATTCGTTATCGGGGAGATCCTCCCCCTCTTCAACCATGCTCTCTGCAAGAGTCGGTGCTACATGAAACCTGGCAGAGACAATTGAACGATCCGCTCCCGTACGCACCAAGTCAGCATCTGCCTTCGCACCCAAGACAAGTCCCAGCGCGGTGAGCACCATCGTCTTACCAGCGCCAGTTTCACCAGTAAGAACTGTTAAACCGGGAGAAAATTCAACGGTAGCGCTCTCAATCACACCGAGATTTCGAATAGAGATCTCTTCTAAAGAAGATCTCTCAGCTCTGCCGCTATCACTCACCACGCCAGCCTTCAATCGGCAATTTAAATTTTGCCACAAGGCGATCTGTGAAAGCGCCGCCATCGAGATGAACTAACTCAATGGAGTAATTCTCTCGAGAGATGGTTACTCGGTCGCTCTTCTCAACTGCAAAGGTTCGCATTCCATCCGCCGAGAGATGGGCGCTCGCAGATTCGAGATCGATGGCTATTGTTGAATCTGGTGAGATCACCATGGGGCGCGAGTACAAAGCGTGCGCAGCGAGGGGTAGGAAGACAATTGCATGTACCTCTGGCCATACAACTGGGCCTCCGGCCGAGAAGGCATAGGCGGTTGAACCCGTTGGCGTAGCAGCGATAACCCCATCGCAGCCCCACCGAGAGAGCGGTCTGCCATCAATCTGCACAAAAAGCTCAACCATCTGGGCATCACTTCTACCAAGAGTTACCTCATTGAGCGCCCAACCACTCTCCACGATCTTCCCGCGACGTTCCACCGAATAGTGGAGAACTAAGCGAGATTCACCTTGGTAGGAGCGTTCTGATACTCCTTGGACAATCCGCTCAATTGTTGGCCGTTCAATCTCAGCAAGAAAACCAACGTTGCCCATATTGATTCCAAGGATAGGAATCTGGCGATGTTGTACTAATTCCGCAGCTCGCAAAATTGTGCCATCGCCACCAAGGACGATCGCGATTTCAACCTCGGAGATATCTCCAAGTGGCGAGACATGAGGAAGTGCTTGCGGGTATTGCGAAACGACCTTGAACCCCGCGTTCGTCAGGGCACTAGCAAGATCGATGGCGAATTTGGCAGCTTCAGATTTCGTTGGGTGAATGACTAAGAGAACAGAGCGATCCTTCATTTATTGAGGCCCTTCTGAGATAGCGAGATCGAGCGCTGCATCGGAAATTTCATCGCTCCCCCGTCTTAGCCATAAGAAATATTCAACGTTCCCACTTGGTCCAGGCAGCGAACTAGCAACTACTCCTGAACAACCCAATCCCATATCGTAAGCAGCATCAGCGACATCCTTAACAGCCGCTTTTCGTAGAGCAGGATCTCGCACCACGCCACCCGCACCTAATTTTTCGCGACCAACCTCAAATTGTGGTTTCACCATGACGAGAAAATCGGCGTGGGTTCGTGTTACGGATACCAATGCAGGCAGAACGAGTGAGAGCGAGATAAAACTCAAATCTGCAACGACGAGATCTACTGGGTCACCGATCTGCTCAATCGTCAGATGACGGACATTCGTTCGGTCAAGGACAGTTACTCGTTCATCCTGTCGAATCTCCCACGCCATTTGGCCGTAACCCACATCGACTGCGACTACGTGGCCAACGCCTCGCTTCAAGAGAACATCAGTAAAGCCGCCCGTTGATGCCCCTGCATCAAGAGCTCGCCGACCTTCAACAACGATCTCTGGAAATGCATCGAGCGCTCCAGCTAACTTATGTCCACCGCGAGAGACATAATCATCTCTCTCCCCTGCGATCGTGATAGAGGTCTCGGCATCAACTTGGGTCGCCGGCTTACTCGCCGGAATTCCGACAACCAAGACAGAGCGAGATTCAATGAGATCAGCCGCATGTTCACGCGAGCGCGCCAATCCTCTACGAACCAACTCTGCATCGAGACGCGTCTTCATGGAAGCTCGTTAGAGTCCATCAATAGCAGTGAGTGCACGTTCTAACTCAGCGTGGATCGCATCATATTCAGCGACGTGGCTATTCAACTCTTTCTCTTGGATGCTCGTGATCCGATCTCTGATCGCATCTATCGAAGTAGATTGGCTTGCGCCATCAAAGATCTGTGAGTCACTGTGAATATCCATGGCTATACCGTACCTAAAAAGGGCTGATCCACGCTTACCTGACACAGGAAGGCGATCTTTACAGCTTAGTAATTGAGAGAGCTTCTACCTGCCAACGACTAGCAAGTCCGCTCGGCGCCTGAAAGAAGCGTCTACGAACCGCCCCTTGTACCTCTACCCAACTCTCCGCCTTCAACGAGAGCGCAGATTTTCTCGCGCTCGCACTCCACGCGGCGATGTCTAAGGTATCCACCTCTCGCTTCTTACTTCGAGAGATCGAGCGTTCTACGACAACTCGGAATTCAACGACTTTATCTCCACTAGGGAGTTCACGGCTTACCGCTGGTGCGCTGACTCGACCTACAAGAAGAACTTCATTGCACGGTTCGAACTCTTCCACCACCTCAACTGAACTCTTTACAGGATGCTTCTTCATTACCTGCTCCAATCCCCATTGCTGATCATTCACATGGTTCCCACTGAATCCATGAATAACTGTGAGGATAGAAAGTGATTCCCAGATGCAAAATTCAAAAAGGTCTTACCTGTGCAAAAGAGTGCATGTGGAAATAAAAAAAGAGCACCTGCTCAACTCACAATGTGAGGAGCAAGTGCTCTTTATAAATGATGTCCGGCGGCGATCTACTCTCCCACAAGGTCCCCCTTGCAGTACCATCGACGCTGAGAGGCTTAGCTTCCGGGTTCGGAATGGGACCGGGCGTTTCCCTCTCGCTATGGCCGCCGAAACTCTTTCGAGTTGGCTAAGACACTACGATAGAAATATGTAGTTGTCCCCGACCGTAACTCGGGAACCACACAGTGAACGCGAACAAAAATTATTGTTGTAGTTAAATCCTCGGCCTATTAGTACCGGTCAGCTACATCCATCGCTGGACTTCCACTTCCGGCCTATCAACCCAGTGGTCTCCTGGGGGCCTTACCTGATAAATCAGTGAGAAACCTAATCTTGAAGCGAGCTTCCCGCTTAGATGCTTTCAGCGGTTATCCCTTCCGAACGTTGCAATTCGGCCGTGCTCCTGGCGGAACAACCGACACACAAGAGGTTCGTCCGTCCCGGTCCTCTCGTACTAGGGACAG
>CAJBLC010000082.1 GCA_903953805.1 uncultured Actinomycetes bacterium | reverse complement strand
GTGAATGAGAGATTGCGAACTCGCGGATCATGCAAAATCTTGCTGATCATTGGGCCAGTCTTTGAAGGCAAGATGACGTTTACAACACCTTTAGGAACTCCAGCGCGTTCCAAGATATCTGCGATTGCAAGAGCGGTAAGTGGTGTCTCGCCCGCTGGTTTCAAGATCATGGTGCAACCCGCAGCAATTGCTGGGCCAATCTTTCGAGTGGCCATTCCAGCAGGGAAGTTCCACGGAGTAATAAGGAGTGAGACACCAATTGGTTGATGTGTAACGAGGATGCGCTTATCGCCACTTGGGCTCTTGCGGAAATCGCCAGGAGTGCGAACGGCTTCTTCTGAGAACCAGCGGAAGAACTCTGCGGCATACATGACTTCACCTTTAGCGTCACTAAAGACCTTGCCATTCTCTTTCGAGATCAACGTGGCGAGGTGATCAGCTTCTGCGACCATCAACTCAAATGCTTTACGGAGGATCTCGGCGCGAAAACGTGGGGCGGTCTTCGCCCACTCTGGGAAGGCGTTATGAGCAGCGGTTACTGCCGCTTCACATTCAGCCTCACCGGCTGTTGAAACTGCGGCAATTACTTCCCCGGTGCTGGGATCGATGACATCGAGAGTTCCATCGCCGGTAACCCATTTTCCATCGATATATAAGCCGGTTTTCAACTCCATAGAGGCAAGCATACGCCTGGGTAAGTCGTTAAAATAGCGTTCTCAGTTGCTTCGGCAACCAAGACAACCAGAGGACCTAAAGTGCCACAATCATGGAGCGATAACGCCCCCGCACCACAAGTGCTGCAAGAACACGCGCATTTAAAAGACCCACTCTCTTATCGAATGAAGAAGGCCTTCCTCGGCAATCCGCTCAACCGCCATTCGCTTGATCACCAACGCTTAGCAAAGCGTTATGCGCTAGGAATCCTCTCCTCTGATTGCATCTCATCTTCTGCTTATGGTTCTGAGCAAATTCTGATTGCACTTGTTCCAGCATTTGGCATGATGGCATTCAATGTTTTGATTCCGATGACCTTTGTCATTCTTGGAATTTTGGTCCTTCTCACTCTTTCTTATAACAATGTGATTTCTAAGTACACCTCATCAGGTGGCGCATACATTGTTGCCCGCGAAAACTTAGGTACCTTTTGGTCGATCGTCGCCGCGGTAGCCTTGATTCTCGATTACATCGTGACTGTCGCAGTGCAGAGCGCATCAGGCGTTGTGGCACTCGTTTCATACTTCACTTCGCTCACTCCTTATGTAGTTCCCATAACTATTGGCGTCATTCTCTTCTTGACCTATGGAAATCTTCGTGGTGTTAAAGAAGCTGGTAAATCTTTCGCACTGCCTACCTATCTCTTTGTGCTCGCTATGTTTGTGGTCTTTGGTTTCGGTATTTATCGTGAGTTCACTGGAACTGTTCCTCAAGTTCCAACAACAGGTGAAGGGCTCTTTAGCCTTGGCCACTCACAAGGCTTATTAACGATTGCCTCAGTCTTTATCTTGCTTCGCGCCTTTGCAAACGGCGGTTCGTCTCTCACTGGATTAGAAGCAATCTCAAATGGCGTATCCCTCTTTGAAGCGCCTGAAGGTCGCAATGCCCGCAGGACCATGAACATCATGTCCGGACTACTCGGAACGCTCGTGTTCGGAGTTTCGTGGTTCGCACACAGTATGCACGTTGTCCCCTACCAAGTAGGTGCGCCATCAGTCGTTTCGATCATCGCCCAGAATATGGTGGGTCCAGGTCTTTTCGGCAAGATCTGGTTCGCATTTACTCAGTTTGCAACGATGTTAATTCTCATCGCTGGTGCAAATACCGTCTACAACGCCTTCCCGATTCTCGCTGCAAATATTGCCCGCGATGGCTTCTTGCCACGTCAGCTCACCAAGCGCGGCCATAAGCTCGTCTTCTCGAATGGAATTATCTTGGCAAGCCTCTTTGCCATTGGCTTAATTCTCTTTACGAATGGCTCAGTAAATGCCTTGGTTGCTCTCTACGCACTTGGTGTCTTTACCGCATTCACAATCACCGGTGTTGGAATGGTTGTTAACGCCCGTCGCGATAAAGGAAAGTTCTGGCGTACAAAGGCTCTGATCAGCGCAGTTGCTGCAGCGACCTCTTTGATCGTTGTCATTATTTTTGCAACGGTGAAGTTCACCGAAGGTGCTTGGCTCATCGTCGTTACCGGGCCAACACTTGTCTTCTTAATGTATCGATTCTCTATAAAATACAAAGAGGAACGTGAGGTTCTCGCAATATCAAAGCAGAACGATCGCGCAACTTCTATCTCGCGCCATGATGTCACGGTATTGATTGACACCGTAGACGTTGCAACCCTCGCAACAGTTCGTTATGCACGAAGCCTTAACCCTCGTCATCTCACAGCGGTACATTTCGTTATCGATGATGAGCGAGCTGAGCGAATTAAGAAAAATTGGGCAACTAGTCCAGCCGTTGATGACATCGCACTCGAATTTATTGATTGCCCAGATCGCCGCCTTCCTAATGCCGCAGTCGACTACGCGCTACGTGCAACAACTCAGCCTGATGTCGAACTCACTCTCTTGCTTCCACGACGCTCGTATTCAAAGTACCTAGGACGACTTCTCCACGATCAGACTGCTGAAGATATTGCTAGTCCAATTTCACAACTCTCACGCGTTGTTGCAACGATTGTTCCATTCGATGTTGAAAAGATCATCTACGCACAGAAGCATCACGGCGAGCTCGAGAATTTCGTCGCACCGGTTGTTCAGGAGCCACGACCAGCTACTCGTCGAGTCGATGAGCCTGTTACTGAAGCGCCTGGTGAAATTTCCCACTATGCCGAAGATCGCATTGCGATCAATCAGGCAACCTGGCGTAAACGTGCGCACGTACGAGGCAAAGTCGCTTCGATTCGCACGGCTCCATCAGGTGGCGCTCCTCGCGTTGAAGTCGAAGTCTGGGATGAGACTGGCGGAATTACTCTTCAATTCCTTGGTCGCCGAAATGTCGTTGGTCTCGATGTTGGCTCAACAATCTGTGCCGAAGGTATGGTCGGTGAAGAAGATGGTGCACTAACCATCTTGAATCCTTCATACGAGCTCATTATCGAAGGAAATCGCTCAACTCATTAATGGCGGTGGCGGTGGGATTTGAACCCACGGTGGAGTTTCCCCCACTCACGCTTTCGAGGCGTGCTCTTTCGGCCGCTCAGACACGCCACCATGGGCGAGCCTACAACTATCGTTGTTGTTGAAAGAAGTCTTTGAGCAGGCCAGCTGCTTCACTCTCCATAATTCCGGAGACGACTTCGACTTGATGAGGCGCACGCGGATCACGGAGTACATCCCAGACAGATCCAACGGCGCCAGCCTTCTCATCCCACGCTCCAAAGACGAGCGTCTTCATCCGTGCTTGGGCGATTGCTCCTGCACACATCGCACATGGTTCAAGTGTGACAACGATGGTGTGGCCATCAAGACGCCATGTTCCATTCTTGAGTGATGCTTCACGCATCGCAACAATTTCTGCATGGGCAGTCGGATCACAATCGCGCTCGCGAAGATTATGTCCAACACCAACGATTGCGCCATCTTCGTTGAAGACGAGTGCACCGACAGGAACATCACCACTTGCAGTCGCAGCTTGTGCAACTTCAAGGGCTTCAATCATCGCTTTGTTGTAATCAATCATAAAGTTCGTCGAACTGCGGCCCGAATCCAAGTCGATGTGCGATTGCTGCAACTGCTTCATCCGGGAAGAGTTCTGGATCTGATGCAAGCGCTTCTATCTCCATCACATTCATCCCAAGATCAATGAGCAAATCAACGTCGCCACCAGGTTGTGATTCATCATCTTCTTCTGGGAATGGCAGATCTAAAACATCAACCAGATCAGCGGCTAAATCGTTTTCCAGTGCAAAGGTGACATCGCTAATCATCATCTGAAGTGAAGTGCCAAGTGCTCGTGCGACAATAAAGAAATCTTCATCGATTGAGATCAAGCCCACAGCGCCGCCATTAGTACGAACACCTTTGAGGCGGTCAATAATCTCGGTGAGGTCCTCTGTCTCAAGCTCTGCGACCGACCAACGACCATCTTCGTGCCAAGCAATCACACCAATATCGTTAGCCATGTGCTCATAGTAGGCTGAGAAGATGAAGATTCACATAGCCGAGCACCCACTCATCAGCCATAAACTGACTGTTCTTCGCGATCAAAATACCAAGTCGCCAACTTTCCGCCAGCTAACCGAAGAGATCGTGACTCTTCTCGCCTACGAAGCGACTCGAGATATTCATACTGTTCCAGCGACCGTGGTGACTCCAGTCGCGCTCTATGAGGGTGTCGAACTTGCACAACCTCGCCCAGTCGTTGTCCCCATTCTCCGTGCTGGTCTCGGAATGCTCGAAGGCATGACGCGTCTCATTCCTACGGCTGAGGTCGGATTCCTTGGCATGGTTCGCGATCATGAGACTCTTCAAGCATCAACATATGCCAATCGCCTTCCCGAGAATCTAGAAGGCCGTCAGTGCTACATCCTTGATCCAATGCTCGCTACTGGTGGCACACTCATCGCAGCGATTGAATATCTCTTTGAACGTGGCGCTCGCGATATCACTGCGATCACAATCTTGAGCGCTCCTGAAGGTATAGAAGCGGTACGTGCCGCTTTTGCTCATAAAGATCACAACATCACATTGGTCACCGGTGCCGTCGATACTAAACTCAACGAACACGGTTACATCGTCCCAGGACTTGGTGACGCAGGAGATCGCTTATACGGAGTTGTCTAAATGTCATCAACAAGCCCTGGTTACGGAATCACAATTCGCGTTGAAGGACCACCTTCGGCTCAACCAGTCGCTGAAGTAACAAACGCAATTGTGGCAGCGGGCGCGAGCATCACTGCACTCGACGTTGTTGAATCACATCTTGATCGCGTAGTCATTGACGTAACGTGCGATGCTATTGATGCTGATCACGCCGAGAAAATTAGTGAAGCGATTTCCCAACGCCCACACCTCACCGTTCGTAAAGTTTCTGATCGAACTTTCTTGCTCCACCTAGGTGGAAAGATTGAGATTCAATCAAAGGTTCCACTTAAAACGCGTGATGATCTCTCCCGTGCCTATACCCCAGGAGTTGCCCGCATCAGCCAGGCGATTGCGAAGGATCCTTCCGATGCTCGCAGACTTACTATTAAGCGCAATACTGTCGCGGTTGTCACTGATGGTTCTGCCGTTTTAGGCCTAGGAAATATTGGACCTGCCGC
>CAJBLC010000081.1 GCA_903953805.1 uncultured Actinomycetes bacterium | reverse complement strand
GTACTTCGCACCTGTCTTCTTTGCAGCGCGCTGAAGAGCTAGGACGAGATCGATATCTGCAATCGCCGGGAATTCAATCGGCATGTAGTGCAGCGATGTACCTTCATCACGGATCGCTGCGTTAATGATCGCGAGCTCACCAGATTTGATATCTTTTTGGATATGTCCAGATGTGCCAACTCGGATAAAGGTATCGGCGCCAACACGGACGAGTTCTTCAATCGCGATTGCCGCTGATGGGCAGCCAATTCCGGTTGAGGTAACAGATACCTTCACACCATCTAAGGTGCCGGTATAGGTGTTGTACTCGCGGTTCTGCGTAATATGCACAGGATTATCGAAGAGCGCTGCAATTGCTTCGCATCGACCAGGATCGCCCGGAAGCAGAACATACTTGCCAACATCACCGCGCTTGAGGTTAACGTGATATTGCTTGCCGTCAGCTGTCTCCATTGTTATCTCCTTTGATTAACTCACGTACTCCACCGATCGCAGTTTCGATCAGAGAGTCCAAACCTTTAAAGTCGCCATCAGCCCACATCGCCATGATGCCGCCTGCTCTCACGCCAAGTATCGAGGCAACAACAAAGAGCGTTGAGGATTCCATCTCAGAGCAGATCGCCCCGCCTATCTCCCACGCCTTCCAGCGCTTCAACAATCGATCTGGCACGCCAGAACGCTCGGGCTCTACCTCGCCGTAGAAGGAGTCCTTCGACTGCGTTATTCCTAGGCGAAACGGCGTCTTGGATGCCTGAGCTGCCCTGCGTAGCGCCTGCACGATCTCGAGATTAGCGACCGCTGGAAACTCTGCTGGCATGTAATGAAGAGAAGTTCCTTCATCTCGAATAGCGCCTGTAATAATCGCAAGTTCATCACTCTTGGTACCCGGCTGGATCGCGCCAGAGGTACCGACTCGGATGAAGGTATCTGCGCCAACTCGGACCAACTCTTCTAACGCAATTGCTGCTGATGGGCAGCCAATTCCAGTTGAGGTAACTGAGACTTTCACACCATCTAAGAAGCCGGTATAGGTCACGTACTCGCGGTTTGTTGCGATGTGCTTGGCATCATCGAGATGACGTGCGATGACTTCTACTCGACCAGGATCGCCCGGCATCAGTACATATCGGCCAACATCTCCTGCTTCTAACTGAATATGGTGCTGCTTAGTCATAGCTGCTCCATTCGCTCGATGAAGAAATCCATAAAGCCATCGACATTGACTTCCATAGCGACCTTGCAATTCGCAGCCTTGCCAAGGACTTTGTAGTGATCAACAGAGGTCTTCGCTTTAGTGAACTCACCTTTGAGTTCAACGCGCATGTAGTAATCACGTAAGGTCACAAGATCGGGTCGAATCAAGATGGCAGCTGCGAGTGGGTCATTGATCGCGCAGCCATCAATATCTTGATACTTATCGTGGAACTCCATGTAGAAGCGGGTTGAGTCCTCAATAAACTTCGCAACATCTGGCTTTACCTTTGATAGTCGAGCTACGTGCG
>CAJBLC010000080.1 GCA_903953805.1 uncultured Actinomycetes bacterium | reverse complement strand
GCCTTGATCTCCCAACGCTTTAGAGCAGCGAGATACTCGACCGCCCCAGAGATAATTTTGAGAAGGGCATCGAGTTCATCAGGATCGCGATTGAGGTTATCGGTGCTCAGCAGCCAGAGAGTGACGATCGTGACATCGGCCTCTTCACACCAATCGAGAAGTTCAACGATCTTTTCGGCGCCTTTGCGATGGCCATCTTCTGGGCGACCGAAGTTGTTCTTCGCCCAACGACGATTTCCATCCAGAATAACGCCGACATGGTGCGGGGTCTGGGTGCGATCTAGTAAACGAAGGAGGCGCTTTTCGTAGAGCGGATAGAGAACTGACTTGATGGCAGGCTTGATGAGATCACGAGTTATATCAACTGCCATGGCGTGGGTTTACTTGTGGTTGAGTGCGGCGAACTCGGCGACGGCGCGACGATCAGCGACAAAGGATGCGACTGGGAATGTGCCGGCGAGCATGTAAAAGACCGCGACTTTGAGCGGCTTGCGCACTGCAAAGCAATAATTGAAGGTAACGAGCACGTAGACCATATATGCGAATCCGTGGACTACCGCGATCAGGCGGATCAAGGTTGGCACATTGTCATTGGTCGCAGTCAGCTTGATTGGGAGGTAGACCAACCATAAGAGAAGTGACATAACGCCAGCGATATTGGCCATGATGCGGAAGCGAGCGAGCGCACCAGCCTTATTTCCTTTGAAGAGATCCATAGATTCACCCTACCCGCTTCGCGCGGTTGAGGGAACGATTGTAGAAAGGTGCGAAGAGCACGAGTCCGGCCATAAACCACCAGGTGATCACATAGGCGATGTGCTGCCAATAGAAGCCGCCGATCGGATTGATCAACTGTGGCGATGGGATGCGATTTCCAGAGATGGCCGATCCAGATGGGCCCTTCTCGGTGATCGCACTGACATAACCATCAAAGAGTTGGAAGTTGCCAACGCCAGCAACAAGCGCTGGATCTAAGCGAGAGAGCGTCGTCGCCGTTGTATCAGCATGATCCTCATTTTGGTGGGGATAGAGGCGACCCATCACCGTGATCTGATCTGCGCTCTCTGCCAATGATCCATCGTTGAGTCCACGCACAACCAAGATCGCGCGATTGCGGGAGAGCTCCATCAATCCAACCTCAAGGTCTGCGACCTTTTTATTGGATAGCACTTGCTTTGGTGCAACATAGAACTTCACATATTTGCCAGTGAAGGTGACGAGACGGTTATACGCCGCATCGCGCAAGTTGTGTCCGGCAGCGGCAACACCTTCGAGATCAACAATTGCTCGCTCAGGTGGAGTTACTGATTGGCGCTGAACGTTTTGAGCTCGATTTAATTGCCATAGCCCGAGTTCAAGAAAAGTTGCAGAGAGAAGGAGTACGAGAAGAAAAGCTGAAACTTTTTTAGCAAGAACAGCAGGAGCGCTCATTAGTTGTTGAGGTCATCCTGACGCTTCTGCATTCGCTTATAACGGCGGTAGAAGCTGATGCAGAGAAGAGCAACGGCCAAGCAGAGGAAGATCATGGTCAGCGAACCGACAAGTCCGACATTCACATTCTGCGTTGTGTCATTCATAGGTGAAGTATCCCCTATTTCCAGGAGATAGAATTCCTGACATGAGCGCAGAGGCACGAGCATCGAACCCTTACCTGCGTGCGCGCTACGGAATTCCGGAGCCATCGAATAACCGATACAAGAAGTGGTTCACGCCAGCACTGATCGTTCTGGTGATTGGTGGGAGTTGGCTCGCCTGGTCGGCCAACCACTACAGCCGCCCTGAGATCAGATCGACCCTCATCTCATTTCACGCCGTTGATAGCTCCCATATGTCGGTGCGCTACTCGGTCTCATTCCGCACTACCGGTAGAGCCCACCTCTGCCAGCTAATTGCCCGTGATTTTTCAGCTAATACCGTTGGCGAGATCACCGATCACTTCCCTGCCGGAACTTCTTCAAAGACGCTGGTTAGCGTGATCCCTACGCGTGTGGCAGCGGTGAACGCCGCAATTATCCGCTGTGCCCTTGGCTAACCTGAAGTAAAGTTCATCCTCTTATGAGTACATCAGGAACACCTCAGACTTGGCTGACCCACGAGGCAGCAGACCGACTCCGCGCAGAACTCGCCGAGCTCGAGGGTCCACGTCGTGCCGATGTGGTCAAGAAGATCGAAGCGGCACGTGCCGAAGGAGATTTGAAAGAGAATGGTGGCTACCACGCTGCCAAAGATGAGCAGGGCAAGATCGAAGCTCGCATCCGCCAGTTAAAGCATATGCTCGAGAATGCGCATATCGGTGAGCCACCTGCATCAGCTGATGGCATCGTTGGTCAAGGAATGAAGGTCACCGTCGATCTCATGGGCGATGAAGTTGTCTTCTTACTCGGTTCGCGCGAGATCGCAGTTGATGGTCTTGATGTCTATTCCGAGAAGTCACCGTTGGGTGGCGCAGTTCACGGCCAGACCATTGGCGCAAGCGTTACCTACACCGCACCCAATGGCAAAGAGATCTCAGTAACAATTAAGGCCGCTGAGTACCTCTAGTTTTAATACTTATTTATTGGTGTTCTTATAGCGACGAACACTGAGCGGAACAAAGATCGCCATAATCAGAACCATGTAGAGCAGCGATGTCTGAATCGGATGCGTACTTGGGAATGAGTTCTTCGTAACACCAAACATATTGTGGAAGCCAAAGAGTTGGCGTACCGCGGCGACCATCGTTGAGACTGGATTCCACTCTGCGACATATTGCAACGCCTTCGGCATCGATGTCGTTGAGGCAAAGGCATTAGAGAGGAAGGTCAGCGGGAAGGTGAAGAGGAAGCTGATATTGGCAACGACTCGAGCATCCTTTGCAATCAAACCAGCGAAGATTCCCGCCCAGCTCAAGGCATAGCCAAAGAGCAAGAGCATCAAGAAGCCGAGCGCGATCTTGATAAAACCAGATGTTGGACGCCAACCGACGATGAATCCGGCTGTACCCATCACTGCAATGACAACAATATTGAGAAGGCCATCGCCCAAGGTGCGGCCAGTGACAACAGCGGCGCGAGAAATCGGAAGTGATCTAAAACGATCGATCAGACCCTTCTCCATATCTTGCGCCATGCCCTGAGCAGTGGCGGCAAGGGTGAAGGTGACAGTCTGAACAAAGATTCCAGGCATCAATAGCTGGACATAGCCACCTTTGATACCTGCACCAAGACCTGCAAATACATAGCGGAAGAGAAGAACGAACATCACCGGCTGAATCGTGTTGAAGATCAGCACTTCTGGGACGCGCGTCAATTGAAGAAGCTGGCGCTTCATGATGACGAGTGAATCGCTTAACGCTCTCATTTGCGGCCTCCCTTCTTGCCTTTAACCCCTGGAACTTCAACCTTCTCTTCTTCGGCGGAATGGCCGGTAAGAGACATGAAGACATCGTCCAGTGATGGGCGCTTAAGTGCGATATCGAGCGGATGAATCTTTACTGCGTCGAGTTCACGGAGCAGATCAACAAGCGCATTTCCACCAGTTGTTACAGGTGTAGAGATCTTGCGAAGTCCAGTATCGATCGTTGATGAAGTACCACCAATACGATCAGCAATTACCTTTGCTGCTGAGAGATCTGATTCAGCAACGACGAGTTCAAGACGCTCACCACCGATCTGGGTCTTCAATTGATCGGATGTGCCACGAGCAATTACCTTGCCGCGATCGATGACTGCAATGTCATCAGCAAGTTGATCTGCTTCTTCCAAATATTGTGTCGTAAGCAGAAGTGTGACGCCCTCATCGACGAGTCCTTCGATCACCTTCCACATCTCCATGCGACCACGTGGATCAAGCCCGGTTGTTGGTTCATCGAGGAAGAGAACCTTTGGTCGAATAATCAGTGATGCCGCTAAATCGAGGCGGCGGCGCATACCGCCAGAGAAGGTTTTGATCGGACGTTTTGCGGCATCGGTGAGTGAGAACTGCTCTAACAATTCCTTTGCACGAGCGTTCGCGGCGCTTGAGCTCAGGTGATAGAGCCGGCCGAACATCACCAAGTTATCCCAACCAGTTAAGGTCTCATCAACCGCTGCATATTGGCCAGAAAGGCCGATGATCTCGCGGACCCGCTTCGGATCTTTGATGACATCGATTCCCCCAACTGTGGCGTGGCCAGAGTCTGGTTTGAGTAGCGTGGCAAGAACTCGCACGGTGGTGGTCTTTCCCGACCCATTTGGACCCAGGATTGAGAGGACGGTGCCTTCTTCGACATCAAGAGAGAGGTCATCTAAGGCCCGGACCTGATGTTCGCCCTTGCCGTACGTTTTAACCAGATTCTCAGCAACTACGCTCTTCATATACCCAGAGTACGCCAGATAAGCGAGCGTCAGGGAAAATTGAGTGGTAACCTGCGGTTGAAAGTTCAACAATCGTCGCGAAGGTGAGTCAATAAGTGCTCCCTCTCAAACGACGCTCGCATATTCGATACACGTAACGACGAAGGGTTCTCATGTCCGCTGAAACTGCGCCAAAGACCGGAACAGCTCCTACCAACAAACAGATGACTCACAAGGAGATCATGTTTGTTCTCTCCGGTCTCATGATGGGCATGCTCCTTGCAGCCCTCGACCAGACGATTGTCTCCACCGCTCTCAAGAAGATCGTGGAAGATTTCAATGGTCTCTCCCACTACACCTGGGTCGTTACTGCCTACCTCTTAACCTCGACTGCTTCGACTCCGCTCTACGGAAAGATCTCTGACCTCTACGGTCGTCGTCCGGTCTTCCAATTTGCGATCGTTACTTTCTTAATTGGTTCATTCGCTGCAGGTGCAGCAACATCAATGAACCAACTCATCGCATTCCGCGCGATCCAGGGATTAGGTGCCGGTGGATTGATGGCACTCACATTCGTCATTATTGGTGACATTGTTAGCCCACGTGATCGCGGCAAGTACCAGGGTTACTTCGGTGGCGTCTGGGGTCTCTCCTCTGTCGCAGGTCCGCTCCTTGGTGGATTCTTCTCCGATCGCCATCACATCTTTGGTGTTGCTGGCTGGCGCTGGATCTTCTACATCAACCTCCCATTCGGTATCGCAGCGCTTGTCATCACAACTGCATCACTTCATATTCCAAAGGTTGTTAAGAAGCACAAGATCGATTACCTCGGTGCCCTTCTTATGGTCCTTGGCGTCTCGGCTCTTCTCCTAGCAATCTCTGTCTACGGTCCCGAGAATGGCTGGACTGGCAAGAAGACACTTATTGCCTTTGCAGTATTCCTCGCGCTCACCGCAGCATTCCTCTTCCAAGAGACTCGCGCATCCGAGCCAATCTTGCCGCTTCGCTTATTTAAGAATCACACCTTCTCAACGACATCGATCCTTGGTTTCATCATCGGTGCCGGAATGTTCGGTGCGATCGTGATGCTTCCTCTCTATCTCCAGTTGGTAAAGGGAAATACCGCGACAACTTCAGGGCTCAAGCTCATTCCATTTATGCTCGGTATCGTCTCGATGTCGATCACATCTGGAAAGCTCATCTCCAAGCATGGTAAGTACAAGCGTTTCCCAATCATCGGTCTCGCATTGATGACCATCGGAATCCTGCTGATGTCTACTCTCAACGAGACAACACCTTTCTGGCGCCTATCAATCTTTGCAATCTTGATTGGTGCTGGCCTTGGATTCTCGATGCAGACCATTGTTATCGCGCTTCAGAACTCTGTAGATTTCAAGGACATGGGTGTTGCAACATCATCCAACACCTTCTTCCGCTCAGTTGGATCAACTGTTGGTGTTGCAATCTTCGGTTCGATCTACGCCAGCCGTCTAAAGCATTACTTGCCACTTGCTATTCAGAAGACTGCTGCGACAGATCCTGCTGCAATGGCAGGGGCAACACCACAGAAGTTCGCACAGATCCAGAACAACTCTGCGATCTTGAAGACCTTCTCCCCTACTCTCCAACACAATGTCTTGCACGCCTTCGTGCAGTCATTCCACGTTGTCTTCTTTGCAGCGGCGCCGGTCACAGCCCTTGGCTTGATCTTCGCCTTTATGCTCAAAGAGACACCACTTCGCTCCGGCGCCGAGCATCATGCAGCGAAGAACGAAGCTGCAGGGGAAGCGATCGCATAATTAAGATCAATAAAGGCCAACTGCCAAAGGAAGTATTTGTCCTTTCGGCGGTTGGTCTTTTTGTTGCTATTGGATATGGGTTGATCGTCCCGGCAATTCCACTCTTCGCTAAAACATTCCACGCTAATGCCACTTCAGTTGGATTGATTATCTCGACCTTTGCCCTTGCTCGCTTTGGATCAGGCTTGATCTCAGGGAAATTTGTTGATGCTATCGGTGAGCGACTCACACTTGGCTTTGGTTTGGCGATGGTTTCGGTCTCGTCATTCCTCTGTGGAATGGCTCACTCATATTGGCAGTTACTCGTCTTTCGCGCTGCCGGCGGACTTGGCTCTTCGATGTTCTCGGTATCGGCGAGCGCTCTCCTCATGCGATCAGTCAATAATGCCCAACGCGCTCAGGCGCAATCTATTTATAACTCAGGATTCCTTATCGGTGGGGTGATTGGACCTGCCTTTGGTGGAGTCCTCTCCGCAATATCACTTCGTGCGCCATTCTTTGTCTACTCGGGAACCTTGATCGCAGCATCTCTTACCGCATTCCTTTATCTCCATGAGAAGCGCCTTGGAAAATCGATTCAGAACAACCAGCCAAGTGATGATCGAATCCTGCTCCGTGATGCAATCAAATTATTCCCGTACCAAATCGCATTAGTGATTACCTTTATCTCAAATTGGATTCTCTTTGGACTTCGCTCCTCAATTCTGCCGCTCTTCACGACTTCAAAGTTGCACCTTTCAACAGCTACTTTGGGATTCGGATTCACCGCTTCCGCAATTGCGCAAGCCTCACTTTTAGTTGCTGCTGGCAAGATGATTGATTTCAAGGGTCGTAGATTTGGATTACTTGTTGGATCATCACTCATAATTTCAGGAATGATCTTCCTCATTACAGCAACGCATTCCTGGTCTTACTTTGCACTCATGATCCTCTTTGGACTTGGTGGCGCATTTATGGGAACAGCTCCGGTCTCTGTTGTCGGTGATCTCTTTGGCGGCCGCGGTGGTCGTGTTATTGCGCTTTATCAAATGGCTGGTGATGCTGGAATGATCGCTTGCCCTATCATCGTTGGCTATCTTGTAGATCGCTTCTCATACAGAATCGCCTTCGAAGTGTCTGCGGTGCTCTTCCTCTATGCGATCTATCTAGCTTTCAAACTTCCTGAGACCCGAAAAGAATTTGACGTATCCTTCAGCGGTAACTGAGCACACTCTCAGCGCCCAATCATGCGTGATATTTGAACCCCTTAAGCCTGACCCGCTAACCTACCCAGATGCATAAAGTGAGCAGAAGGGCGATCTGCGCCCTAATGGCTACTGGAACTCTCCTTACTTGGGTTGCTCCAGTAAGCGCTGCTCCAACACTTTCAGATGTCCGTGCCCAAGTAACAAAACTTCAAATTGAGGCATCAGCTGCTGCCGAAGCTGGCCAACAGGCACAGGTTGAACTCGGCAAACTCACTCGCTCTCTAAATTCTGTGCAGCAACAAGATTCGCAGCAGGCAAGTTCAATGGCATCACTCAAAAAATCTCTTGGACAGATCGCGCGCCAGCAATATCAGAACAATGGTTTGAGCGAGAGCATGTCACTCCTCTTCTCAACTGATCCATCGCTCTATTTGCAGACCGCAGGTTCACTCAGCATGGTGACCGCCCGCAAAGCACTTCAACTTTCTCGTTACACAACAGCAGAACAGCGACTTCGTGCGACATCACTTACCCTTAATGACAAGGTGGCGCTCGTTGCAGCTGCGAAGAAGAAGTTTGCAGCGCAAGAAGCACTTGCTCAGACAAAGTTGAGTCAAGCAGAGGCGCTACTCGCGAAGTTAACTAAAGATCAACGCGATGCCTTGGCGAAACTTCAAGCAAGTCAAGATAGCGCTGATCAACAAGCATCGCTTGCTCTTGCTGCTCAAGGTCTCAAGATCAGTGGACGCTCTGGTATTGCAATTCGCTACGCATTGAAGCAACTTGGTTCGCGCTATCGATTTGGCGCAGCGGGATTGGTCTATTGGGATTGTTCCGGCCTAACGATGCAGGCATTTGCGGCCGCTGGCGTATCTCTCCCACACTCTGCAGCTGCTCAAGCTGGTTACGGTAAATATGTTCCACTCAACAAGATTCAGCCAGGAGACTTAGTCTTCTTTGGACGTCCTATCTCTCACGTTGGAATTTATTATGGCAACGGTCGCATGCTCGATGCACCACATTCTGGCGCACGAGTACGCATTGAATCGTTCTCAAATTACTTTGGTGGCGAGCGTTTTGTCGCTGCTCGCCGCCTGTAATAATTCCTACGAGATTGCGCTTATAAGTTCGTAGATGTTGTTCAAAGCATAAGTAGGTCGGTCGCTATCTGAAGCTCCTGCAAGGATCTCTGGTGTGGTCTCCCCCGTGAAAACGAGTGCCGAATCCATCCCAGCGGCATGGCCCATAGCGATATCGGTATAGAGGCGATCTCCAACCATCACACAATCTTTTACGCTCAAATTCGACTTCTGCATGACCAGATCAATCATCAACTTATTCGGCTTTCCAACATTGGCCTCGCACTTCACCCCAGTGCATGCTTCCAAGGCTGCAATCACAGGACCAGTGTCGACCTCTCCACGACCACCTGGCATGGGACAAAATTGATCTGGGTTTGTTGCAATGAGAGTTGCACGTTTGTAATACCAGAGTGCATCGAAGGCAATTTGGAATTTTCGCCAGTGAAAGTCTCGGTCAAAGGAGGCGATAACAATATCTATCTGCTCCGGATCCTCTGTAATCTCAAATCCAGCGCCTTTAATCGCATCGATGAGAGGGCTCTCCGCAATCGCAAAGATCTTCTTGCCTGATGCATTTTTTTGCAACCACTCAACGGTTGCAACGACAGTGTTGATAACATCATCGATACTCGTTGGAATGCCAAGTCGAGTTAACTTATCTGCATAATCTTGTGGGCTCTTAGTTGGATTATTACTTAAGAAGATTGTTCTCTTGCCAGAGGCTCGAAGCGCTTCAATGAGTTCTCGGGCGCCAGGAAGTAGTGTCTCGCCTAAATAGATGGTTCCATCAAGGTCAAAGATATATCCTTCGTAACTTCTCATAATTGAGTGTGATTATTTTCCTGAGAGGGCTTCACTGATCGCGGGAAAGATTCCCCGAAGCGCTGGATAAATTGTGCGATAGACCTTGTAGAGCTCGTCGTAGACTGGAACACGAGCCGGATCTGGAGTGAAGGTAGCCGATACACCACTCATCTTCGCCGCTGCTTCGGGTATCGAACTATGAATACCCGCATACGCTGCTGCAAGCATTCCTACGCCAAGACAGGTTGACTCAGACTCTTTCACAACCTTTACTGGGCGTTGCATCACGTCAGCGATGATTTGGCACCAGACCTTACTTCGCGATCCGCCACCAAGAACAATCACCTCAGTAGCAGGAGTACCCGTGGCCCTCTCTGCGCCTTCGGTGAGGAAGCGTTGTTCAAAGGCAATTCCTTCAAGCATGGCGCGATATACGTGTGATTTACCGTGTCGACCAGTAAAGCCAATAAGAGCACCTCGAGCATGGTGATCCCAATAAGGTGTGAGTGCGCCGGTCCAGTACGGGAGAGCTAAAAGCCCTTCGGCACCAGGAGGTAATTGGGCGGCAGCAGTTTCTAAGACTTGCTCTGGTGAGAGTTCCAAGCCAAGCGCTTTAGTATCAACGCCAGCAAACTTCTCAATAAACCACTGTAAATTAAAGGTTCCGCCTCCGATAAAAGTTTCAAAGGTATAGCTCCCTGGAACCCCAGCCGCTAAGACTCGATAAGCCTTATCAAATGAGTACTCAGTCGAGTAAGTTCCTGAGACAATGCCACTACCTAAATTCAGGTAATAGTTTCCTGGATTGATTCCGCCAGTTCCCAGTTGTGCTGCCTGGCCATCACCAAGCCCAGCGACCACTGGCAAACCTTTTGGTAGTCCAAGATCTTCCGCAATTGCATCAGAAATTGTCCCGATCTTCTCTCCCGGAGCTGCCAATCGTGAGAATTGATCTCGTCGAAGACCAGCGATCTTCAGTAACTCATCACTGTAATCGAGCGTCTCCATATCGATAACACCCATCGGATCAGCTGATCCATATGAAGTTACCCAGTCACCAGTAAGGCGATTAACGAGAAAAGCTTGAACATCGGCTACTTTTGCTGTCCGAGCAATAATCTCCGGCTCGTGCTCTGCCAACCAAAGTAATTTGTACCAGGCTGGAGTGAGATTGGCTGGCTTTCCGGTGATACGGTGGACTTCAGTTGTTCCGTACTTTTCAACTTCTTCGACAGCACGCGAATCTAGCCAGAGCATCGCAGGTCGTAGTGGGTTGTCCTCTTTATCGACACAGACAAATGTCTCTCGCTGATGTGTAATGGCAATAGCGGCAATTCTCGACGAGTCAACAGTCTGAACGGCTCTCCGGACTGAATTGGCAGTCGCCTCCCACCAATCCTCTGCATTTTGCTCACCCCATCCTGGATGAGGCGTGCTTAATGGGTAATTTGAACGCGCCTGGGAGATCGCTTCACCCTGCGCATTCCAGACAACCGCCTTCGCTCCAGTTGTAGAGCTATCTACACCAATAACCAAGTCAGTATTCATGCATGAACCTCCGCCTTTTCAACAACTTTTCTCATTCGCGTGAATACCTCTGCCAAAGTCTCTGGAGTCCAGAGCCCTAAGAATTCAAGAAGGTCTATTCCGACAAATCGATTACGCATCAGATGAGCGCCACCGAGCGCCCATGAGGCAAGTTCTCCGCTAATAGCTGGCTCTAAAGCTGCGAGCGTTACTGGCGAACCTGCAGCAGTAAGGTTTCTCGCAATCTGGTCTGAACTCAAGATAAGTCTCTTCAATTCAGCAGAATGTTCACTCCAATTCTGAAGAACTGCAGAGATCTCATTCTCATGTGATCGCCAATATGCAACCTTTTTCGAATAATCGTTCCAACATTCTTGGCCAAGACGGCCATCGTTATCGAGAGAGGAGAAGTGGCTCTTTACCTTATTTTCGTACTCTTGATCTTCGGGGAGATCGCGATAGCGAATCTCTCCATCATCAAAGTTTTCAAAGATTATCTCCCACAGAACGGAGGCAGCGAGAGATCCAACACCGACTTGAGAGCCATGTTGTCCAATTGTTTTTCCATTCGCCCCTTGGTGCATATCAAGCATGTGAGAGAAAAGGTGCTCAATCCCTGAGAGACAAGCTGTTGTCCCAGCAACTCCGGTTGTGATCCCCCGTACCGCTAGTGCCTCAACTAATTTTTCAATTGATGCAACTTCTGCATCTTTGAGGCCGATGGACCATTCATCGATTCCCTCACCAACACCGTGGAGAAGCTCGATGGGACCCCAATGGAAATTCTTCTCAAAGCCAAAGAGCGCGGCGAGGCGCCAGTCGGCTGGAGCCGTGAACATCGAATAAATCTCACCAAATCCGGCGGTATTCATAAGCCGCGGTGCCTGTGCAATCAAAGTGGTGTCGGCGATGACAATATCCGGCCAACGGGAAGGGACTGTTCGTTTTACACCACTCTTTAATATGACTGAGACATCATCGGTGTAGCCATCAACTGAAGCGGCGGTTTGAATTGCGATATGAATAGGGCAATCGATGCCCAGCGAAGTCATTTTACCGATATCAGTAATAGTTCCACCGCCGAGCGAGATGATCGCTGAAACTCCTGCTGCTTCACCTATCGCCTGATTGATCACATCTTCAGAGGCGTGAAGCTCCTGATAACCATCATCGAGAACTATCTTCCTTACCGAGAAGTTAGCCGCAAGTTGGGCCAGAACATCATCTTTTGCCGACCGTGAAGCTCGAAAAATTTCACTTTTATCTACAATAAATCCGATCAAGCTTCCACTAGGGATATATTCACTTGCAATCTGGCCTACTTGGGAGAGAGCATCAGCCCCAATCTCAATGGCCCGGATTTTGCATTGCGGAAGAGTTTTATCTGGATCAGCCGAAGCAAGAAGTGCTTGTGCGCGTTCAAGTGCTCCCATCACTGCACTACCAATTCACGAACCTTCAGTTCGTTTTTTCGGATCAATTCACAATCTTCAATGTCAAAGTGACTTCGTAACGTGTCAGTCAAAGCAGCGATGACACTATCCGTGTCAATAGTTGAATCGAATACATTGAGAGCAACGATCGTTTCCGGGTTCATATCAAACTCCATGGCTGAATAAATATTAGTGAGTAAGTCTCTAATGGGTAGACCATTCCTTACAATCACACTTGCACTGAGCAGCCATCCTCCTCGAACCAAGCGCTGGGCCGTTCCTACCAATTTCTGATCCTTAGTGATAACCGAGTGCTTGCCTGGACAATATTCGCGCGGGATTTCACCAATGGTTGCCGCGATTCCACATTGATCGAGCGCCTCTATAAAGAGAGTGCCAAGTGCATCAAAGCGTGCGCTCATAGCGCTTCGCGGTTCACTCTCGCTCGACACAAAGTCAAGAATAATCGACTCCTCATGGTAGGCAACAGCCCTTCCCCCCGGGGATCGAAGAACTGGGGCGAAGCCACCTTCCTGGGCTATCTCTAAAAAGCGCTGAAAGTTCGGATGAGAGCGATCCCGACTGCTGAGTGCGAGAGTCCGCTTTGGGCGGGAGATTCGAGCAAAAGAGCCAGCTCCTTTCTCCACGGTATGGGAGAGAAGCCTTGGACCTATCGAAATATCTTCTTCTGGCTCAAGAAAATGGGGCCCATGAATTAACTTCAAGGAGCCCTGCGGAACCAAAAGATCGAAGTTCACTCTGTTGGAACTCCGATGGGAAGTTCAATTCTCTCTTTGATTTTTGTGAGGAACTTTGCACCAGTAGCACCATCAACTGCGCGATGATCACATGTGAGTGTGAATGTTGCTTGCGCAGCAACAGCAAAACCAGAGTCCTTCACAATTGGAACATTCTTTGTACTTCCAATTGCAAGGATTCCAATCTGCGGTGGGTTGATAATCGCATCAAAGCGATCTATCCCCAACATTCCCAAATTTGAAATGGTAAAAGTGGCTCCATCGATATCAGCCATACCTAAGGAGCCACTTCTGGACTTAGCTACGATCTCTTTTCGACTATCGGCTATATCTTGCAAGCTCTTGACATGGGTATTGTGAATGACTGGGACCATGAGGCCAGCTTCGGTCGCGACTGCTAAACCAATATTTATCTCTTTGTATACGGTAATAGCCTCATCTTTGAAATGAGCATTCATCTGAGGTTGATCGAGAAGAGCATCTCTGGTCGCTAAGAGAATGATGTCGGTAACGGTGGTTCCTACTCCTTGCTTACCTCGCACGAGTGCGTGCTGCATATCGACATCGACTGATAAGTGAAAGACCGGTGCCTGCCACGCTTCAACCATTCGGCGACTAGCAACTTTCTTAATACCCTTAAGCGGAAATGTCTCGCCTGTTAACTCAAGCATCCGTGTTTGGCTCACCAGAAGCGACCTTCCTGAGTTGAAGACAAGTTTGACCCTTCGGTGCGGCCAGCTGCGCCATAAAGTTTCATCTTCTCAATAGTTGCCTCGATCATGTATTCACGGCCCTTGCTCATCGCCACCTCCAACTGGGCATCCCCGTTAGCCCACTTCTCTTCTATACCTCGGCGGAAGGCATGGCGAAGATCGGTATCTGCATTGATTTTATGGACTCCGGCCGCGATCACTGCCTTAATCTCATGATCCGGAACTCCTGAGGCACCGTGCATGACAAGAGGAACTGGAACGACTTTACGAATTCTTTCAACAAGATCTACTGCAAGGGGTTCAAGCTCCAGGCCATTCGGCACCCCGTGGACGATTCCGCAAGAGATCGCCAGAGAATCAATCCCAGTCTCAGCAACATATCGCTCTGCCTCGTCAACATCGGTGTAGTAGCTCTCCCAATTTACTTCTTCATCGGCATCAGGAATCTTGCCCAATTCAGCCTCAACATAAATACCGGCATCATGGCAACGCTTGACGATCTCACGAGTTACCTTAATATTTTCTTCAAATGGATGATGGGCGCCATCGAACATAATCGAGGTAAATCCTAAATCGATCGCTTCGAGCACTTCCGTTTCAGTGCCATGGTCAAGATGAATAATGAATTTAGCGTCTGACTCTTCCGTCACCCGCTTGGTTAATTCAAAGGCAGCCTTCAACCCCATATGAGGAATGATCGCTCTTCCAATCTGCATGAAGATTGGAGATTGAGTGATTTCCGCTGCTCGGAGAAGCGCTTGCGCGGTCTCAACATTGTGCATGTTATAGCCACCAACTGCCCATCCTTGTGCACGGGCCTGCTCGATGATCTCACCTGCAGAAATATTTGCAGTAGTGATATCGCGAGTACTTACATTTGTGATGGTCATTTCTCTTCTTCTCCTATTATTTCTTTATTAGTTGCTTATGTGAGAGCGTTCGGGTGACTGCTTCCTTCCAGTCACCACGAACTTGCTCACGGTAGACATCTGACATCTGCGGTTCAAAGATCTTTTCAACTCTCCAATTTGCGGCTATCTCTTCGTTTCCACTCCAAATACCTGTTGAAATTCCTGCCACAAAGGCGGTACCTAGAGCAGTTCGCTCAAGTTCAATTGGCCGCTCAATAGCCACGCCGGTGATGTCGGCAAGGAATTGACAGAGGAAATTTGATGTTGCGGCTCCGCCATCGACCTTGAAAGAGCCACTAAAGGCGGCTGGTAATTTGTCGACGATATCTGCAGTCTGGAATGCCATTGCCTCTACTGCGGCTCGCACCAAGTGAGCACTCGTCGTATCAAGACTCAAACCCTGCAGCGATGCCCGTGCCTTGCGATCCCAATAGGGAGCTGCCAATCCACCAAGTGCGGGGACTAAGTAAACGCCGCCATTATCTTTCACTCCGGTCGCGATATCGTCGATTCGGTTAGGTGGCGCATATATTCCAAGATTGTCACGTAGCCATTGAATTGTCTGGCCGCTATGGAAGACCACTCCTTCAGCTTCGTAAATTGTTGAGCCGGCAACCTTCCAGCCTACAGAGGCGGTTAAACCCTCAACTTCGGTTGGTTCTCCACCGGTATTCACTGTGAGTACTGAGGCCGTTCCGAAGGTATTTTTAAATGAACCTCGGGTAAAGCAAGCCTGCCCAAACATTCCTGATTGTTGATCAGCTAAGACTGCTCTAATCGGAATATTCGCATCCAAGATCGAGCGGTCGACATTTCCGAACTCGCCGTCTGAATCAAGAACCTGGGGAAGTAGCGATGCCGGTATATCGAGCTCCGCTAAGAGTTCCTGATCCCACGTCATTGTGTGAATATTGAAGAGAGAGGTTCTTGATGCACAGGATGGATCCGTTGCATGCAGAGTATGGCCATTGAGATTCCAGAGGAGCCAGCTATCGACGGTGCCGCAGATGATCTCGCCAGCTTCTGCCTTCGCCCGGGCACCCTCAATATTTTCGAGTAGCCAGACCACCTTGCCGGCTGAAAAGAATGAATCATTATGAAGGCCAGTGCGACTCTTAAATTTCTCAGCAATCCCATTCTGATTCCAACGCTCGATAATCTCGTCAGTCTGTGTCGAGATCCAGACGACTGCATCATGAATAGGCTCACCAGTCTTGCGATCCCACATCACGATAGTCTCGCGATGGCTAGTCACGCCGGCCACCACAATCTCCGATGGTTTTACTTTCGCATCAAGAACTGCATCTAAAATGCTCTTGCGAGTGACGCTCCAGAGATAGCGAGCATCCAACTCAGCCCAACCTGGATTACGCCGATTCCATTCCAGTCCGGCACGACCTTCGCCAACAATCTGACCTGATTCACTGATAACAAGCGAACGAACGCTCGATGAACCTGAGTCAATGGCGAGTATGTAGCGACTGGAGGACATGATTATTTTGCTTCCACCGTAATTCCAGCACCGAAGCTGGTTGAACGAGGTCCCGATTCATCAGGGATAGCGAGGTGGTTAAGCCACTCGCTGTACCCCGCGATTTGGCGGTTACGCTCATCACTACCCCAACCAAGTTCGCCTCCGACAATATCGGCGATCGAATCTATCAGATGTAATCCATGGCCCTTTTCAAAAGCGAGGATCATTCTCCGTGCCATGACATCTGCAAGCGTCTTTGGAAATTCCTCACGAACAACAAAGAGGATCTCCGCCTTCGTGACACCAAATTCTGAATCAAGTACTAATCCGGCAGAAGGATCTGATCGAGTAATCTGCCAAAGATTGAGTGCGCGAGAACCATAGAGTCGAGTAATTCTCTCGGCCACTGATGGTAGGACTCCCGCGGCTAAGAGTTGACGAGCGATATCCTCGAGTGAGGAGAAGTGCGCGCCAGGAAGTAATGACTTTCGAGTCTTCGATTTAATTCGACCCTTACCAAGTCGCTTAGCGATATCTACTACCGCGTCTTCGGCAAGCTGTCGGTAGGTAGTGAGTTTACCGCCGACGACAGTGACCAGCCCTGGTAAACCGGTTTTAGCATGGTCGTGCAAGATATGAGTTCTAGTCACAGATGATTCTGGTTTTCCTGGCTCATAAGGAAGTGGTCGAACGCCACTGTATGTATAGAGAACATCATCTCGGGTGAGTTTCGCTTGTGGAACGAGCGCATTCACCTCATTCAACAAGTAATCAAGCTCACCGATATCGCATCGAGCATCACCCGGATCAGTCTCCCACCGAATATCAGTTGTACCGATGAGGTACTTCCCAAACCATGGGACAACAAGGATTAATCGGCCATCGGCTCTGGTCTCGTAATAGATGACATCTGATGGCGCTCCCTCAAATGGATCAACGATGAAGTGAGAGCCCTTCGTGCCACCATTTAGCCGAGGCTGAGTTGCAATCCCGGCACTCTCGTTAAAGACTCGATCAATCCAGGGGCCGGAAACGTTATAAATAACTGGAGCGGTAGCTTCCAACTCTGCTCCTGTTAAAAGATCTTTGTACTTAACTCCTACGACACGTGAGTTTTCAAGAATCGGAGCGCTGACCTGCGAGTGGGTCTTAATTTCTGCGCCATTTTTGATGGCATCGATAGAGATCTCAACACAGAGGCGCTCAGCTAGCTCGATCTGTCCATCCCAATATTGGAATCCACCCTGCAGACCATTTTGATCGATATCAGGGAATCGAGCGATCGTCTTCTTCTTACTGAGATATCGATGCCACGGCGCAGATTTATCAAATGACAAGATGTCGAAGAGGAGCATTCCAAGTTCGACAAGCCAACCTGGACGCTTATTGTGACGATAAACCGGCATCAGCCAGGAGACATGTTTTGCAAGATGTGGTGCATTTTTAATTAATCGTTCACGTTCTAGAAGAGATTCGCGAACTAAAGCAAAATCATAATGTTCAAGATAGCGAAGCCCACCATGGGCGAGACGACCAGACCAAGCGGAAACGCCGCTGCAAATGTCATCTTTCTCTAGGAGGAGGGTCTTGAAGCCCTGCAACGCAGATTCGCGGGCGATACCAACCCCGTTGATACCGCCGCCGATAACTATGACATCGTAAGAAGACATGTGGGTTATTCGGTCTCGATTATTGCGACAACGGTGCGAACTTCAGCGGTCTCGCCAGCTTTCACAAGAATCTCTACCAATGTGCCGGTTGCTGGAGAAGGAAGTTCTTCTTCAACTTTCTCTGCTTCAACCTCAGCGATTGGCTCATCTTCCTTGACGCTATCTCCGACATTTTTTAGCCACATAGAGATGACGCCTTCACTCATCCCCATTCCCCACTGTGGCAATAAGACTTCTACTCTCATTTTCTTTCTCCTTCTCTCGATGTGAAAACTTATTGACTTACTTTGAGACCAAGAACTGCTCTAGCAGCTGCAGCGATTGAGTCGCGATTTGGATAGAGCTGCTTCTCAAGAGCTGGGCTGAATGGAATCTGCATATCCGGTGTCGTAACTCGCTTGATCGGAGCACGCAGGGCATCAAAAGCATGTTCTGCCACCAAGGCTGAAATCTCTGCCGCCGCGCCACATGTCTTGTGGGCTGGATCGGCAATCACTAAGCGACCTGTCTTTGAAACTGATTTCATGATTCCTTCAACATCCATAGGAACAAGAGTTCTAGGGTCAAAGACTTCAACGGAGACGCCTTCTGCAATCAATTGATCAGCGGCTGCAACAGCTTCGGGAACTGAGCCCGACACGGCGACGATGGTGATATCTGAACCTTCGCGAAGTGTGCGCCCGACTCCCAGGGGAATCCGATACTCATCTTCTTCTACCTCTTCCTTCATCGGCCAGAGTGGACAGGCTTCAAAGGAGAGAACTGGGTCATCAGAGTCGATCGCGCTGCGCAGCAGTCCCTTCGCATCGCTAGGGGAAGCCGGAGCGATGATCTTGAGACCAGGGACATTCATATACATCGGATATGGGCGATCAGAGTGATGGGCTCCCGTATTAAGCCCATAGAACATCGCTGAGCGGAAGACGACGGGAATTGAAGCCTGCCCACCGAACATGTAGCGGTTCTTCGCGATCTGATTAACGAATTGATCCATCGCCAAGTAGGTAAAAGATGAATAGGAAAGATCGACAATCGGGCGTAGTCCAGTCATTGCTGCGCCGGCAGCAGCTCCCACAATGATCTCCTCGGAGATCGGGGTATTGCGAATACGGTTTCTTCCATAGCGCTGAAGGAAGTCTCCTTCAGCCGCGCGGGACTTACCCGCACCAGTAGTGCCGTAGACGTTAGCTTCGACATCTTCGCCGATAATGATCACACGCTCATCGGCATCCATCGCTTCACGTTGGGCGGCGCCAATTGCACCAAGATAACTCATCATAGTTTTCATGCATACACCTCAAATGGTTCTGTATAGAGATCATCAAAGGCAGTTGATGGATCTGGGAATGGGCTTGATTGGCTAAATTCGAAGGCATCTTCGACTTCTGCTTCAACTGCGGCATGGATAGCATCAAGTTCTGCCTCGCTAGCGACACCTTCGGCTAAGAGATAATTGCGGAAAATAACAATCGGATCCTTCGCCAACCACTCTTCTTTCTCTTTTGCATCACGGTAGTCAACACCAAGGCGTAGTCCCTCAGAGTGTTCATTAAACCGATAGGTAACAACTTCGATGAGTGATGGACCTTCACCACGACGAGCGCGATCGACTGCCTCTTTAACAGCGGTGAAGACATTCATGAAATCTTGGCCGTTCTCAACACGTACCCCAGGAATATTGAATCCAGCTGCTCGATCTGCGATCACACCACTTGTAACAGTGTGGGCTGGGGTCGAAAGTGCGTAGAGATTGTTTTCGCAGAGGAAGATAACGGGAAGATCCCAAATGCCTGCCATATTCATCGACTCGTAGAGATTTCCTTGGTTTGCTGCACCATCGCCAAAGAAGGCAAGTGAGACTTTGCCATTGTTAAGAACCTTTGAAGATAAGGCGGCTCCAGTAGCGATCGGGATCGAAGATCCCACAATGCCGGATTCACCCAAAGAACCAACACTGAAATCAGCTAAATGAAGTGAGCCGCCTTTACCTTTGCAAATTCCGGTGGCCTTTCCCACGAGCTCCGCCATCAAAGGAGCTAGTGGGGAACCCTTCCCAATAGGGTGGCCATGTGAACGGTGATTACCGGTCATATAGTCTGAATCACCAAGCGCCATGCAAGCACCAACTACCTGAGCCTCTTGCCCGATACTTGTATGCACAGTTCCGGGAATTTGCCCCCGCTTCACCATCTTCGATGCTCGCTCGTCGAAGAGGCGAATTCTGATCATTCTCCGCTGAGCTTCTAAAAGAAACTCTTTACTTAAGTTACTTAGGCCGATTGACATTATTTTGCCTTCTTCTTTAGAAAATTAAATGAGTAGCCGAATTGATTTCGATCTGTTAGAACAGCACCAAGAATCACCGCACCGATAACCACCTGCTGGAGATTTGGATTTACGTGCAAAAGGGCTAGCCCATCGTTAAGTACCCCGATGATGAGTAGGCCGATGAAAGTTTGTCCCATCGACCCCACTCCCCCCGAAAGCGATGCGCCGCCAATCACGACTATCGCAATAACATTCAACAGATAACTAGAACCTGCCGTTGGCTGAGCTGAGTCCAAAAGTGAGATATTGATCCAACCTGCGATCGCAGCTAATGCTCCAGAAATCACATAGACCAAGGTTTTCAATAACTTGACTGGCAGACCTGATAGCCGGGCAACTTCTTCGTTTCCCCCAATTGCGAAGAGAGCACGCCCCGCCGGACGGAAACGGAGCCAGAATCCCAAGGCCACAAAAATAAGAACTAACAAAATTGATTGAACAGGTATGAGATTTGTTGCGCTACCTGTGAGGGCCGCAAACCAAGTTGGAAATGTATTTAGAGTGTTTCCGTTGGTTATGACCAATGCCATTCCTAAGCAAGCCGACATTGTTGCAAGCGTCGCTACAAATGCTTGGACACGGCCATAAGCTGTTAGTAAACCATTTACAAGTCCGATGAGAGCCCCGAGGAGTAGCCCCGCCAGAAGGGCTATGGCAAATGGGAAGTGTTCCATTTTCAAGAGCCATGCGGAAAACATCATGGTTACTACCATCACTGCCGCAACAGAAAGATCTATGCCACCAATTAGGATAACTAGTGCCTCACCAGCTGCCATGATTCCTACGTCTGAAATTTGAACTAATACATTACTAATATTCCGAGTGGTCATGAAGTATTGCGAGGTAATTGTTAATACGACGCAAATAAGGATAAGACCCACGACTGGACCGTTTGCTTTAGCCGCTAGCCATTTCAAAATTCCAGAGTTTAATTTTGCATTAGTCTCGTTGCCTTGACTGTTTGGAACATTTATTCCACTCACGATCTTCTCCTTGGTTTTCATAGATGCATTCCAGCTGGCATAGCTAAGCTCATAACAGTTTCTGCGTTTGCCTCGTCCCTAGAGAGAATTTTTTTCTGCAGTCCGCCAGACATGACGAGTACCCGATTTGAAATTCCTAAGATCTCCTCTAATTCCGAAGAAACCACGACAATCGCAACGCCACGGGCGGCAGTGTCACGAATGATTTGATAAATCGCCATTTTCGCACCAACATCAACTCCACGAGTTGGCTCATCAAGGATGAGAACCTTTGGCTCCCTAATTAACCATTTTGCAAGAAGCACTTTTTGCTGATTTCCACCGGAAAGTCGGACGACCGGTTGGTGGATACCGCCTCTAATATCAAATGATTTGACATTGTCTTCGGCCAACTTGCGTACCCAAGCATTTGTCACAATTTTGGCTCTTCTCAAAATTCTTTCCCATGGGGATGCCATATTCTCGGCGCCAGTACGACCCAGGTTTAATCCCTGGCTCTTCCGGTCTTCAGGGACCATGACAATTCCAGCCTTGATTGCATGTGAAGGTGCCTTGATCTTTATCACTTGCCCGTTTACTAAAACAGATCCATATGTTGAACGATCTACTCCAGCTATTGTACGAACTAATTCACTTCGACCCGCGCCAACAAGTCCGGCGATCCCAAGTACTTCTCCTTTGGCAACAGAGAAATTGATGTTGGCGAATACTCCTTCACGACTTAAATTCTTTACTTCGAGCACGACGTCTTCCGAGGCAGGCGGTGGTGCACTATGAGAGAACTTGAAATCTCTACCAACCATGGCTTTTACAAGTTCGTCGTGAGAGATCTTTCCAGTATCCCACGTTTTTACTACCGATCCATCGCGAAGACAGACTATCTGTGAAGCGATGGATATGACTTCTTCTAAGCGATGAGAGATATAAATAACACCAGCACCAGAATTTTTAAGAACATTGATTTGCTCTAGCACGCGATCCGTCTCGTGAGGGGTGAGTGAGGCAGATGGTTCATCAAAAATTACATATCGAGGGTTTCTTGAGATCGCCTTGGCAATTTCAATACTTTGCTGTGTTGCGATAGAAAGGCCACGAATTTTTCGGCGGGGATCAATGCCCACACCTAACTTCTTTAGAACCTCAGTTGAATCAGAGTAGAGCTTTTCGTTATCAACTCTGCCATTTTTCATGGGCAGACGCCCCAAATAGATATTTTCCGCAATGCTAAGTTCCGGAATCATCCTAATCTCTTGATGAATAAGGGCCACCCCAGAGGAGATCGCATCGGCTGGAGAGGCGGGGGAATATGGCTCTCCGTCAATCAAGAGGTGGCCGGAATCTGCTTGGACCACACCTGCAATAATTGATGAGATAGTGGACTTCCCGGCGCCATTCTCGCCAATAAAACCGACGACTTCGCCAGCCGGGATGCTAAAACTCACAGAGTGAAGCACCTGTACACCGGCGTACGATTTGTCTATATTTGTCACTGTTAATGACTTTAATGAGGTCATTCGCGATTCACTCCTTTCTCATTAGTTGTCGGGCTCGACTCTCACCTTGTGCGTGAAGTCGAGCCCGTCAACTTTTCTGGATTACTTACTTAACGTTTGGTCCGTAGAACTGCACTGGGTCTACTGAATTCACATTCGTTGAAGTAACTAGCACAGTTGCTTTGTACTGGATTGCAGGGATCTTCTTTCCTGATAGCACCTTGAGCGCATCAGTAATGGATTGTTGACCCATGACGAATGGCACTTGAGCCTGAGTAGCTTGAGTGAGACCATCCTTAATTCCCTGAACCATAGTTGGGAATCCATCAATGCCAACGGAGATAACCTTACGGTTAGCATCCTTAGCAGCCTTTGCAGCACCTAATCCCATTGCATCTGATTCTCCAAAGATCGCAACGATATTAGGATTGGCTTGAAGCATATTCTGTGCTGCTTTGTAAGCCTGAGTTTCATCCCAGTTCGCAGTTGCTTCAGCATCTACCTTGATTCCAGGTGTACGCTTCAAAGCATTCTGACAACCTTGAGTACGTTGAACTTCCGCAGTTGCGCCAAGAACACCATGGAGGATTCCAATCTCGCCCTTGTTGCCGATCTGATTGAAGAGCCATGTGCAAAGTTGATCTGCAGCTGTTACGGAGTTAGTAGCAATATATGTTGCAAGTTTTCCGTTTCCAGATTCTGGCTTCTCATCGACTGCAATTACTGGAACCTTGGCCTTATTAGCCGCCTTAACGCCAGCCGCTGCAGCTGTAGCATCCTGAGCAATATAGACCAGCGCATCGATATTTTGTGTGAGTAAGTTATTTACCTGCCCCACCTGCTTATTTGCATCATTGTCTGCTGAAAGGATAATCAGCTTTACGTTATTTGCTGCTGCTGCCTTCTTCATGCCATCGACTGCTGCAATGTAGAAGAGAGACTTCTGGTCGGCAACGGCAACGCCGATAACCTTCTGCTTTGCGGCAGCCTGGCTGCTGGTAGCAACGAGACCGCTTCCGGAGACAAGGGCCAAGATGGCCGCTGAAACCAAGGCAATTCGCTTATTACGCATATTCACTCCTTTTAACTCGCCGCTTTTGCGGTCTGAGGGTTTGCGTGAATAGATATTCAACCATAGAATAACTAATCAAGCAAACGAAAGGTAACTCCTGTTAAAGTCATCGTCAACTACTTTTTGGCTTTGTTGCCAAATCGTTATAAACGCTCACGACTGACCTGAGTTCCGAGCGCCAGCGATCTCGTAAGGAGGAAGTGATGGCTTCAAGGAAAATGGCCAAACCAGCCAGAGCCACGAGTAGTGGGTCCTTCACCGATGATCTCGAATTTCAGCGGTTAATTTCCAAGGTCGCCTGGATGTACCACGTGAGCAATTTGAGCCAATCTGAAATCGCTGAGAAGTTAGTGATTTCGCAAGCAAGGGTTTCTCGCTTGCTTGAGCAGGCAAAGTTAAACGGGACCGTACGTACCGAGGTAGTTGTCCCTCGAGGTCTATACACAGATTTAGAGAGCCAGCTTGAGTCAACCTATAACTTAAAGGAAGCCCACGTATTCGATGTGAACCATACCGATGACGAGAGCGAACTAATTGACGATTTGGGCCAACTTCTAGCCCTGCGCCTAATCAATAGTGGCATTTCTGCGAATGTCATCGGCTTCACCTCCTGGTCTCGCTCATTGCGATCAACTGTTACCGCGCTTGATAATCTGAAAAATGGCGAAGCACGTTACGTAGTAGAAATGTTGGGTGATGTTGGAGATCCATCTGCTCAACATGAGGCCGCACTCTCGACTCAACGTTTAGCCGAGATTGTCCATGCTCAGCCCATGTTTCTTCGAGTCCCGGGAGTGGTTGAGAGCAAATCTCTTCGTGACTCTCTCATCAAAAACGATCCCCATGTTCAAGACGCGTTGCGACAACTTGATCGCGTTGAATTAGCTTTGGTGGGTATCGGAACGTGCGAAATTGTACCTCCGTTGACTGGGGGCGATAACTTCTTTACGGAGAAACAATTTGCTCAGGCACGAAAAGAAGGGGCAGTTGGCCAAGTGAATCTACGATTCATTGATAAAAATGGAAATGCGATCAAGAGCTCACTTGATGACTTGGTTGTAGGTATTACCCTTCAACAACTTAAGCAGGCGGATGTAATTATCGGCGTTGCTGGAGGACCCTCGAAATTCCAAGCCATTAGAGCAGCAATTCGAGGTGGCTGGGTTAATACTCTCGCTACCGATGTTGACACTGCAAAGTGGCTGCTTGTTAATTCTGAAGTTTAGCAATTGCGAGTTCCTTAGTATTTCGAAGCTTCCTTCACAATATTTTTTAACATCTTCGGGAAGATCAATGTATGGAAAGGTGCAACTGCCACCCAGTAGAGCTGCCCACCCAATCCGCGTGGCGAGAAGATCGCTTCTTGAATGACGCGAGTCTGACCATTGGCCTCACTCACCTCAAATTGAAGCCAAGCCTTTCCTGGAAGGATCATCTCAGCGTATAGGCGCAATTTCTGACCAGGAATAATCTCTTCTACCCGCCAGAAATCGAGGGATTCGCCTACGTGAAGATGGTCAGGATCGCGGCGGCCACGACGCAAGCCAACGCCACCAATCATGCGATCCAACAAGCCGCGCAGATACCAGAGGAAATCTGAGCCATACCAACCATGCTCGCCACCGATCTTCTCGATCGCTTCCCACACTGCTTGCTGTGAGACTCGAGTCATGCGAACGCGACTATCGACGAAGGTCTTCTCCCCTGCCCATGCTGGATCGCTTTGAGCACGTGCCCATGGCGCGGTTGGAGTATTTGCATCAGACCAGCGCGTCAAAACATCGTGAGCTGAAATCTTAGTCAGCGCTAATTCAATGGCAGTCGCGAGTGGTAGCAACCCTTGCTTTGGCTTTGGGATGAGTTGATCGAGTGAGCGAGCTGGATCTGCAACGACTTCACTAATTAAAGAGTTTACGAGTGGTTTAGCGATAGAAGTTGGTACTGGAGTAACAAGTCCGATCCATAGTGATGATAGTGCTGGAGTAAGTACCGGGATCTTGACGATCCAACGTTTACGCAGTCCTGAAATCTTCGCAAAGGTCTGCATCATCTCTTCATATGTAAGCACTTCTGGCCCACCGATATCGAAGATTCCAGAGACCGATTTTTTGAGCGAACCAGCTTGGACTAAATACCAGAGGACATCTCGAATGGCGATTGGCTGGGTGCGATTCAGAACCCACTTCGGTGTCGTCATGATTGGCAAACGATGCGTGAGGTGGCGCAACATCTCGAAACTTGCAGAACCGGAGCCAATGATGATTCCGGCGCGGATCTCCATTACTGGAACAGATGTTGAGGCTAGTGAGATGCCAGTCTGTTCGCGAGACTTAAGGTGCTTACTAATATTTTTATCGTTGGCGATTCCACCGAGATAGATAATTTGTCCAACACTCTGACGCTCTGATGCCTCTGCAAAGTTTCTGGCAATACGTGCTTCTGTCTCATCAAAGTTCGTTCCGGTGTTAATAGAGTGAATAAGGTAAAAGGCGGTATCAATACCGACGAGCGCTTTATCAAGCTCTGTTGGATTCTCAGCGCTGGCCTGGACTACTTCAACTTGCGGGAACCATGGTTGACCCGAAATCTTGCGTGGATCTCGAACCATCACTCGAACCGAGAATTTTTTCAGCAAGAGTTCTTGAATGAGGCGACCTCCAACATAGCCAGAGGCACCGGTAACGAGGACCTTCTTCATAGGATTCCTTACTTAGAGCAGGGCTAGCGCCGCAATACCTGCATCGTAACCTTTATCTTCCTTGGCAGCAGGTCCACCGATACGTGCAATCGCTTGATCGAGGTCGTTACACATCAGTACCCCGAAGCCGATCGGCTTAGAACGCGAGAGCTGCACATCCATAACGCCCTGGGTAACGCCTTGGCAGACATAGTCGAAGTGCGGGGTCTCGCCTTTGAGGACCAGCCCAACAATGACAGCCGCATCAAAACCAGCATCGAGCGCTTTCTGCGCTGCAAGTGGAAGTTCAAATGAACCTGGGACATATGAGACTTCGTAGGCAATCTTGTACTCATCCATCGCCTTGACCGAACCTGCAATGAGCGCGGCACAGATATCTCTATGCCATGACGAACTAATGATTGCCACCTTTGATCCAGCAGATGGGTTAACTTTTACAATCGGAGCGCTTCCAGCCATAGTTATTCCTTACTTGATCTCGAGTGTGTGGGACATGCGGTTCTGCTTTGTTAAAAGGTATTTACGATTCGATTCATTCACTTGGCTCTTCATAACTTGGCTAACAACTTCAAAGCCAGCAGCGGATAGAGCATTACTCTTCAATGGATTATTGGTGAGTAAGGTGAGTGAGGTGAGACTTAGATTTGCAATGATCTCGACTGAGTCATTCCAATCCCGTTCATCTGCTTCGTGACCGAGGGCAAGATTTGCATCGACCGTATCCATCCCATTGTCCTGTAATGAGTAGGCTGCGATCTTTTCTTTCAAGCCAATTCCTCGGCCTTCATGGTCACGGAGATAGATGATGTATCCAGATCCTTGCTCTTCGATCTCTTTGAAGGCTGCATCGAGTTGATCTCCACAGTCACATCGCACGCTACCTAGAGCATCGCCAGTTAGACATTCGGAGTGCAATCGTACGAGCGCATCAGAGCCGGGCTTACCTAACTTAAGAATCGCATGTTCTGCCCCGCCCGCTGCTACATGCACTGCAATCTCCCATTGAGCCCCGCTACGCGGCAGTTTTGCCCACGAGTATTCAGCTCGTGTTACTTCTGACGCTGGGAGTTTTCCTTCTGCATATGTGATCAGATCCTGCATCGTAAATATGGGAATATTGTGGCTCTGTGCAAAATTCGTGAGGGTCTCACCGCGTGCCATCGAACCATCGTCATTGACGATCTCGCTCAGCGCGGCCACTGGGCGAGCTCCAACTAAGAGGGCCATGACAGCACCAGCTTCAGTATGACCTTGCCGAGCTCGAAGTAAATCAGCGTGAGCGATCAGCGGAAAGACATGGCCGGGGCGCATGAAATCAGATGCTCTGGCGCTCGCATCCGCGAGGCGTCGGACCGTATTTGCTCTCTCTTCTGCGCTAATTCCAGTTGTATGACCATCAAGAACATCGACAGAAACCGTGTACGCAGTTCGCTTCTCATCTTGATTTCGCTTGACCATGGAGGGTAGCTGCAACGTGCGAGCAATCTCTTGGGTAAGTGCAACGCAGATAACTCCAGATGTATATCTCACCATGAATCCAAGTGATTCTGTCGTAGCTTTCTCAGCTAGGAGCATGAGGTCACCTTCATTCTCACGGGACTCGTCGTCGGTAATAATGACGAACTTTCCTTCGGCGAAATCTGCCAAGGCATCTTCGATATTCATGCTTCGCCTCTCTTCATTAATCGCTCAACATATTTCGCGAGGACATCGACTTCGATATTAACTTTGCTGCCGACTTTGAGAAGTCCAAGATTGGTTTTACGAAGGGTCTCTGGAATGAGCCAGACCGAGATCGAATTCTTTGCATCATCGAGCTCACCAACTGTAAGTGATGTGCCATCGATACAGATCGAACCCTGTGGCTGTAAGTACTTCATGAGGTGATCTGGGATAACCAGATCTACTCGTTGCCACTTCTCTCCTGGTTCAATACCGGTAATGGTTCCAACGCCATCGACATGGCCCTGGACAATATGGCCTCCCAGGCGATCGGAAACCTTGGCAGCAAGCTCAAGATTTACTTTGGATCCGACTTCAATCTGATCGAGTGAGGTCAACTTCAGAGTTTGGACCATGACATCGACGGCAAAGGTAGTTTCGCTCAATTCAATAGCAGTGAGGCAGACGCCATTGACTGAGATCGAGTCTCCGAGCTTGGTATCGCCGAGAAAGTCCGTTGCAGTAAAGGTAAATACGGCGCTATCTGCCCCGCGCTCAATCTTTGTCACTTCACCAAGGGCCTGTACGAGTCCAGTAAACATTATTTACCTACCTTCAGATGAGTAAAGAGATCAGTGCCAATTTGTCGATGCGCCAGAATTTCGAGATCAAAACGTTGATCCAGAGTTGTGATTCCAAGGTCGCCAATAAATGTTCGGCCGGCGCCGAGGATCGTTGGTGCCTGGAAGAGAATGATTTCATCGATCAGACCAGCGCTCACCATCGCAGTGCCCAGTTCGCTCCCTGATTCCACAAAGACCTGCTTGATTCCACGAGCCAATAACTGCGCAATGAGCTCATCGAAATCGTGGCTTTTCACGTGAAGTGTCTCTGCTTGATCATCATGAAGATTAAATCCTTCGGGAATCTCGCGAGTGCCCATCACGACCCGTAACGGATTCTTTACATCGTCCCCATCATGTGGGATGAGCATTGGATTATCTGCAATGACCGTTCCAGTACCAACCAAGATGGCATCGCTATTGCGGCGTAGTAATGAGACAAACTCTCGTGAACTTTCACTGGTGATCCACTTCGACGATCCATCCGCTGCTGCAGTCTTCCCATCAAGAGTCGCTGCGATTTTCCAGATAAAGAGTGGGCGCTTCTTTTCAATGACACTTAACCAGGCGCGATTGAAGAATCGTGAAGCAACTTCTAAGACTCCGGAGATCACTTCAATACCTGCTTCGCGCAGACGATCAGCTCCACCAGATGCGATTGGATTTGGGTCTGATACGGCATAGACAACACGAGCAAAGCCGGCGTTGATAATCGCATCAACGCATGGTCCGGTCTTACCTGTGTGATTGCATGGTTCGAGTGTGACAACGATTGTCGATCCTGCTGGGATCGAAGCTAAAGATTTGATTGCAACAACTTCGGCGTGATCGCCACCGGCATGAAAACCTTCAGCAATAGGTTGGCCATCTGCATCGAGAATGACTGCGCCAACGATCGGATTAGCTCCGGTCCGGCCTTCACCGCGCAAGGCAAGGGAGAGCGCATGACGCATTGCTTCGTCATGGTGAGTGCTCATAGATCCCCCGTTCAGAAATAATCCGGGGTGGGTTCGCCAAGGATCGCCGGCAGCGCACAGCGATAGGCAAAATAAAGGTACGCAAATTACATTGGTACCTTGATAGCTCCCTCTCATCCGGACTTTCACCGTCGGTTCTGGAATCTCACCAGATCCACCGTTCGCTGGCTGCCAACGGGTCGCAGACTTTACTGCCGGTTCGGAATTACACCGACCCCGGAAACTACCCCCGAAGTATATCGGCCATCTGGCGGTGCTAATCCCGAGGAATATCTGTTGCGACCCTCTTGCAACTCCCCCATACTCACTCCATGACATATGAACTCAGAGACCTCAAAGATCAAGTAATCGTCATTACCGGCGCAACAGCCGGAATGGGCGCCGCCACCGCAAAGGAGCTCGTTGAGCAAGGGGCGAAGGTTGTCCTCAATGCTCGTAACGAAGAGCGCCTCCAAGGAATTGTCGCCGAACTCGGCGAAGCGAATGCCGTTTATGTTGCTGGCGATTGCTCAGACCCAGCGGTCTCACGTGCAGTTGCAAAGGCAGCGCTCGATAAGTTTGGAACGATCGATGCGGTTGTTCCTAATGCAGGAATCGGTATGTACGGTTCAATCTTGGATTACAGCGATGATGAAGTAAATCGCATGATGCGTACCAACTACGAAGGTACTGTTCACATCATTCGTGCTTGCCTGCCAACCATGATCGCAAAGAAGGCTGGCGATATCGTGATCGTCTCATCTGTTGCTGGCTTCCGTGGCGGCGGCGATGAATCTATCTATGCTGGAACAAAGCATGCCCAGGTAGGACTTGCTGGTGGATTGGATCGCGAACTTCGTGAAAAGGGTGTTCGTGTTGCACTTGTCTGCCCAGCAGGAACAGAGACCGAGTTTGCAATTGGCGCCGGTCGCACCGCAGGAACTCCAGTTCTTGCAAGCTTCCTTCGCTCTGAAGATATTGCCTTCCAGATCACAACGATCTTGAAGCAACCTCGTTCAGTCCGCACACATATCTGGACTCTCTGGTCAATTAACCAACAGTCTTAATACTCTGAATTTATAGCCACTCTGACTTCTTGAATTTTCTGAAGAGAAAAGCGGTCAGGGTGGCCATTCCAGCTAAGACCACGTAATAGCCATAGCGCGTACCTAGTTCAGGCATATGGTGAAAGTTCATTCCGTAGATTCCAGCGACCATCGTTGGTCCCGAGGCAAGTGCGACCCAAGCTGAAATCCGCCGAACATCAATATTCTGTTGAACTTGAATATGCGCCAAATCTGCCTGCAGGGCAGATGTAATGAGCGAATCTAATCCCGTCGCCTGTTCGATCGCCTGAAGGAGATGGTCGGAGGTATCGCGGAAGAAGGGTTTGATTCCTTCAGGCACTCGAGGAGCTGAATCCCCTGTGAGGCGGTTGATAGGAACCAAGAGCGGCTCAATGGCATGTTTAAATTCGATGATCTCTCGCTTTAAGAAGTAGATCTCTTGCGAGAAAGTCTGTCGCTTTCCATTGAAGACCTTGTTCTCAACGCCCACAACCTCTTGCTCAAGCGAGGCACCGATTGAGGTGTACCCATCGATTACTCGGTCTGCAACAGCGTGGAGTACTGAGAACGGCCCAAACTTGAGCATCTCTGGACGCTGCTCCAGGTCGTGGCGCACTGTGGCTAATGGCGACCCTTCACCATGGCGCACAATGACGATGAAATGCTCATCAATGAAGCAGAGGAGCTCACCAGTGGTGATCTCTTGCTCCTTCTTGTCGAAGAAGACGGTCTTGAGAACGAAGAAGGTTAAGCCCTCATAATCTTCTAACTTCGGGCGTTGATTTGCATTGATAGCATCTTCGACAGCGAGTGGGTGGAAGTTGAGTTCGCCAACAATGAGGTCGAACTCTTTCTTGGTTGGCTCAGCGAGACCAACCCAGACAAAGCCGCCATCGCGCTTAGCGATTTCAACTAAGTCAG
>CAJBLC010000079.1 GCA_903953805.1 uncultured Actinomycetes bacterium | reverse complement strand
GCTCTGGCTCACCAGCGATGCATCGGAGTTCGCACTGCCAGGCAAAGCCGCAGAATTAACCCTGCCTCATGCCGCACCACTCGATGGTCTACTTCAGACAATTCTCGATCATGGCACTGTGACACTCTGCACCCAATGCGCCGCGCGTAGAGGGATTACTGCAGATCAATTGATTTCAGGAGTTGAGATTAAAGGCGCTGCATCCTTTGTCGAAGAGATTATGGGCGAAGGCGTTCAAGCCCTCGTTTACTAATTATTCAGCAGCGACAATCACTTCTTGAGTCGCAGGAACACCATCAACTGTTAATACCTCAGTCACAGGTGTTGTCCGGCGAATAACCGCGAGTGCGATTGGACCTAGTTCGTAATGGCGAGCGAGTGTGCCGATATAACCAATTTCCTTCTCGCCAGAGAAAACCTTCGCACCAGTTGTTGGATAGTGAACCATCGAGCCATCAAGATGGAGCAAGACGAGACGACGTGGTGGATGACCCAGGTTAAATACCTTCGCAACTGTCTCTTGGCCGGGGTAACAACCCTTCTTCATATGGACTGCGCCATTTAAGAAGCCAAGTTCATTCGGAATAGATTTGTGATCCGTCTCGAAGAGAATGCGCGCACGATGGGCGGCGACGCGCTCTGCTTCAAGTGCCCAAGTACCGACTTGGGTATGCACGGCAGCAAATGCCTGCAACACATCAGGTAACTCAGTGCGCGGAACGATCGCATAGGGACCGCCTAAACCATCGTGCGCACCTGGCGCTCGAACAACGGCGTGAGTATCGGTCGCAGACTTTGGCTCGACGCGGAGCATGAAGACCATCTTCTGCAAGAAGGCAAGGAGTGATTCCTCTTTTTCGCGTTCGGTATGCAGCCACAAAGTCTCACCATCATCGACAGCAAAGAATTGCTGAGTGATATGGCCTTGCGCATCGAGCATGAGTGATTCGACCCATTGACCAGCTTGGAGCTTGGCAAACTCTTGCGTTGCTAAATCATTCATCCAGGTCAGACGATCAACGCCAGTGATGGTGATGATGGAACGATGTGAGAGATCAGCGAAGGCAGTACCAGCTGCAAGTGCACGTTGTTCTTGGTTTGGTTCGCCAAAGTGCCAGATCGCACCACGATCCGGACCTTCTTCAACGAAGACTGCGCTCATGGCGCCAGTCTATTAGGGTCTATTAGGGCTTGTTGAAACAGGCTTCACAACGGCCAGCGATCGCCAGATGAGCGAGATCGGTATGGAAGCCGTAGTCATTTAAGAGTGCTTGGGTGAAGAGCGAAGTCTCTTCAATCGGGACCTCAATGAGGAGGCCACAGTTCTCACAGTTGAGGTGGGCATGCAGTTGTTCGATCGCGGCGTGATAACGAACGCCACCGTGCCCAACGTGTGCATGCTGAACGAGGCCAACATTCTCAAGGGTTTCTAGGTTGCGATAAACGGTGGAGAGGTTGATGCCTGGGTGAGTCTCACGGACCTTCTCAGCGATCTCTTCCGGTGTTGCGTGATCTAACGCGCGGACCGCTTGAAGAACGAGTTCGCGTTGTGGGGTTAGGCGTAAGCCCTTTTGATGGAGTTCG
>CAJBLC010000078.1 GCA_903953805.1 uncultured Actinomycetes bacterium | reverse complement strand
TTCCTTCACTGACTAAGCCGGCAAGAACGAGGCTAGCCCCTGCGCGAATATCAGTTGCCTGCACTGGTGCGCCAGAGAGCATTGGGAGCCCGTTAACGGCTGCGTGGTGGCCATCGACAGTGATCGTTGCACCCAATCGCTTGAGTTCGTTGACGAACATGAAACGGCCTTCAAAGACATTCTCAGTGACTAACGCGTGACCATCGGCGATGGCGTTCATGCAGATCGCCATTGGCTGGAGGTCGGTGGGGAATCCTGGGTAGGGAAGTGTTGCAATATCTACGGCGCTGGGGCGGCGGTCCATCTTTACGCGGAAGCCATCGGGAGTTGTAGTGATAACTGCACCGGCTTCAACGAGTTTATCGAGTGGTATCTCTAAGTGACCGGGGCGGCCACCGATAATGGTGATATCGCCTTGGGTCATCGCAGCAGCGAATGCCCATGTGCCAGTGACAATGCGATCCGGAAGTGTTGCGTGGGTAGCAGGGGAAAGTCTCTTAACACCAGTGATTGTTATCGTGGAAGTGCCAAGGCCTTCGATCCGTGCGCCCATCTTGATGAGGTACTCACCGATATCGACGATATCTGGTTCGCGTGCGGCATTCTCAATGGTGGTTGTGCCATTGGCAAGAACAGCAGCTGTCATGAGGTTCTCAGTAGCACCGACGCTTGGGAAATCGAGTGAGACGGTGGCACCTGTAAGGCCCTGTGGTGCCTTCGCAATGACGTAGCCGTGTTCTTGATGGACATCGGCACCAAGGGCACGCAGACCTTCGATATGGAAATCTAAACCGCGTGATCCGATTGCATCACCACCAGGGAGTGCGACATCGGCTTCACCGACGCGAGTGACGAGTGGCCCAAGAACATTGATCGATGCGCGCATTTTGCGAACGAGATCGTAATCAGCTTTATGTGATGGCGTCTCTGGGACATCAATAGTGAGGGAGTGGTTGCTTCGATCATGGGTGACGGTGCAGCCAAGGCGCTCAAGGAGTTCGGACATGATCTCGACATCAGCGATATCTGGAACATTGAGCAGAGTGTTCTTTCCTGGCGCCAGAAGTGAGGCGGCCATCAATTTCAGAGCTGAATTCTTCGCTCCGCGCACTGCAACGCTGCCAGAGAGGCGGGCAGGGCCAACGACGCGAAAGGCATCTCCGGCCATTGTTAACCCCCTGTTCGATCTTTGAAGTGGTCGTATTCTAGTTGTTCGCCTAGGCTGAACCCATGGTTAACCTCACTCGTATCTATACAAAAACCGGCGACGATGGCACAACATCTCTTGGAGATATGTCTCGTACCTCAAAGAATGACCCACGTCTTGAGGCATATGCCGATGTCGATGAGGCTAACTCAAGCATTGGAGTAGTTCTCTCCCTTGGTGGCATCACCAACGAGTCGATTACCAAGCTCTTAGTCCGCATTCAGAACGACCTCTTCGATGTCGGCGCGGATCTCTGTACCCCAGTGATCGATAACCCAGAGTTCGAGCCGCTCCGTGTTCTTGAAACTCAGATTACTTACCTTGAAGAGCAGATCGATCGCTTCAACGAATCTCTCGAGCCGCTTCGCTCATTTGTGCTTCCATCAGGAACACCAGCATCATCGCTGCTCCACGTATCTCGCACAGTTGTACGTCGTGCAGAGCGTTCAACCTGGCATGCGATCCACTCATTCGGTGCAGGCGTCAATCCTTTGACTGCCAAGTATTTGAACCGTCTCTCAGATCTTCTCTTCGTCCTTGCTCGTGTTGAGAACAAGTCATTGGGAGATCAACTCTGGGTTCCTGGAGCTAATCGCTAACCTTAAAAGTGGTTGTGATCCATCGTGTACGTAAATGATGGGACCTTATCGGTTGGTGCCTGCGTCCAGCATGAGACAGTTATTCCACCAACATTTAGGTTGTAGTTCGTCAACTCAGTTGCAATTCTTACTGAGGTTGCGTCGCGTAACGCTTGTGCTTGATCGCCGGTAATGGTTCCTGCAGAATACTGAGTGTTAATGCTCTTGTTCTCATCGGCGGTAATCGCTGAAACAATGGCATTGATCTTGCTACCAGCAATCTGAGTCAATGACTTGCCTTGCGCGATCTGGGTATAGAAATTATTCGAAGAGATCCCCAGTGTTTGAAGGATGAGATTGTCATGCGGGAAGAGTGACTCTCCGCTCAATAGAATAATTGGCAGGATCTTCTGGGCCTTCGTTGCAGGAGCAAGGGTTCGCAAGGTGCCGTATTCAATCATCGAAGTAACATCAGCAGGGTTTGGACCATAGACCTTGGAATTCACTTCCCAATACTGACAATCACTGTCAGATCCAACATAGACCGCACCACAGGCCATCGCCTTGCATTGAGTTACCTGGGAAGCGAGCTTTGATTGAGCGCTGAGTAGGCTGACAAGTTGTGAACCCGATGGAATGAAGGCGTAGACACCATTATTTGCTGCATAGCCCTTTGGAGGCCAGACCGGCTTTGGTGATGGCGTGACAACAACGCGCTTCGGTGCGTAATAGTGATGAGTCGTGGTGCGCTTCGTTGCGGTCGTCTTTTTGGCCGTGGCTTTAGTGGTCGACTTTGGTGCAGCCTTCGCTGTGCTCTTTGCGGTCGAGTGAGCAGTTGGCTTCGGTGATGGCGAAGCCGCAGTTGCGACCGTTGGGATCACAAGGGTGGTGAGCGTGAGCGCTGCGATGAGTTTACGGATCATTCTTCAGACCACTTAAAGGTGCGTACGGATAAGAAGGTTCCGACAATCAGCCACAGAACGAGAATGAGGGCGGTCTTGCCGAGCTCCCATGAGTGGCCAGCCTCTTTCATAGCAAATGAATCTGGAAGAAAGACTGAACGCATACCTTGGGTGAGCCACTTCAGTGGGAAAACGGCGGCGATATCTTGCATCCACTTGGGCAGATCAGAGAAGACGAAGAAGACACCTGATAAGAATTGCAGCACGATGACGATCGGGGAGACCACCGCAGATGCACCACGGCCACTCTTGGGTACTGATGAGAATGCAATACCAAGCACTGTGGAGCAAGCGCTTCCGAGAATGATGAGCCAGATAAAGCGCAACCAGAGCGTTGCCGATGTTGGCAGATGCAAGCCAAAGAGAAGTGCGCCAAAACCAAGCAGGAGCGCTACTTGGAAGAGCATTGCAGCTGTAACAACGATCGCTTTACCGATGAAGTAGGAGATCGGTGACATCGGGGTTCCGCGAAGGCGCTTGAGCGTTCCAAAGTCGCGGGACATCGGAATTGAAATTGCGAGTTGCTGGAATCCAGTATTGACCAAACCAGATGCAACCATTCCTGCCACAAAATATTGGCTGAAGGTGACGCCCGGTGCGATCGTATTTTTGAAGACCGAACCAAAGATAAAGAGCAGAATGACAGGGAAGGCGAGGGTGAAGACAACAGATTCGCGCTGGCGCAAGAATTGTTTGATCTCGAGATTGCCTCGCAGTAGTCCTAATCGAATGATGCCGCTCATGCTTCACCAATCATTCTCAAGTAAATATCTTCAAGTGATGGACGGGTGACAGTGAGATCTTCGATCTCGCCCGGAATTCGCTTTGCAAGGTCGCTGAGAAAAGCAGTCGGGGTAGCGGTGATCTCCGTCTTCGTTTGGCCGCCCTCACTCCAGGAGATCGTCGCCTTTGCGTCGGCGCGGCCGCCTAAGGTTGCAGGTGGTGAGACTTCCAAGACGCGGCCCTTATTAATGACAGCGACTCGATCAGCGAGTGCCTCTGCCTCATCAAGGTAGTGGGTCGTTAAAAGGATTGTTGTTCCTTCATCGCGTAGAGCGCGGATGAGCTCCCAGAATGCACGTCGAGCTTCTGGATCAAAGCCAGTCGTAGGTTCATCGAGAAAGAGGATTTCGGGGGAGCCAATAATCCCAAGTGCAACATCGAGTCTGCGGCGCTGTCCGCCGGAGAGTGTCACGACCTTCGCCTGCGTCTTCTCACGCAGCCCTACGAGATCGATTACCTTCTCTGGATCCTTCGCCTTTGTGTAATAGTGCGCAAAGTGATGAATAGTTTCGCTCACTGTTAAATCGGCGAAGTCACTGACAGATTGAAGAACAATCCCGATGCGGTTGCGCCAGACGCGATCTCCACTGGATGGGTTCTGCGGGTCTTCGCCCAACACTTGAACATCGCCAGCATCACGGTCACGGTAACCCTCAAGGATTTCGACGGTAGTGGTCTTGCCCGCTCCGTTAGGACCAAGGATTGCAAAGATCTCACCCGTGTGGACTTCAAGGTCCAAACCTGCGACCGCATCGACACCGGCATAACTTTTTCGCAGCCCTGTGACAGTAATTGCCGCGCTCCGAGATGTCATATGAGCATAATAGTCGCATAATTAGGGGGTGAGCCCACGCAAAAATACCTCAAAGCGATCACGCGGTAAGGCGCAGCCGGCTCCCGAAGAACGCAATATTGAAGAGATTGGTCTCAGCTTTTCGAGTACTGAAGAACATGCTGATGGCATCTACGAAGTTCGTAAGATCACTGGCTCAAGTTCCACTAAGCCCTATCGCTGTCCTGGCTGCGATCAGATGATCCCTACTGCAACACCACATATCGTTGCCTGGCTCGACTACGACATCGAGAGCCGTCGCCACTGGCATACGCCATGTTGGAAGAAGAAGGGCCAGCGCACGCCTCGCACAGAGCGATCGCGCAACGCCCCTCGTTATTAATACTAATTAATGTAGGAATTTAATAACTGAGGTTAAGAACTTATCTGCAAACTTTGTTCGCTTAAATGTTGTGAATGCGAATGGAAGAGCGAATCGCTCACTCACAACAGAGCGCAAATAAGTGAATTCGTGGAGTCCTTCAGGTCCGTGAATACGGCCATAACCACTATCTTTCACGCCGCCGAATGGCACAGTCGCAACACCAGCAAAGCCAATAACCGAGTTGATCGAGACCATACCGGTCACCAACTGTGATGCGATCTTCTCACCATTGCGCTTCGACCAGACTGATGCGCCAAGTCCATAACGAGTCGCATTAGCAAGCGCTACCGCTTCATCCATGCTCTGTACGCGATTGATGGTCAAGGTTGGTCCAAAGGTCTCTTCCGTGATCGCCAATGAATCCTCTGGAACATCGAGCATGATCGTTGGCTGCACGAATGGAGGCTGAACTGAGTCGGTTCCACCGATTAAGAACTTTGCGCCTTTAGCAGCAGCATCATCGATATGGCTCTGGATCACGTTGAGCTGCGATGGCATTGTCGCTGGACCATAGTTCTTATTGATACCAGGGTGGATCTCTTTGGCCATATCGCCGATCTCGCGAATAAATTCATCAGCAACTGCATGGTGAACATAGACACGCTCTGCACCGATGCAGGTCTGACCAGCATTCGACATCGCAAGCCAGAGTGCATATTCAGCCGCCTTCTTAATATTGGCATCGGAGTCAACGATCACCGGATCTTTTCCACCACATTCCAGAACTGTTGGAATCATGCGATCAGCTGCAGCAGCAGCGACCTTCTTGGCAGTGCGCGTAGAGCCGGTAAATGCGATCTTGTCGACAGCGGCATTTGTCAGTGCTTGTCCGGTAGCGCCAAGCCCAGTGATGACTTGGAAGATATCTGGGAATGGAGCAACTTCAGCAAAGGTTGCACCGAGCCATTCACCAACACCTGGTGTGTATTCACTTGGCTTGAAGACAACGGTATTACCAGCAGCGAGTGAGTAAGCGATCGAACCCATCGGTGTAAAGACTGGGTAGTTCCATGGACCAATCACGCCAACAACACCATATGGTGCGCGCTCTACTCGGGCCTTCATATTGGCCATAATCAATCCAGGATTACGAGTCACAGGGGAGAGATAACGAGCAGCGTTCTTTGCCGCCCAATCAAGGTGGCCAATCGCAAGTGAAATCTCCAGCGATGCATCACTTAATGGCTTACCCGTTTCAAGGGCAACAAGTTCAGTAATCTCACTAAGTCGCTTTGAGATAACCGCATCCCATGCAACGAGAACCTTCTTACGACCAGCAAAGCCGAGCGCCTGCCAGGCGCGTGAACTCGCATGAGCTCTCGCAACAGCTGCATTCACATCTTCAACAGAGGCGTTTCGGTAGGTACCGATTACCTCTCCGGTTGCAGGGTTATGGCTGGGAAATTCCGTGAGGGTCGTAGTGCTCATGCTCTAACTGTAAACTCATACCGTGCCAGAGTTAATACGTCCAAGCAGTATTTTGCCGGCGAATCGACGCCCGATCACGCTTCGGACTGCAGATAACCTCACCCTCGTTGGCGAAGTAGCCTCACCGATCGGTGATCGAACTGCGACCCTGCTCTGTCTTCACCCCAACCCAACCGGTGGGGGAATGATGGATAGCCACATCTACAAGAAGGCGAGCAACCGCTTGCCTGCCATGGCTGGTATCGAACTCATTCGCTTCAATACTCGCGGTACCGAAAGCGCAGCTGGTAAATCTGAAGGTGTTTATGACAATGGCGGGTTAGAGAAGTTAGATGTCGAAGCGGCAATCAACTTTGCCTTCGATGATGCTCATGCGGATAATCTCTGGGTCGTTGGCTGGTCCTTTGGTACCGATCTCGCACTGCGCCATGCTCGTGATCCGCGAGTCAAAGGAATTATTCTGTTAAGTCCACCATTGATGACAACGCAAGAGAGTGATCTGGAATGGTGGGCGAATGATGGACGTCCCGTCACTGCGCTCATTCCAGAGTTTGATGATTACCTGAAACCAGCTGAGGCGAAGCTCCGCTTTGAAAAATTAACGCAGATCGAATTCATCAATATCGCCGATGGAAAGCATCTCTGGGTAGGAGAACCTTCTGTCTATCGAGTACTCACTGAGATTACAAAAATTCTCGCACCATCGCACTTGCCGCTACCGACCGAGTGGTAACCCTTAACCTAAATCAGCTTTAGGGAAAACGACCTCATCGACAATGAGCAAGACCGCTGCTGCGACAGGTACTGCAAGCAATCCACCAATTAATCCGAGCAGACTTGTTCCAAGAAGTGCTGCGATGATCGTAACGAGGCCTGGGATCGAAAGTGACTTGCGCATGATCCGTGGCATTACAACGTAGTTCTCAACTTGAACATAGAGAACATAAGCAACGAAAGCGATCAACGCTGTGAGTGGGGACTTCGTGAGACACATAAGCGTCACAACAGCAACGCCCAAGATATGTCCGATGAGTGGGATGAGGCCACAGAAGAAGACAAGTAGGGCTAGCGCAGTTGGGTATGGCATTCCGATGATGAAGCCGACGATCAGAATATAGAGCGCGGCAATAAAGGAGACTGTTGCCTGTCCGCCCACAAAGATACCTACGCGATCGATGATCGCATCGCTTAAACCAGCAACACGTGCTCGGCGAGATGCTGGCACAAAACGGTAGGCAACCTGTGTCACTGATGGAAGTGAGGCAAGGAAGTAGAGGGTGAGTACCAAAATTGTCAGTACAGAGATTGCTCCAGAGAGAACTGCCTTACCAACGCCAAGAACTCCACCAAAGGCAGTGACGACAAATTGGCCATCGTGGATCGATGAGGTGACCTTCTTCTGGATCGAGTCGACAATCCCATAGTGTTGATTGAGCGAATTAATCGTGTGATTATTCTTCAAACTTTCGATCAAACTCGGCGCATTCTTTACAAGCAAGTTCACCTGATCGACGATGGGTGGAACTGCCACGAGTGCAAAGAGAGCAACAAAGCCAATAACAATGGCAACGACAGCGCCAACTGACGTTGGTCGATTGAGACCTCGACGTTGAAAGAAGTTCACTGCTGGATTGAGTCCGGCAGCAAAGAAGAGTGAGATCAAGATCAGGACGAATACCTGCGAAGCACTTGCGAAGGCACGCAATAATGTAACTGCGATCACAGCACCCGAAGCAGCTAAGAAGCCAAAGTAGAACGGATGGGCTCGATCGAGCGGTTCACCTAACGATCCAAGGTCTGCTTTCTGAGGGCTAGAACTCTTGCGGTTCTTCAATCCAGGGATCTTGGGAATTAAGTTAGCCATAACGCAATTTTAACTCGCTTTACGCTCTCTATGGGGAAGAATGGCGCCATGAGCGAATTGAGTATCACCGGTAGCGGTACCGAGATCATCTCGCTCTATGACCTGCCGTGGTCCAAGCTCCTCGAAGATTGGCCGGAAGATCCTGGCCTCACCTCAATGCGAGGTATCTCTCGCCACGTCGTTCGCCTCGTCCGCACCGGCGATCGAGATGAAGATGTCTATGCCGTCAAAGAGACGGTAGAAGAGTTCTCAACGAAGGAGTATGCGGTTCTCCGTGAACTCAATACTCGGGGTGCACCCTGCGTGGAACCTCTCGCTGTCGTAACTGGTCGGCTCGATCCGCGCGGTAACGAGCTGCCAACCGCGCTCGTCACTCGGTATTTGCCATATTCACTCCCGTAT
>CAJBLC010000077.1 GCA_903953805.1 uncultured Actinomycetes bacterium | reverse complement strand
TCGGTATGGATTCACTCTTCCCAACACTCAAGATCTACTCACCGCACGGACAGACCTACACCTCTGTCGACCGGGAATTGATGCTCTCGTACAAGGAATCTACATCTGGTGTGATTCTTCATGAAGGAATCAATGAGGCCGGTTCGGTCGCATCATTTACTGCAGTCGGGTCGTCATACTCAACACATGACGAACCAATGATTCCTATCTATATCTTCTACTCGATGTTTGGATTCCAACGCACTGGTGATGCATTCTGAGCCGCTGCCGATCAGATGGTCCGCGGATTTGTTCTCGGAGCCACTGCTGGTCGCACCACACTCAATGGTGAAGGCCTCCAACACGAAGATGGTCACTCACATCTCCTTGCGGCTACCAATCCAGCAGTTGTCTCATACGATCCAGCTTTCGCTCACGAACTCGGACATATTGTGAAGGATGGCCTTCGCCGGATGTATGGCGCGAATAGTGAGAATGTCTATTACTACCTCACCATTTATAACGAGCCAATTATTCAACCTGCCGAGCCAGAGAACCTTGATGTTGATGGCCTCTTAAAGGGTATCTACCTCTACTCCCCTGCCGCTCGTAACAACAAGCGTTCTGCACAAATTCTCGCATCGGGTATCTCCATGCAGTGGGCACTCGCTGCACAGCAGAAGTTGCAAGATGAGTGGGATATCAGTGCCAACGTGTGGTCCGTTACTTCGTGGAATGAACTCCGTCGCGATGGCCTAGCAGTAGATCGCCATAACTTGCTCAACCCTGAAGATCGCAAGAGCGCCTACATCACCAAGAAATTGGAAGGTACCTCGGGACCGGTTATTGCAGTCAGCGACTTTATGCGCGCGGTCCAAGATCAGATTCAGCCATGGGTCAAGCAACCGTTCTACTCACTCGGAACTGATGGCTTCGGTCTATCTGATACTCGCGGCGCACTCCGTCGCCACTTCAATGTCGATGCCGAATCAATCGTCGTTGCAACTATTGCCCAACTCGTCGAACAAGGCGAAGTGAAGGCGAAGGTCTTACGCGAAGCGATGGATAAGTACAAGATTCATGATGTGAGCGCAGCAGATGCAGGAAATACTGAAGGCTCCGGATGATCTCTCGCTTTCCAGTAATTGATATCTCGCCCACAACCTATTTTGGTGGCGAGTTTGTTGCTGCGAAGGCGATCCCGCACGAAGCCATCACTGTTGGTGCGACCATCATTCGTGAAGGCCACGAAAGTTTTGAAGCGCTCGTTCTCCTCTTTGATTCAGCTGGTAAGGAGCGCGCGCGAAACTCGATGCGCCTCATCTGGCCTGGCAGTGATCGCTATGAAGGCCTCATAACTCCTACTGATCTTGGCCATTGGTCTTTTGCTATTGAGGTGCGAGATGAAAAGGGAATTCACTCCACATCAGAGAAGTTCCCCATCTATGCCGAGAATCCTCGTGCCTTAATCGGATCGTGGTACGAATTCTTCCCACGCAGTGAGGGCGCTAAGAAGAACGCAGATGGTTCCATCACCACCGGTACATTCCTCACTGCGATCGATTCTCTCGCCCGTGTTGCTGATATGGGCTTCGACATTCTCTATCTGCCGCCTATCCATCCAATCGGACTCTCTTTCCGCAAAGGAAAGAACAACTCCACAACTGCGCAGCCTGGCGAACCAGGTGTCCCTTGGGGAATTGGCTCTGAAGCAGGTGGGCATGATGCGATCAACCCTGAACTTGGCACGCTTCAAGATTTTCAGAAATTTGTAGCAGCAGCGGCGAAGCTCAAAATTGAGATTGCTCTCGATCTCGCACTCCAATGCTCCCCCGATCATCCCTGGGCGAAGGACCATCAAGAGTGGTTCACCAAGCGCGCAGATGGCACGATCGCCTATGCCGAGAATCCTCCGAAGAAGTATCAAGATATCTATCCGATCAACTTCGATAATGATTATGAAGGACTCCTCTCAGAAGTCATTCGCATCGTTAAATATTGGATCTCGCAAGGCATCAGAGCATTTCGCGTCGATAATCCGCACACCAAGCCAGTTCACTTCTGGCAGGAGTGCATCGCAAAGATCAACGCGGAATTCCCAGATGTCATCTTCTTAGCAGAAGCATTCACCCGCCCAGCGATGATGCACGCACTCGGTAAGGCTGGTTTCCAGCAGTCCTACACATATTTCACTTGGCGGGTAACCAAGCAAGAGTTGATCGATTACGGAACAGAGGTCGCGAAGCAGACGAGCGGTTTCTTCCGACCAAACTTCTGGGTCAACACTCCAGATATTCTCCCCTTCCATCTCCAGAGCGGTAATCCTGCGGTATTTGCACTTCGTGCGGTCCTGGCCTCAACAATGACGCCATCGTGGGGAATGTATGCCGGGTATGAACTCTACGAACATACCCCTTTTAAAGAAGGTGGCGAAGAGTACAAAGACTCTGAGAAGTATGAGATCAAAGTTCGTGATTGGGCCGGTGCGGCAAAGGCAGGCTTAACACTTGCGCCGTTTATTAAGAGCCTCAATGCAATCCGTAAAGCGCATCCTGCTCTACAACGCTTGCGGAACCTGGAATTTCACCCAACTGACTCTGATCAGATCATCGCGTATTCAAAGCGCGAAGGAGATGATCTAATTCTTGTTGTCGTTAACCTTGATCCAACAAGAGCGCAAGAGACCACAATTCACTGGAACTACTTCTTCTTAGGACTCGATGAGGCTCGTTTTGCAACCTTTGAAGTAACCGATCTCCTTGATGGAAAGCAATACTCGTGGGGCCGAGATACCTTTGTTCGCCTAGATCCTGCTCGCCCAGTCGGTCGAGTTGCGCATATCGCCCACGTAAAGCTCTCATGAAGTTTTTCCGAAAGAAGTCCCACGAGGTAACGGCGCAATTTCCGCCAGCTGGCTATCTCAATCCATATTCAACGCTCGGCGAACTCGATCTCTATCTGATCGGCGAAGGTCGTCATGAACGGTTATGGGATGTCCTTGGTGCTCATGTCAGGCGTGATGAATCTGGCCAAGTAATTGGAACAGCCTTCTCGGTCTGGGCACCAAATGCGCAAGCGGTAAGCCTGATTGGTGATCACAACTTCTGGGATAAGCAGAGCAATCCGATGATCCCGCTCGGTGGCAATGGCATCTGGGAGGTCTTTATCCCGGGAATTGGGAGTGGCTCCAAATATAAATTTGCGATTCTCACGCGAGATGGACGATGGGTCGATCATGCAGATCCTCTTGCACGCTCGAGTGAGATTCCACCATCAACAGCATCGATCGTCTACGAGTCAGAGCACAGTTGGAACGATAGTGATTGGCTCACTCATCGAGCAGTTAGCGAACCGTGGCGATCTCCAGTATCGGTCTATGAAATGCACCTTGGATCATGGCGCCCAGGTCTTTCTTATCGAGAACTAGCGGTTCAGTTAGTGGAGTACGTGACCACGATGGGTTACACCCATGTTGAATTTCTGCCAGTGATGGAACACCCATTCGGTGGATCATGGGGTTATCAAGTGACGGGCTTCTTCGCGCCAACCTCACGCTTCGGTTCACCAGATGATTTTAAATATCTCGTCGATGCTCTTCACCAGGCTGACATTGGCGTCATCGTCGATTGGGTTCCGGCCCACTTCCCCAGAGATGAATGGGCACTTGCTAAGTTTGATGGCACTGCGCTCTATGAGCATGAAGATCCTCGTTTAGGTGAGCATCCCGATTGGGGAACGTTGATCTTTAACTACGGTCGTAATGAGGTAAGAAACTTCCTCGTCGCTTCAGCGCTCTATTGGCTTCTCGAATTCCATATCGATGGTATTCGCGTTGATGCAGTTGCATCGATGCTCTATCTCGATTACTCACGTGAACAAGGTCAATGGATTCCTAATAAATTTGGTGGCCGAGAGAATCTAGAAGCTGTAGCACTTCTTCAAGAGGCAACTGCTACCGCCTATCGCGAAGCACCTGGAATCATGATGATCGCTGAAGAGTCCACGGCCTGGGGTGGAGTCACCAAGCCAACCTCAAAGAACGGTCTCGGATTTGGTTTTAAGTGGAATATGGGCTGGATGCACGACACCTTGGAATATGTTGCTCATGAGCCAATTCATCGCGTTTATCACCACAATGAGATTACCTTCTCGATTCTCTATGCGTGGAGTGAGAACTTCATGCTCCCTCTCTCCCATGATGAAGTAGTACATGGCAAGGGTTCACTCTTGGCAAAGATCCCTGGTGATCGTTGGCAGAAGCTGGCTACCCTGCGCGCGCTCTACGGCTTTATGTGGGCACATCCCGGCAAGAAACTGCTCTTTATGGGTTGTGACTTTGCCCAGAATGATGAGTGGAGTGAGAGCAAGTCACTCGATTGGCACCTCACTGAATTTGATGAACATGCAGGAGTGCAACGAACAGTTGCAGCTTTGAATCATCATTACGCCAAGACCCCTGCGCTTTGGCAGCGAGATACAACTCCTGAAGGGTTTACCTGGATCATTAATGATGATGGCGCTGGAAATACTCTTGCCTTTACCCGGTGGGCCGAGGATGGAAATCCGCTCGTCTCTATTACTAACTTCTCCCCAGTAGTTCATGAGAATTACTCACTTCACCTACCTCAGGCAGGAACGTGGCGCGAAATTCTCAATACTAATGACCAAAGTTTTGGCGGAAGCGGCGTTACAAATAGTGAATATGAGTCTCGCGCCGGTGAAGCTGTCTCGCTACGGATTCCTCCGCTTGCAACAATCTGGCTAACGCTTCACTGAGAGTTTTTCGCTACCTAACTTTGCAAAGAGTGAGGTCAAGAGCAATAGAACCCCTGGCACCATAAGTGCAGTGGTGATGGATGTTGATTGTGCAATCCACGAGATAATAATTTTTGTAAAGAAGAAGATCGACGTATTAAAGAGTGCCATTTGCGCAACGACAAATCCTGCCGGGAATCTCGATTTACGTGTCGCAATTGTGGTGAACATCGGCGAGATAAAGGCGGATCCAATTCCCCCCAGGAAGAAGGCTAGAAATGCAAGAACTAACCCGAGATGTGGGTTGCTCTTGGCAAAATGTGAGGCGAATTGAATGAGAACGATAAAGGTCACGCCCCCGAAGATTGCGCTATAGCGGATCAAGAATCTCTCAGTAAAGTAGCGATAGACGATGTGGAGGTTTAATCGCCCCAGGATCATTCCCAGACCGAATGAGATATACGGCAAGATACTGAGCGAAGCAGAGACGCCGATATCTTCCTTTGTATACAAGGTAGCCCAGTCGTTCGTTCCAACCTCAAGCATGATGCCGATGGTGCAGCCAATGAGGATGATCCACTCTTCTTGTAAGAAAATTTTGATCGATTTAACGCTTGCCTTCGTCTCGGAATCACCAGGTTCACGGGTTCCGGGAATCATCACGTGGCGCAATTTAAAAATGCTGTACATCGTTATCGCCCAAATAATGGAGATACCGACATCAATGTGCCAGGCGAGTGTGATATGAGATGTGATTCCAACAGCGATAACAGCGGTGATCAGAGCACCTGCACTCCAGGTTCCATGGAGCTTAGGGAGAATCGGAATCCCGCTTAACTTCTGGCGATGCAGTGAGAAGGTATTAATGGTGATGTGATACCCCGCCCATCCCATTGCAGCTGCGATCTGATCGAGCGCAAAGAGCCAGGTGGAGTGAATATGTGGTTGGACAAACATCGCTGCATAGAGCCAGGTTGAGGCAAAGATCAGGACATTCCGAGTTCCGAATCGCTGAACAATCTGACCCATATAGACGAGTGCTACAAATGAGCCGATTGTTCCAATAGAGAAGAGAGTTCCAAGGGTTCCATTATTGACATGGAGATTCGCCTTAATATCTGGCGTGCGTGGTGCGATCATCATGACCCCGACACCGAAGAGGAAGAAGATTGCTCGAGTATAAAAAGACTCTTCCTTGGAAATAGTGATCATCAGAAGAGGGCACTCGCTAACTGTTGTCGGGCCTTTGCCAGGCGTGGGTCATCAGGCTCAATCAAGGTAAAGAGAATCAAGAGATGATCTCTTACTCGCTTGCGGTCATCGCCAGCCGAATTTCGGACTGCAGAGATGAGTCTAGAGGTAGCTCCCTCAAAATCGCCCTGAGCGATCTCGCAATCAGCAGCCATTATCTGCATCGCTAAGTCTTCGGGGTGAGCATCTGCTTGCTTCGCAGCATCGACTGGATCAACGCCATAAATACGAATAAAGAGCTCCACTTGAGCAAGGCCCAATTTGGCAAAGTCATTATTCGGAGAGCGCTTTAACCATTCCTCATATGATCTCTTAGCCCCGAGATAATCCCCCGCCTGAAGTGCTGCCATCGCAGCCTCTTCCTCAGGTTCTATAACATCGACGGGATCAGCCGTTTCAACCGGAGCGGCTCCGACACCTTTCTGAGCCGCAAGTTCAAGAACTTTATTGATAACTGCGCGAACTTGATCTGCTGGTGGCACCGATTCAAAGAGTGGAACGAGTTGCTCTTGAATAATGGCGATTGCGAGTGGAACGGATTGGACTTGTAGTGCTTTCGCCACGGCAGGTTCGGCATCGACATTGACGCTACCGAAAATCCAGGTTGGCTCCCCTGTTGCAGTGGCATCAACACGATTGAATTGACGCATCATCGGAAGAAGTGATTGTGCTTGGGTGCTGCGCGGTGACCAACATAAAATAATCGCTACCGCCTCATTTGAAGCAGGCAAAAGCTCCGAAACTAAATTGTTCTGGGTGACAACGTAACCAAGGTCTGCCGGATCGATTGTGACTGCTGGTTGGCGAAGCGTCCCAAGATCGAAGGCGCCACCGAAGTTTCCCAATCCTTTGGCGCTAGGTGGCAGGCTCATACCCTTATCCTGCCAAACTTTTGGCCGCTAGCGCTCCGAAACTGCAACGGGTTCTTCAGGATTAAGCGTTCCGGAATCGGTTCTAAAGGGGAGGATATTGGTGATGTATTGCTGGGTTGCATAGTCAATCCCCAGATCTTTTCCAGCCTGCTCCCCTAGGTACCAGCGATGCTCGAGAATTTCATGGAACATCTGTGCAGGTTCAACTCGGCCGCGAAGTTCTGTGGGTATCTGATCAATAACATGATCGAAGACGGTAGTGAGCCAACGGCGAGCAAGGACTTCGTTGGAGTGGCCAGTGTGAGATTCACGCGCACGATAACGATCAAAGGAGGCAAGTAACCGCTTCGCCTGCAACTCCTCAGCATCAAGACCAAGGATCTCTTTCAAACGTTGTTGGTGATATCCAGCAGCCACCAAGCGCGGTGAGAACTTCAACATACCTTTATCACCATCCATGGTGACTTCGACTTCTTCAACGGCAAAGCCCAGATCTTGAAGCGAGCGCATCGCACGTTCGACCGCATGACGATCTTTAGGGTCAAGGATCTGTGGCTCTTTGAGAGCCTTCCACAATCTGCGATAACGCGAGATGACTCCTTGGCTGGCACGAATCGGGTCCATACCTGGATGGAGAACTCCTGCGATAGCGAGATCCTCAAGTTCGGCTGCGACATTGAAGAGGGCAATATCAAGATCGTGTTCACGTTGGCCATCAGTTAAAACGTTCTGGAACTCGCCCGTTTCAGCATCGACCAGGTAGGCCGAATACTCAGAAGCATCTCTGCGGAAGAGGGCATTCGAGAGCGAGCAATCGCCCCACCAAAATCCAAGGAGATGGAGCTTTACTAATAAGAGCGCGAGCGCATTCGCCATAGTGGTGATCTCATGAGGAGTCACGCCGTCGCTGAGAATGACGCGATACGGGAGTGAATATGGCAAATACCGAGTGACGAGCGCTCATCATTTCCACGCTGCTCTGAGGCTTCGCGTTCTGATTGTGTCAGACGTTCAACTTCAGCCTGCGCACTCTTCACAT
>CAJBLC010000076.1 GCA_903953805.1 uncultured Actinomycetes bacterium | reverse complement strand
TCCAGATGGGCGGCGCACTTACTCCACCAGGATTGAAGAGCAGAGTTCCCAATCGAGAACCAGATTGAAGAGGAATCCCAGGTTCTAAGAAGAATTGAGTAGGGTGAATCAGAAGTGATGCAGACCAAGGGAAGGTCAACATCCATGGCGTTATCGCAAGTGCAAATCTCCGCTTAGCGCCATCAAGTTCCTCAGAGAAGAGAAACGGGATTGCCCCTAGTTCTTGAAGGATCTGGCGGCGATTCCAGAGTGACATTCCAAGCTGTACGAGTTGAGTGCACAACCAGATACCAAGTAAGAGTGGGCTAAATGCTCCAATAACTCCCGCTAATAGTGAGATGGCGAAAGTCCTGCGCCAGGTGAAGTGTTCAACGTGATGTGAGAACGGTAGGAGTGAGAGCAAGGTTGGAGCTAACTGAAGTACCAGAAGGGTTCCGATGTGTCCCTCGTTGATCGTCGCCCAGAGAATCGGTGATGCGACATATATGCCTGCGCCGATCAGAGCAAAGTTTCTGGAGACACCTTGACGTAACAGCACTCGATAGATCGTGAGGTAACAGACCGCTGGGGCTAAGAGAAAAATAAATGTTAGTAAGAGTGGAAGGTTTCCGAGAGTCAGGATTGAAGAGATCCCAAGGATGGGCAACCACGGTGGCATCGGAGCCGCCGAACCCATCCCCACGAGATGCCATGAATCGGCATAGTGACGCAAAGCAGTTAATCCACTTGCAGGCGAGAGCGCTAATGCGCCACCAGCAAGTGAGCCGAAGCGACCACGTGAGGCGACGATCGAGATAATCGCAATAAGAAAAGCAATAATGAATTGCGGCTTCTTAAAGAGAGATTTCCAGAATGAGTAAGAAGCTACTGGGGTGATATCTGCATCATCAAAACTCGCATCCACAGTCCCGATATCAGAGTAAGAGAGTGCGGGTACTTCATCCTCTCTCTGAGTAGGTGTCACAGATTGAATAATGGCAGTGCCGGCACGTTCAAAAGCGAGTTGCACCTGGCTCCAACTCGATGGAATGAAGTGAGAGACAACGCGAGGTGAAAGTAGGCGCTTCTTTTTGCGATCGCGGCGAGCCTGAATGAGCTCAGCGGGGTTAGCCAGTAACAGTCCGACCGCACCAATTTCATCACCGGCATAGCCAGGTAACTTCGCTAAGAGATTTATAACTGCGCGTGCGGTACTTGTGACAAATAGTTGGAGTGCAATCCATGGAAGGAGCCACCATGATGAATTTACAAGTAAGACGTATGCGGCATTACGTCGATCAAGTAAGAGTGGACGATGGAGAAATGCTTCCGATACATCTACAGCGCGCAACTCATTGGCCGAAGCTTCTACGTGATATGCCAGAGCTTGCGGCACGCAGATCGCTTGATATCCAGCGACATGAGCCCGCCAACCAAAATCCACATCATCTCGGAAGAGAGCTAAATTGATATCTAGCCCACCAAGCTCTTCAAAGACGCTTCGTCGAACTAACATCGCTGCAGTACTTACAGCCATGACTTCAGAGATCGAATCGTGTTGCCCTTGATCTTTCTCTGCAGGTTCAAGTCCAGTCCACCGAGAACCGTTACCAGAGATTGAGATACCAACTTCGAGGAGTTGGGTGCGATCACTCCACCCGCGCAACTTTGGTCCGGCAAGCGCTACCTGTGGGCGTTCTTCAATTGATTCCAAAAGGAGTTGCAGCGCAGAACTATCAGGTGCGCAATCATCATGGATTAACCAGAGCCACTCATTCTCACCGCTACTTGGCGTCAGTGCGAGCGCATGTTCAATCGCATCGCCGTAACCCATCTCTCGATCTTCGACATATGCTGTGATTCCTGCAGATTTTAAAAGTTTTACGGAGTTGTCTCGCGAACCGGTATCGACAGCAATGATTCGATCGATACGTCGGGTCTGAGAGCTGAGTGCAGCAATGACTTCAGGCAACCATGTTGCACCGTCGTGGGTAACAATGACGGCGGTGACAAAAAATTTATCCGCCATGACGCGGCTCCTAAACGTCAATCAGATTATGCGCTGCGTCGCTTAAGGCGACGGCGTTCACGCTCTGATAATCCACCCCAGATGCCAAAGCGCTCATCGTGTGCGAGGGCATATTCAAGGCATTCAGAACGAACATCACAAGAGAGGCAGACTCGCTTCGCTTCGCGAGTGGAGCCACCCTTCTCAGGGAAGAAGGCTTCAGGATCGGTCTGGGCACAGAGCGCGCGCTCTTGCCAGGAGAGTTCAACGGAGTTGTCAGGGGTTGGCAGGGATGTGACGATTGCATTCTGGCGATCTGACATAGGTAAAGCTCCTAGATCTTTGGGTGCCCCGCTCGGTTTGGGAAAGTAGGGCATCTAGGGAGAATTACACGGGTGTAACCCCTCCCGCGTCAAGTCCTCGACCCTCCTTAATGAGAGGAAAAACCGAGAAAATCGCCCTCTCGCACCGTATTTTCGCCAACTTCAGTCTCAGATGCGACAAATACTCGCGTTAAATCGACATTTGCACCGATGATCGCGCCATCGCCGATGATCGATTGATGAAGCTTTGCACCGGCTCCAACGATTGCACCGGCACCAACAAAACTTCCCTGATCGACCACCGCAGTAGGGTCGATCGACGAGCCTTTGCCTTGTGCCATTTCGTGGCCAGCGGATTCGATGAGGTCGCGCGTCGCTTTTAAGAGCGCTCCGGGATTTCCAATATCAAGCCAATACGAGTTATCAACGAAGCCGTACACCTTTGCGCCGCGAGCTAAGAGAACTGGAAAGGTCTCACGTTCAACGCTCACAACTACGCCTTCAGGAATCTGATCAATAATGTCACGGTTAAAGATGTAGCAACCAGCATTAATGATATTTGTTGGCGGATTCTCCATCTTCTCATTAAAGCTTGCGATGCGAGCGCCATCTAACTCAACGACGCCAAAGGCACGTGCATCTTCGACCTCAGTTAAATAGAGAGTGACATCTGCGCCATTTTCTTCATGGGCAGCGATTTGTCTCTCGAGTGAATGGTTGCTTAAAACATCGCCATTGAAGATCATCACAGGACCACTCCCTGTGAGGAGTTTTGCAGCATTAGCAATCGCTCCCCCAGTGCCAAGCGCACTCTCTTCGACGGCATAGGAAATCTTTATTCCAAATTTTTCACCGCGGCCAAAGTAAGGAGTGAAGACATCGGAGAGGTATGAGGTGGCGAGAACAATCTCGGTGATTCCCGCTGCCTTCGCCTTCATGATCTGATGTTCAGTAATTGGCTTTCCAACGAGTGGCAGCATCGGCTTTGGGGTATCAAAGGTGAGTGGCTGCATCCGTGTACCCATGCCACCAACTAAGAGGATTGCAGATTTCACCATGGCAGTTCTACTTACCAACGTGGGCGCGGATACGCCCGGCTGCTGTTTCAATCTCACTATCAGTCGCCGTTAATGCAATGCGTACGTGCCGTTTGCCCGCCTCACCATAGAAGTGCCCAGGAGTAACAAGTACGCCAAACTGGGCAAACCACTTCACGCTCTCCCAATCAGATTCGTTGCGCGTAGCCCATAAGTAGAGGCCGGCTTCTGTGTCATCGACTCTAAACCCTTGACTCTCAATCGCACTCTGCATGACTGCGCGGCGGGCACGGTAGCGATCCGCCTGTTGTATGACATGCGCTTCATCGCCGAGTGCTACGGTCATCGCTTTTTGAACTGGGAGCGGAACCATCATGCCGGCATGTTTACGAACTTCCAGAATCTTTGCGATGAGTGCGCTATCGCCAACTACAAAGGCGGCACGATATCCGGCAAGGTTTGAGCGCTTCGACAACGAATGAACTGCAAGGAGATTTCGATTATCGCCGTTGGCGACTTCAAAGATTGAGATTGGTTTCTTCGTTGATGCTGGGAAACTGATGTAACACTCATCGCTTGCGATTACAGTATTAGTCCGTCGAGCATATTCAACAACGGCACGTAACTCATCTGCGCTATGAACTCGACCAGTTGGATTTGATGGTGAATTTACCCAGGCGAGATCTGCGTTAGGCCACTGTGCTGCATCTATTCCAACAGTCTGGTGGTCTGCCCCACCAAGAATCGCTCCGACTAAATATGTTGGATAAGCGATCTCTGGATAGAGAACGCTCTTCGCTTGAAGAAGGGTTGGGAGCCACGCCACAAGTTCTTTGGAACCAATTGTTGGAATGACATCAAAGTCGCCACTTATGCCGAGGTTCTTCGTCGACCACTCTTTGAGCGCTGCGCGGAGTTCGGCAGTCCCAGTCGTTACTGGATAGCGTGGTGAATTAGATGATGCTATGAAGGCATCCTGAATAAATTGTGGTGTTGGATCGACCGGTGTTCCTTGCGAGAGATCAATAAAACTTTCAGGATGAGATCGCGCTATCTCTCCAATTGGAGCGAGCGCATCCCAAGGAAAATCTGGAAGTTTCAGAGTTACTCAGCTTTTGCAGGGCGTGCAGAAATCTTTGGGTGGTCGCTATTTGTTGGACCAACCTTGCTTGCACCACCAGGTGAACCGATCTCAACGAAGAACTCGCCAGCCATTGGGCCGAACTCTTTCCATTGAGAAGGAATATCATCTTCGTAGTAAATAGCTTCCACTGGACAGACTGGCTCGCAGGCGCCACAGTCGACACACTCATCTGGCTGGATATAGAGCATGCGCGAACCCTCGTAGATGCAATCAACTGGGCACTCTTCGATGCAGGACTTATCTTTCACATCGACACATGGCTCGGCAATTACATAGGTCACGCTGGGCTCCTTCAGTTGCGGGCGGGAAGGTTGAGGTCTTTAGAGTCGAATCTTATGGCAAAAGTTCTCGCAAGAGGGTACAGAATTGCGCCATGAGCGGCCGTATCCCCCCAGATCTTCCTTCGGATGGGGAGATCGGCCAGCGCCTCAGCATTCGACTCTTCGATGAAGGCGGTGGATTTCGAGATCTGCTCGGCACTCTTGAGGGGCCGACTTCGGTGCGCAAGAAGGATGGCACTCTGGCAAAGTTTGACCCTCAACGAATTTTCGTCTGGAAGGTTGTGCCAACGCCATGACCGACGCCATGACCCGAGCCCTAGAAACCAAGCTCTCGCTCTTTGATACCCGAACTCGCAAAGTTGCATCGATCTCTGCAAGCAATGGCAGCCACTTACGTATCTACAGCTGCGGGCCAACCGTTTATCGAGATGCTCACGTTGGAAATCTGCGAACCTTTCTCCTCTCTGATCTCATCATCAAGGTTCTGAAGTACACCGGCGTCGATGCCCGCTTGGTTCAGAACATCACTGATGTTGGACATATGTCCGAAGATTTGCATGAAGATAAATTGCTCGCTGAATCGTCAGCCCGCAAGATGGATCCCTTTGAGATTGCGCGAGAATTTGAAAGCAGATTCCATCACGACCTCCAGCTGCTCGGTGTGAATCCAGCGAATATCTATCCGCGAGCGAGTGAATCTATTGAGATGATGCAAAGCCTTATCTCGCAGCTCATTGAAAAGGGCCATGCCTACGTTGGTACCGACTCATCGGTCTATTTCGATGCTCGTTCCTTTGAAAGTTATGGCGAGATAAGTGGGAATCGATTAGATGCACTTAAGCCAGGACATCGCTACGAATACACCGACGATGGCGCTAAGCGCTTTCATGCGGATTGGGCGCTCTGGAAGGCAGCGGGCGAACGCACTGAAATGATCTGGGATTCGCCTTGGGGAGCTGGCTTTCCAGGGTGGCATATCGAATGCTCTGCCATGTCGTTGCACTATCTCGATGGCGCCGTTGATTTGCATCTTGGTGGAATTGACCTGCGCTTCCCGCATCACGAGAACGAACGGGCGCAATCAAATGCCGCTGCTGGCTATGAAGTCGTGAGTAATTGGGTCCATGGCGAACACCTGCTCTTTGAAGGTCGCAAGATGTCAAAGAGCGCAGGGAATGTTGTACTTGTCAGCGATATCGTCGCACGTGGATTGGACCCGCTTGCACTCAGATTAACCTTCTTAGAAAATCGATATCGCAGTCAGATTGATCTGACGTGGGATGCTCTTGCAGCCGCAGACTCGACAATCAAACGGTGGCGTAAGAAGTTAAAGGATTGGGGCGCAAGTGATGCAACCCCAGAAGCGCAGATTGTGCTCTCGCAGCTTGTGGAACTTGTGCTTGATGATTTAGGTAGCGCTGATGCAATTGTCGAACTTCGGCGGATCGAACGCGATGAACACCTCGCTCCATCGTTTCGAGCATTTATCTTTCGCGAGTTAGATCAGATCTTCTCACTTGATCTCGATCGAGCCGAAGAGAGTGCAAGGCTTACTTCAGAACAAGAGGGGTTACTTGCAGCACGTGCAGAGGCGAGAGCAGCAAAAGATTTTGCTCAGAGCGATCTCTTGCGCGATCAACTTCGCGCCTTGGGTGTAGAAGTAAAAGACTCTGCATCAGGACAGAGTTACGAAATTATTCTGTAACTCCTGCGAAGAGATCAGTCTCCCAGCCTTCGCTAGTGAGCGAACCAGCCTTTTCACCTTTGACCAATGTGTAGTACTCATTCCCCCACACATTGAGCCCGATGTTATTTGATAGCGCAAAGAAGGGCCCATCGAGGGCAATCTGTGTGGGGTGAGAAGCCATCGCCTTCATCTTATGATCGACAAACGAAGTTCCATCAATATGTGTTGTCACAACGTCATCTGGTTTTGCAAAGGGAAGTTCATCAGCGCTATCAACGCCCATGAAATCTGAGCCCTGCGCCTTCATCGCATCGATACTCTTTTGAATAACTGATCGCGGCATTGTGTTCCAATATATTTTTTGAATATTCCAATCTGGCACCGCTAATTCAGCAGCTCTCATCGCAACCCGGTGTGCCTGAATATGATCTGGATGGCCATATCCGCCAATCTCATCATAGGTAACAAGGACCTGGGGCTTCACTTCTTTAATAATTTCAACAAGCTCGCACGCTGCTGCATCTACATCTGCCTGCCAGAAGACATCTGGTCGATTGTTAGGTGGGGTATCCATCATTCCGCTATCGCGATAGCGATTCGCAGGTGCGCCGAGGAATCGATGATCCGTCACTCCGAGAGCAGCCATGGCATTTGCTAACTCACCTTCGCGAATCGGAGCAAGTCCATCTTCCTTATCTGCCGCAAGGTGCGCGAGTTCAGGGACGAGGATCTCGCCTTCTTCGCCTCTCGTGCAGGTCACCAAGGTGACGTTGTATCCAGCGGCCACATACATCGCCATCGTCGCGCCATTATTGATCGTCTCATCATCTGGATGGGCATGAACAAGGAGCAGGCTCTTTCGGAATTGCGTGGAAGTCATAGAGAGAGGATAACAAGGGAGCCGGGATTAGTTATCCTTTCACCATGACTACTGACCTCAAGGGACGCCTTCCTCGCGATGAACGTCGCGCCCAGCTTCTCGCTGCTGCACTCGAAGTCTTCACCCAGGCGGGCTATCACTCAGCTGCGATGGATGAGATTGCAGATCGCGCCAATGTCAGTAAGCCAGTCCTCTATCAGCACTTCCCATCAAAACTTGATCTCTATCTCGCAGTTCTCGATCTCCACATTGATTCATTGGTCTTTGAGATTCAAAAGTCAGTTGCCTCTCAGAAAGATAACTGGGCTCGCGTTGAAGCAACGACGGAGGCCTACTTTGATTTCATCAATCGTGAAGGTGAAGCATTCCGACTTCTCTTTGAAAGCGATATGAGCGTTGAGCCACAAGTCCGTGAACGCCTTACTCGCATGACCTACGACTGTGCTGCAGCCTTCTCTGCTGTGATCTCGATCGACACTGGACTTCCTAAAGAAGCCTCCATGATGCTCGCCGTTGGAATTATCGGCAACGTACAATCAGCTGCTCGCCATTGGTTGGAGCGCGATGGCAAGATCGATCGTGAAAACGCTGTGAAGCTCGTTGCCAATCAGATCTGGCGCGGTATCGGCGGCTTCCCCAAGCAGAATCAATAATTTCAGGTTAGGGTAACGACATGGCTAAAGAGGCAAAGACAACGACAGATCTCCGTATTGGTATCGCTGATACTGGAGTCGATCTCGTCTATGAAATCGACCATTCGATCGAGAAGGTCATCGCCAAGGTTCAGGAAGCGCTCGATAGCGGAAAGACGCTCTCGCTCACCGATACCAAGGGTCGCCAGATTCTTGTCCCACATTCAAAGATCGCTTACATAGAAGCTGGAAATGCCGCGGACCGCAAGGTCGGCTTTACTACCTTATAAGGCTCTCATAATTCGCCTGGCGTTCGCGCGCGACTCGAGTTTCTCCCACTGAGCTGCATCTGTTGTGAACTCAGCAAGTTCATTCATCTTTCCTGTTCCGTGATAATCGCTAGAGCCAGTCATTGCAAGATCGGCCTTTGCTGCAATATCAAAGAGAAGTTGTTGTTGCTCGGGTGTTTGGTCCCGATGCTTGACTTCAATGCCATCAAGACCAGCTGCGATATATGAATCAAAGCTCTCAATACTGACAACCCGGCCACGAAGTGAGGCAAGTGGGTGTGCAATAACGGCGACGCCACCGGCAGCCTTGATAGCTGCGATCGCTACTTCAGGTGTCGGAGAATAATGGGCAACGTAGAACGGCGAACTATTAGCTAACCAATCGGCAAAGACTTCATCGCGGTTCTTTGCAAGCCCCTTCGCAACAAGTGCATCTGCGAGGTGAGGCCTTCCCAAGGTTGCTCCATCACTCAGCTGTGCATGAACTTCCGTAAGTGAGATATCAATTCCAGCCTCGTTCATTCGAGCAATGATCCGCTCCATGCGACCCAATCGATTATCTCGAGTTTGTGCCAGCATCTCTTGAAGTGGTTGATTCTCGCGATCGAAGAGCAGACCCAACATGTGAACACTGATGCCATCTTCAGTCTGGCATGAGATCTCTGAACCCAAAACAAGATCGAGACCGGGGCGAAGCCATTCAATCGCTTCATCCCAGCCAGCAACTGTATCGTGGTCGGTCAATGCAAGTGTCGTGATCCCCTGAGAGAGCGCTTTGTTCACTAACTCACTTGGTCGATCCGTTCCATCACTCATGAGTGAGTGAGTGTGGAGATCAATCTTCACTATGAATTTCTTCCCATCACGAAGATGGTGCATCCGATGAGGATTCCAATAACACCAGGAATGATTCCGGCGCTTGGCTTCTGGTGGAGCCATAGAAGTGCAAATACTGCTGCAACCGGTACTTCGAAGAAGACGACGAGAGAAACAACAACAGGTGAGAGTCTCTTGAGTGAGAGGTTCATCATCGTGTGCCCCATGAGCTGTGCGCCAAGAACTAACAATCCGACCCAGAGCCATTGGACTTTCGGGAAGGCGATGAATGTTGATCCGGTAATAAAGATCATAGGAAGCGCGGTGAGGGCACAGACCCCATAACAGACAGTTGTGTACGTGGATGTCGAGATCTCACTCTGAACCTTTGACCCGAAGATGACATAAGTGGCCGAGAGCATCGCGCAGATGATTGCGAACAGGTCTCCTTCAAAGGCGCGAAGTGAGATTTTAAGATCTACACCAGTGATGATGAAAACCGATGCAAAGGCAACGAGCATTCCTAAGAGAGATAGCCGAGCGATATGGCCACCTCGGGATCGAACATAGATAGCGCTAAAGATCGGTTGAAGTGCAGCTAGCGCTGTTCCTGCTGCAACGCTGGTAAACCGCATAGCAAGGAAGAAGCCTATGAAATGAAGGGCGAGAACGAAGCCAGAGAGCGCTGCAATGCGAATAGCTTTACGTTGGGCCGGGCTCTTCCACTCACCTCTGCGTAACGCAAATGGTGACATGATCAGCGAGCCAGCCAAGTTTCGCCAGAAGATGAGAGAAGGAATCGGCATCACGCTCTTTGCAATGAGTGGACCAGATGTGCCAATGCCGATGATTCCCAGCAAAAGAATGGGGATATCGCGTCCCTTTGGTAGAGCAGTGTGGTCCGTCGCCTGACTCATGAAATATGTCGCTGTGCGATTAGAAGAATGTGTACCAAAGCATGGCGAAGACGCATACCGCAACGATAGCAATAATCACCGTATAGATGAGGCTCATTGTCTTCGTTGCTACAAACTCACCCATGAGGCGCTTATCGCGGGAGATACCAAACATGTAGAGCAAGAGCGGAAGCAGAAGTACGGCGTTAATAATCTGCGAGATGATCAAAATCGTAATAAGTGGTGCTCCGGGGATGAGAATGAGTGAAGCAGCGAGTACGGTGATAAAGGCGAAGGTTGAATAGAAGAGTGGAGCTTCTTGGAATGAGTCATCGAGAGCCGCTGGGCGGCCGGTGAGATCGCTGATCGAATATGCAGTCGAGAGCGGAAGAATTGAGGCTGCCAAAAGTGCAGCGCCAATAAGTCCTACAGCAAAGAGGTCCTTCGCAAGTGTTCCAGCCAATGGCTTGAGGGCTGCAGCGGCCTGAGATGCCTCGGTGATATTTGTGATGCCATGGGCATTGAGCGTTGCTGCACACGTAACAATCACAAAGAAGCCAATAACACCCGTCAATAATGAACCGGTCCAGACATCTACTCGCAATAACTTGAGGTCATCTTTTGAGAGACGCTTATCTACTGCGTAAGACTGAATAAAGGCGAGACCCCATGGCGCCAAGGTGGTTCCCAATGTTGCAGTCGCTAAATAGATCGCATCGTGATTTATTGGCATGGTTGG
>CAJBLC010000075.1 GCA_903953805.1 uncultured Actinomycetes bacterium | reverse complement strand
GGAGCGGCCCATTGATTGCGATCGCCATGGCAATCATCTTGGCGCCAACGCTGAAATTCGCGCAAGAGTATCTACCCACACTTCCTGAACGTCGCCTCGGCTGGCGTCATGCAGGATGGAGTCTTATCGCAATCTCCGTGGGATTGAACCTGATTGCTATCCCAGTATGGGCGGTCACTGGTGGAGCAAACTCGCTTGTCTCATCACAGACAAACTCTCATATCCCAGCTTTTGTTGGTGCTCTCGAGCGAACTCCAAATCGCCCAAAGACGATGGTTCTTCGTTCAACTCCTATGCAGACTACCTACTTCGTTACACGTGGTTCTGAGCTCTTACTTGGTGATGCTGATGTGGCAATCGCGGTCCCAGATGCAATAGCTATCGCGATGAACGAATTAGCAAGTGGTAGTGGATTAACGAGTGGGCGGGTTCTGGGTCAGTACGGCATTCAATATCTTTACCTCGAGAATCCAGCACCAGTGACCTTGGTTCGTGAGATCGACGGCATTGGGGGATTTACTCGCCTCTCTTCGACAACCGATGGAATCCTTTGGCGCGTAGTTGGTAGCAATCCACGCATTCTCTTTACTGATACGTCAGGCAAAAAAATTGGAATGAATTCATACGATGTGAGCGCTATCGCTCAAGTACCGAGTTCCGGCACAGTTACCCTGGCAGAGAAGTACGATCAAAGTTGGAGACTTCTTCTGGATGGTCGGCCAATTCCACTTCAACAATCATCGAGCGGTTTACCAATTTTCACAATCCCACAGGCAGGGCAGATCACACTTTCGTACGATGGAACTCTGCACCGAGCTTTGCTCTCCGTTGAACTCATTACCTTGATCTTTGCAATCGTCATGGCGCTACCAGCTGGTCGTCGGCGAAGAGATCTCAGCGGCCCAGTTAATGGCGTGACTGGGGGGAACTTGTGATGAAGAAGAATGTGGACTTGCGCATCGTTGCCTCGCTTGTGGCTATCGCGCTAGGCCTCGCAGGCTCTTACCTTCCTTCGCGAGGTGGCCCGACAGCGACGCTCTCACATAATTATCCGGCTCAAGTCTGCCCAGCAATTAGCGCTGCAGGAACAACCACTTTTTATCTCCCTGCAACAAAACTTGGAGTTCGCGCAGTCGATCGGAAGAGCACAAGTTTTGCTGTGAGCTCTCGCTCTGCAATTCCAAGCAGAGGTAATCCAATTCTGGTAGATAGTAATGCTGGAATATCGCTAAGTTCTTCATCGCTTCCAGGTTCGGGTATTGCCGTTGTTCCATGTTCACCCGGTTCGCCGGATGAGTGGTTTGTTGGTGGTTCAGGTGGATTAACGAGCAAGGGAACGCTCTATCTTGCGAACTCTGGTCTCAGTGAATCCACGGTTGATATTTATGCCTTTACATCGAAGGTCGCTCTTGCAGTTCATTCAGTGAAAGTAAAAGCGAACTCAGCAGCAACGCTCCCACTTGATGCACTTGCACCTGGTGAAGAGAATATGGCGTTGCATATCATCACTCGAACAGGTCGGATTTCAAGTTTTGTCCTGGATCAACGCGCAAAGGGACTGCATGCTCTTGGATTAGATTTTGTAAAACCATCTTCAACTCCGGCAAAAGATTTATTTATCTCAGCGTTGTATCCGCATAACGGAGATAAGAGCAGCGTGATTAATTCGCTCCGCTTACTAGTCCCCGGCGCGCTTGATGCCACACTGCGAGTAGAAGCTATATCGGCAGATGGGAAATTCATTCCAGTTGGATTTGATGGCCTCTCGGTGAAGCATGGCCAAGTCGTGACAATCCCACTCAAAAATCTCACCACGACTGGACCATTTGGCTTACACATTCAATCTGATCAGCCGATCGTTGCAAGCGCCTTGACCACCATTGGTTCTAGTGATTTTGCGTGGGCAGCACCATCGCCAGCCCTGGCAGATACCAGCATGAACTTTGGGGGAGCAACTCCTGTTATCTGCGCTCTCGGTACCGAGATCCGCTTCACTCTCTCTGGAAAATACTCCAACGGCAAGAGCTTTAGCCAAACAATCACTGGCAGCGATATCGCTATCTGGGCGCCAAAAATTGGTGTTAATAGCCTTCGCTTTACCGTTCCTCGTGGATCACGTACCTATGTCGGTGCTCTCGTCACTGGTGGCGGACTGACATACCTTCCAGTAGCTCCTGGAGTATCGGTAGAAAACACGGCCCTGCCGTTCAACGATGTTCATACCTTGACCCACTAGATTTAAAACTATGAGAAGCAGCCAACCGGTTCGTCGCGGCAGTCGCGGCTGCTCCCGCGCTAGTTGCCGTAAGCCAGCGCTTCGCACCTTGACCTACATCTATGCCGACTCCACGGCGATCTTGGGTGAACTCGCAACCTTTGCCGAACCTCATGCATACGACTTGTGTCTCGAGCATTCAGAGAAGTTGACGTTACCTAACGGTTGGACGGTCATAAAAGCTGAGGCGAGCGATCACGAAGCTGGCCCAAATAACGATGACATTATGGCGATCGCTGATGCGGTACGCGAAGTAGGTTCGATGAAGGCGCAGGCTCCCACTATCGCGAGCACACCAGCTGGCGCAGAAATCGGTCGACGCGGCCACCTGCGCGCAATTCCCTCCCAGTAATTCGACCGCTAGATTTACTACATGTTTACTGCAGAGCAACTCGACGCAATCATCAAGGCATATGACATCCGTGGCTTAGTCGATGGTGAAGTAACAGCAGAGTTCGCTTTTGCTCTTGGCTGTGCCTATGCAAAATTTCTTGAGGAAGAGCGCGAACCTTCTACCGTAGTCATCGGCGAAGATATGCGGCCTAGTTCACCAGTTCTCGCTACCGCCTTTGCAGATGGCGTTATGTCTCAAGGTTTTGATGTCATTCGCATTGGCTTAGCATCGACAGATCTCCTCTATTTTGCTGCCGGTAAACTCAACCTTCCTGGTGCAATGTTTACCGCAAGTCATAATCCAGCGGAATACAATGGAATTAAGCTTTGCAAGAGTGGTGCTCGGCCGATTGGTAAAGAGTCGGGGCTCATTCGGATTCGTGAATTAATTCTTCACGGCGTACCGATGGCGTTGCGAGCTCCTGGGGTCTCGCATGATCAACCGATGTTGGAAGAGTATGCCGATTTTCTCCTCTCCCTCTTTGATGCGAAGACCACTGCGAATGCGAGACAGCTCAAGGTAGTGATTGATGCCGGTAATGGCATGGCTGGTTACACCGCTCCTGCGGTTATGGCAAAGCTCAATGTTGATCTCACACCTATGTATTTTGAATTAGATGGCACCTTCCCAAACCATGAGGCTAATCCCATCGAAGCTGCAAACCTCGTTGACCTCCAGAAGCGAGTGAAGGCAGAGAAGGCAGATATTGGACTCGCCTTTGATGGTGATGCCGATCGCTGTTTCCTTGTCGACGAGAAGGGCGAGTTGGTAAATCCTTCTACGCTCACTGCGTTGATTGCCGTACGTGAGTTAAAGCGCCAACCTGGGGCAACCATTATTTATAACTTAATCAGTTCACGTGCTGTGCCAGAGATTGTTGAAGAACATGGCGGAACAGCAATCCGTTCTCGCGTTGGCCATTCGTACATTAAGAAGTTGATGGCGGAGACTGGTGCAGTATTTGGCGGCGAGCATTCCGGACACTTCTACTTTGGAAATTTCTGGCGTGCCGATTCGGGGATGCTGGCAGCGCTCTTCGCCCTCTCAGAGCTCGCGGCAAGTGATCTTCCGCTCTCGGAGCTCTTGGCTCCGTATGACCGTTATTACTCAAGTGGAGAGATCAATACCAAGGTGGCCGATACCGCTGCCGCACTGGCGATGATTAAGGCAACTTTCGAAGGTGAGTTCCCAGTCGACGATCTCGATGGCTTCACCGTCTCAGGGCCCGATTGGTGGTTCAACGTGCGGGGCTCAAATACCGAACCCCTCCTCAGACTTAATGTTGAGGCTCATAGCGCGCAGGAGATGGCGCGCGTTCGGGATCGCGTACTCGCCCTCATCAGGTAATCTTTGCGCTATCTAGTGAGGCCTCACGAAGAAGTCTATTTCGACGCTTACACCTTTGTATTCACAGTAATACCAGAGAAAATAGGAGCACAGCCGTGACCGTAGAAACATCCATTCGGAGTGAGATTGCAAACCCAGCGCTAGCCGCTGAAGGAAAGAAGCGCATTGAGTGGGCTGGCCGGAGCATGCCAGTACTTGCGCAGATTCGTGATCGTTTTGCGAAAGAGAAGCCATTTGCTGGAACTCGTATCGCTGCCTGCATGCACGTGACAACTGAGACCGCGAATTTAATGATCGCGCTCAAGGCTGGTGGAGCAGAGATTGCGCTCTGCGCATCGAACCCATTGTCTACCCAAGATGACACTGCTGCCGCACTTGTCCATGAATATGGAATAAGCGTCTTTGCACGCAATGCTGTTGACCGTGATGGTTACTACTCACATCTCAACGCTGCACTTGATATCAAGCCTGACTTTGTCTTTGATGATGGTTGCGACCTCGTTAATACTCTTCACACAACACGTACTGAACTTCTTGCAGGAATCCAAGGTGGTTGCGAAGAGACAACGACCGGTGTTATCCGCCTCTCGCAGATGGCGAAAGATGGAGCGCTTAAGTTTCCAATGATCGCCGTCAATGACACCGACACCAAGCATATGTTCGATAATCGCTTCGGTACCGGACAATCAACTTGGGATGCGATCTTCCGCGCAACTAACTCTTTGATCGCAGGTTCAACCGTTGTCGTATGTGGCTTTGGCTATTGCGGTAAGGGTGTTGCTGAGCGCGCAAAAGGTATGGGCGCAGATGTCATCATTACTGAGATTGATCCAACAAAGGCACTTGATGCATTGATGCAGGGCTACCGCGTAATGCCTGGCGTCGAAGCAGCGAAGATTGGTGACTTCTTCATTACCGTCACAGGTAACCGCGATGTCCTACGCGACGAGCACTTCGCCGTGATGAAGGATGGCGCAATTCTCGCTAACTCTGGCCACTTCGATATTGAAATTGACGTTGCCTGGCTTGAGCAGAATGCCAAGCAGAAGAACTCGAAGATCCGCCATCAGACTGATGAATATGTCCTTGCTGATGGTCGTCGTATCCTCCTTGTTGCCGAAGGTCGCCTCGTTAACCTCGGCGCTGCTGAAGGCCACCCAGCTTCAGTGATGGATATGTCCTTCTCTGATCAGGCTCTCACTGCAGAGTGGTTGCTCAAAGCTGCAAAGGATCTCGGTGCCGGACTTCATGAAGTGCCAACTGCAATCGATAAGGAAGTTGCTAGCTTGAAGCTTGCGAGCATGGGTGCATCAATCGATGTACTGACACCAGCACAAGAGCTCTACCTCAACTCTTGGGAGCACGGTTCCTAATGCCTCTCATCATGGTTGTTGATGACGATCAAGATCTAGCAGAGATGTTAGGCATTGTGCTTAACGGTGCTGGATATGAGGTCGATCTCGTCAATCATGGAGATCAAGCGCTCGATGAATTTCGAGTCAATAAGCCTGATCTCGTACTTTTAGATGTGATGCTGCCCGGAGTTGATGGCGTAGAAATTTGTCGCCAGATCCGGGCAGAGTCCATGGTGCCGATCGTGATGCTTACTGCAAAGGGTGATTCTCACGATGTCGTCCTTGGCCTCGAAGCTGGTGCAGATGATTACATGGTGAAGCCATTTAAGAACTCTGAATTGGTTGCCCGTTTAAAGGTTCGTCTACGCAGAACTCCTGCAGAACCTTCCAACTCGTTGCGCATTGGTGATATCACCATCGACCAAGTTGCTCATTCACTTACTCGTGATGGTCGCACCATTCCGTTAACCCGGTTGGAGTTTGATCTCTTGGTTGCACTCGCAAAGGAGCCGGGTCGAGTATTTACTCGTGAAGCACTTCTCAGTGAAGTCTGGGGCTACCAGCATGCGACCGATACCCGGTTGGTAAATGTTCACGTGCAACGTCTGCGTTCGAAGGTAGAGCGCGACCCCGATAATCCAGAGCTCATTCAGACCGTTCGAGGCGTGGGCTACAAAGCCGGCAATCTGAGCTAGTGGCCTTGTCGTGAGAACCTTTCTCCGCCGTTGGCGCAGGTCGATCCTGCTTCAAGTGATCGGTTCATCTGTGCTCATCTCCATCATTGTTACTGCCATCGTGGGAACCCTTCTGTATCAGAAGATCGGTAATGGTGTTTATCGCGAGAAGAGCAATGCCGCTACATCAGAGGCGCAATCGCTCGTTGACTACACGCAATCACAACTCGACGCCACTCGCTATCGGACTGATATCTCACTCGAGAAAGTTATTCGGGGAATTTTTAAGGCGAGCGAGGTAAGTCCTACGACCTCTGTCCGCGAAACTATTATGTTGGCAACTCCAGCGACCGCCAAGTTTTCAACCGTCTTCCAAGGTAGCTCAAATAAGGTTCTGCTCTCAACGATCCCGCAATCGCTACGTACGCAGGTGAGAAAGAATTTCTTCTCCCAATCTATGCGAGTAAAGATTCGTTATGCCAATAGGCCTGGTGTAGTAATCGATGCGATCGCAGTTGGACGAGTCGTCGGAATACCGCCAAGTTCCATCTATGAGATCTACTATCTCTTCCCGCTCACACAGCAGAAGCAACTCATTAGCTTGATCCGTGGCTGGATGCTCGGAACTGCCCTTGTCTTGGTTCTCATGATTGCGCTCATTACCTGGTATGTCGTGCGAAAAGTCGTATTGCCAGTTCGAGAAGTTGCTGAAGTTGCTGCAAAGCTCACCGAAGGTGATTTGGATCGACGATTGGTTATTAAAGGTGAAGATGAGATGGGGCGGCTAGCGATCTCCTTTAACGAGATGGCGCTCTCGATGCAGCAACAGATCTCACGCTTGGAGAATCTATCAAGGCTTCAGCAACGCTTCGTCTCTGATGTCTCCCATGAACTTCGCACTCCGCTCACCACAATCCGCATGGCATCCCAACTGATCTACGACTCTCGTGACTCATTAGATACGGCAACGTCTCGCAGCGCAGAGCTCCTTATCGCACAAATTGATCGCTTCGAGATGCTCCTTGCAGATCTCTTGGAAGTGAGCCGATTTGATGCCCGAGCTGCGATTTTGGAGACGAAGGAGGTCGATCTCAAGCCACTCGTCCTCAAAGTTGTGGACCAATTGCAGGCCAACCAGCTTAAAGAGTTCTCCTTTGTCGCGCCAGATGCTGAGTATCAGGCACTCGTCGATGATCGGAGAATTGAGCGAATCGTTCGAAATCTTGTCTCAAATGCTATCGACCATAGCGAGAACAAAGGCGTAGTAGTCACTTTGGCTCAGAGTGAGCACGAGGTCGCAATCGGAGTTCGAGATTACGGTATTGGATTTACAGAGCGAGATTCAGAGCGACTCTTTGATCGATTCTGGCGAGCTGACCCATCCCGTTCGCGGTTGCGCGGTGGAACTGGTCTTGGCCTAGCGATCGCGTTAGATGATACGAAACTTCATCAAGGAGTTCTTAAGGCATGGGGTCGACCAGGTTATGGTGCTCACTTTGTCGTGACCCTTCCGAAGAATCCAGGAATTCCTATCACGAGTGAGCCGATATCTTCTATCCCGAGCGACCAACCATCAACACCATTTGTAGAATTCGATATCGACGATATTTAAAGTGAGATAGAAAGGGCGGATGTCCTTCGCTGAGATTCGCTCCCTCCTTTATCCAACTCAATGTGTCGCATGTGGAGCAGGCAACGTTGAGATCTGTCCCCGATGTGAAAGTGGGTTGGTCTCGTTTCGAAATGAAGTGACACTTCATCAACTTCCTCTGTACTCGGCGCTCTATTACAACGAGACATCGTCGCATCTCATACTTGCTGCAAAGGAGAGTAACGATCGAGCCTGCGCCAGATATCTTGCTTCACTTATGGCGATGAGATTTAGCCGAATACATCGTGATCTCTCTTTAGATCGTTACCTCCTTATTCCCATCCCCTCTTCTCGGAAGGCCGATCGACGTCGCGGATTTGCACATACCGTTGTGCTCTCAAAGCTTCTTGCTCATGAGGTAGAGCGGAGCATCGGACTCTCATGTCGAGTTCTGCCACTTTTAGCTCCGACTCGAGCGATCGCCGATCAGAGCCGATTGACGGCGCAGCAGCGGCAGAGAAATATTTATGGCGCCTTCACCGCGCAGAGCAGGGTGAGAAGTGATCGACGGGGAGCTGAGGGAATAATCGTGGTGGATGATTTGGTTACAACGGGGAGCACAATGGGCGAGGCGTTACGAGCCCTAAAAGTGGCCTCATATGAGCCTGATGCCCTGCTCAGCGCCTGTGTGGCAGGGCGCTTTTTAGCGAATAAGATAGGCACTTCATTGCCGGCACTCCGAGGTACAGCGAAGAAAGAGGAATTGTGGCCCTGTTAGACAAGATTCTGCGAGCTGGCGAAGGCCGAGCAGTCCGCAACCTCGAGAAGATCGCTGAAGCAGTTAACTCATGGGAGCCCGCTATCTCAGCGAAGAGCGACCTCGAACTTCAATCTCTGACCTCTAGCTTTAAGTCACGCCTGGCTGCAGGAGAGGATCTCGATAGCCTCCTTCCTGAAGCATTCGCAGTTGTCCGTGAAGCTGCAAAGCGCACCCTCGGTCAGCGCCATTATGACGTTCAGATTATGGGTGGAGCTGCGCTTCACCTCGGCAATATCGCAGAGATGCGCACTGGTGAAGGTAAGACTCTTGTCTCCACACTTCCTGCCTACTTGAATGCGCTCACTGGTAAAGGTGTGCACATCGTTACAACGAACGACTACCTCGCTGAGCGCGATAGTGAGTGGATGGGTCGTATCCATCGCTTCCTCGGTCTCAAGGTCGGCGTGATTCTCTCGAATATGACTCCAGCGGAGCGACGTGAGGCATACGCTGCAGATATCACTTACGGCACAAATAATGAATTTGGCTTCGACTATCTCCGTGACAATATGGCGTGGTCGATTGAGGATTGCGTTCAGCGCGAGCACAACTTTGCCATCGTCGATGAAGTTGACTCTATTTTGATTGATGAAGCGCGTACGCCACTGATCATTTCTGGTCCCGCTGATAAGCCAACAAAGTTATATGTGGAATTTGCATCGATCGCTGAGAAGCTTTCTCGCGATCTCCACTACGAGATCGATGAGAAGAAGCGCAATCTTTCAATCACCGAAGAGGGTGTAACAAAGGTCGAAGAGATCTTGGGCATCGGTAATCTCTACATCGCTGAGAACACTCCCATGATCGGCTACCTGAACAACGCCGTCCGCGCTAAGGAGCTCTTCAAGCGCGATAAAGATTATGTCGTTATGAATGGTGAGCTGCTCATTGTCGATGAGCACACCGGCCGCGTCCTCTCAGGTCGCCGCTACTCCGAAGGTCTCCACCAAGCGCTCGAAGCGAAAGAGCGTATTGAGATCAAGGATGAGAATCAGACCCTTGCGACAATCACTCTTCAGAACTACTTCCGCCTGTACGAGAAACTCTCTGGTATGACCGGTACCGCTATGACTGAGGCTGCTGAATTTATGCAGATCTACAAGCTCGGCGTTATCCCAATCCCTACTAACAAGACCAGCCAGCGCGTTGATCAACCAGATCTTATTTATAAGAGCGAGGTCGGTAAGTTTGCGGCGGTCACTGCAGATATCGTGGAGAAGCATCGCAAGGGTCAGCCAGTTCTTATTGGAACTGTCTCTGTTGAAAAATCTGAGGAGCTCTCCGCCTTCTTAACAAAGAGTGGCGTCAAGCATGAAGTTCTTAATGCGAAACAGCACGAACGCGAGGCAGCGATTATTGCTCGTGCCGGTGTTAAGGGTGCAGTCACAGTTGCTACAAATATGGCAGGACGTGGAACTGACATCATGCTCGGTGGAAACCCCGAGTTCATGGCTGACTTTGAAATCCAACGTCGCGGCATAAGTCCCGTTGATCAACCAGAAGAGTATGAAGCAGCTTGGGGCCCTGAGATTGCTAAGCAGAAAGAGGCAGTGAAGAGAGAGCACGAGGAAGTTACTGCACTCGGTGGCCTCTATGTCCTCGGAACTGAACGCCACGAATCTCGTCGTATCGATAACCAGCTTCGTGGTCGCTCTGGTCGCCAAGGCGATCCTGGCGAGTCACGGTTCTACCTCTCACTCCAAGATGATTTGATGCGCCGATTTAACTCTGGCTTGGTCGAGCGCGTTATGAGCGCATCAGGTCTTCCTGATGATCAACCACTTGAGTCAAAGATGGTCTCTAACGCTATTCGTTCAGCGCAGACTCAGGTCGAATCTCTCAACTTTGAGATGCGTAAGAATGTCTTGAAGTATGACGATGTCATGAATCGCCAACGCGAAGTTATCTACTCCGAGCGTCGTGAAGTCCTTGAAGGGGCAGATATCTCAGCTCAGGTCGCAACCTTTATGGAAGATACCGTCACTGCATATGTCACATCTGCGACGGCAAGTGGCTTCCCAGAGAACTGGGATCTTGAGACGCTGTGGCAGGCTTTAAAGCTGCTCTATCCAATCTCATTTACTGTCGAAGAGATCAGTGCTGAAGTTGGTGGCGTTGCAGGCCTCGATAGCGACTTTTTGCTCAATAAGGTCCTTGCCGACGCTCGTGCTGCATATGCAAAGCGCGAAGAGAGCCTCGGAGTTGAAGTTGTTCGCGAACTCGAGCGCAAAGTTCTCCTCTCGGTATTAGACCGCAAATGGCGTGAGCACTTATACGAGATGGATTACCTCCAGGAGGGCATTGGCCTTCGCGCGATGGCGCAACGCGATCCACTCGTGGAATATCAGAAGGAAGGGTATGAACTCTTCTCGGCCATGATGGATGCGATTAAGGAAGAACTTGTTGCGCTGCTCTTCAATGTAGAGGTAGAAGTTGAGCGTAATGACAATAGCGTTGAAGTAACTCCAAAAGGCGTTGGGGCTCCTGAGCAATCAGTTGTTCCACTTACCTACAGCGCAGCAGATGAGAGTGGCGAGGCGCAGAGCACGGGTGGAACATCACGTAATGGTCCATGTCCATGTGGCTCTGGAAAGAAGTACAAGCGCTGTCACGGCGCCGCTTAATCGTCATTAGATCAGCGAGAGCTCGGTACAGAGCCACCGCTTATCGACACCTTCAAAGCGCATGACGAGTGAGCGAACTCGCTCGTCATAGCGCAAGGTAACGGTCACCTCACCAACGCCATCAATTGGTTGTGAAATATAGATATTGCGAATCTTCGGTAGGGCGCGCTTAGCGCCACTTGCTTTCACCACACCATCAAAGATGTTGCGATGAGTCCAACGTGCCAATTGCATGGCTGCGCGCTTTCCGCTCCACACTTCAATCACACTCACGACAAAACGAGAGACCCATTGTTCGAGCTCGGGTAAATCTGAGAGGGGCGAGGGTTTTGGCTGTATCTGAGGTTCGAGTTCTTCACCTTCAAAGCGAACTGGCGTTGGAACCAGGTAGAGCTTGGAGGAGAGTGGTTTAACAGGTGCCTCGGTCGAAAGGGCTGGTTCAAAGCCAAAGAGTGGGAGAGCTGAGTGATCTACTCCATTGGCAGCTCCTGCATAAGGAAATACCAACTTCTTGGGGAGGCGGATCTCCTTCAACTCATACGAAGGAGCTTCTTCTAATATTTTTTTCTGGGCCATGACGGGAGAGTGCCCTCAGATCTCTATCCACACCTCATACCTTCGGATGATTTTCTAGAGCCAGTTGTCCACTGTGATCCGCTTATGTTTCAACTCTCTACATTTATCCAACGAAATAACCGAAGGATTGTCGCGATCGGAGCAATCTCTATCTCTCTTCTCGCGGCGATCGGTTTAGCAACCGCCTCTCAGAGCGCTACCCCCATGTGGGTGACTACACATCCTTTGGCGCCAGGGGCGGTGATCTCCGCCGCTGATATAGCGCGCATCGATGCCACTCTCGGTAGCTCGCAGCAGAATTATTATCGCGGGAGCTCGAGGGTGATCGGCAATGTTGTCACTCGCTCGATTGGCCTCCATGAATTTATTCCACTCAATGCAATTGCCCAAGCCGGTGCAGTCTCCGATTACCGTCAACTTCCGATCGGGATTGCCAAGAGTGATTTACCAGGTGATTTGGGAGCCGGTGATCGAGTAGACCTGTATTCGATACCCAAAGATTCCGGAAAAGATCCAGAACTTGTTGCTAGCAATATTCGGATACAAGGAGTCGATAATAAATCACGCGACCTTGGTGGTGCCGTCACGGTTCTCTTCCTCTTACATGATCGAGAGATTATGCCAATCATCAGTTCATTCACAACAGGTCGGATAGTGGTGGTAAGAAATGCGCTCTGAGATTCCACAGATTGAAGTTGTCACGGCGATCGCTGATGCAGATTTTGAGGACTTTGTTGCACAGCTTCTCTTCTCCCAAGGATGGTCGATTATCTATCGAGCGTTCGATAGCCAAGCTTTGGAGGAGCACCTTTCCGGGCGACGTTCATTTCGAACTGTCATTGTTTACAAAGCAGATCTCCCTGGCTTCTCATCTGATCTATTGATGAAATATGAGGATGCACCATTTACCTTTATCTCACTCGAGGGTTCTGAACCTGCGGCGCATGCCATCATGCAGAAGATTCGCTCGCAACTTCGCCTGCCACTTGTCCAGAGTGGGCGGCCCGAACCCGAGATTGCTCCGACCATCGTAAAATCAGCTCCACGGATCTTCACTATTACTGGAAGCGCTAGTTCTCCAAGCAGGAGTTCATTAGCGGTGGCGCTCGCCAACGAACTCTCTGGCACTCGATCGACACAGAGGAGAGTGGGAATCGTTGATGCTGATTTTCGCTCGCAGTCACTGACACGGCGGTTAGCAAAGAGTTCGAACGCCCTCACTGTGATCTCGCTTGAACCTTCAACCCGACCGCGCGCTCTTCCAGAGTTCCATGCTGAGGAGAGCGTCATCGTCGACATTGGATCTCTTCCATCACTAGGAGAGGCGGTTCATGACCGACGTTGGTATGGAAATCTCATCTCATCGATCGTGGAGTCGACATCACATCTGCTTTATATCTCGTGCTCTACCGAGGAGAGCATGGATGAACTCGCCCTCTTTCTTAAGGAGTTCCCACTTCTACTACGGAAGATTCCGATTACCTACATCTGCATCTTGGTGGGGAGCTCACGCGAACTTAGAGAGGCAGAGGCCCGTTTCCTCACCCTCACAACCGCAGAGAACCGCTTCCTTATACGAGAGAGCCAGTTATCAGGAGGAAGCGGCCTCTTCGGTGGAACAAACTTTGGTGCGACGAAGACGGGTAGGGGCGAGATTGGTAAGATCGTGCAATCACTTCGGTAGCTCCTGCCGATCCTTACGGCTTTCACAGAAGAGGTTTCGTGTCATCTCGTTATGCATTTGAGGGTACGGCGCTCACTGCTGATGACCAAGAACGAATCAGTGAACTCATCGCCGAGTGGCAACTCCTCTCTGATCTCTCCTTTGCCGATCTGATTTTGTGGGTTCCAAAGCGGAAGGATTACCAGAGTTGGCCTACCGGCCATGTTGCAATCGCTCATACCCGCCCCACAACTGCAGCGACGGTCTTCACCTACGATCTCGTCGGTCAAGAGATTTCATGGGGCGATAATCCACGTATTGATCAGGCTCTCTCTCAAGGTGAGATCGTTCGCGATACCGAGCCAGAACAAGTAGGCGAGCTACTTATTAAGGAAGAGACTGTGCCAGTTCTCTTCAATGGCCATGTCATTGCCGTAATCTCCCGCCATCGCGATGCCGTTCAGATGCGTTCAAAATCTCGTCTCGAGATTAACTATCGCGAGATCGCCCACAAGATCTATCGCATGGTCTCGGAGAGCACCTTCCCAGTCGCCGGAAATATCTATCGGAGCGAATCGGCGCCACGCGTAGGTGATGGACTTATCCGACTCGATTCCATTGGGGTAGTGATCTATGCCAGTCCGAATGCTCGCTCGGCGATTAGCAGAGCTGGATGGCCGGGCGAGATCGAGAATCAGATCCTGGGTGAACTCTTATCGACCATTGATAATGCATCGTTGCCAACTGATGAGCCCTGGTCATTGGCCGTTAGCGGTAAAGAACTTCGTCGCGATGACTTTGATAATGGTCGAGCAGTGCTCGACCTTCTTGTTATTCCGCTTATCGAGGGTAGCGATCGTATTGGTGCGATCGTGCTCCTCCACGACGTTACTGAATTGCGTAGGCAGGACCGGGCTCTGATTACCAAGGATGCAACGATTCGCGAGATTCATCACCGCGTGAAGAACAATCTGCAGACCGTTTCCGCTTTACTACGCCTCCAATCACGACGGGTAGAAGACCCAGTTGCTTCTGCGGCTCTTGCCGAGGCGGTTCGTCGCGTCGCCTCTATCGCGATTGTTCATGAAACTCTCTCGGGAAGTTCGGCCGAGGTCGTTCTCTTTGATGAGGTCTACGATCGAATTGTCCATAATGCGATTGAACTGAGCTCGCGCCCCATTACCCTCACCAAAGTAGGTGAATTCGGAAGTTTTGATTCCAAGGTTGCAACGCCACTAGCCCTTGTCATTACTGAATTGATTCACAACTCACTCGAGCATGGGTTAGAGAGTTCTGGCGATACCTTGAGCGTTGAGGTTTCGCACTCGGATAACGAGTGTCTCGTCGTGGTCAGTGATAACGGAGTCGGGCTACCTGAAGGATTTAATTTGGAGAGTTCGGCCAGTTTAGGACTTCAAATTGTTCGAACGCTCACGGAGAATGAATTAAAGGGAAGTATCAAGCTCACCCGAGTTGGCCTATCAACGCAAGCGGCACTTAATTTCCCAACAACTGGAAAGGCGTAAGAGCGATGGCAGGCAACCACATCAAATTCTCTGCAGATGGAAAATCAGGAGCTGGGTATATCGCTCTTCCAGAGTCCGGTACCGGACCTGCTGTGATAGTTATTCAAGAGTGGTGGGGATTGGTCGGACATATCACCGATATCGTCGATCGCTTTGCTGCTGCCGGTTTTGTTGCTCTTGCCCCAGATCTCTATCACGGACAGGCAGCCTCTGAACCTGATCACGCGAAGAAATTAATGATGGAGTTAGAACTTGACCGCGCAGGTGAGGAGATCGTTACCGCCGCGAAGTATCTCGCCGCCATGAAGAACACGACCTCAGATCGTGTTGGCGTAGTCGGATTCTGCATGGGAGGATCGTTAGCGATCTGGTCCGGAACGCTGTCAGATCAGATCACCGCCACTGTTGGCTTTTACCCAGGTGCTTCTTGGGAGCGGCATGCACCAGATTGGTCGCGTTATAGCGGCAAAGCATCAATCATCCATTGCGCCGAAGGTGATGGAACTTCAGCTGCCCCTGGCATCCAGGAAGCTTTGACAGAGATTAATGGCGCTGGTGGAGATGCAGTTGCCTACGACTATCCAGGCACGGGGCACGCATTCTTTAATAATGATCGACCAGAAGTCTTCAATGAGAGCGCAGCAAAGTTAGCGTGGGCTCGCACGATCAACTTCTTTGCACAAAAACTTCCAGAGTAGGGCCTCTTTCTGCGAAAGAGTTGCAGGTAGTTCATCTCTTGCAACTTCTTCGCAACTCGCTTATTTATTGTGAGATACCTATTCTGTAGCCATGACTCTTTATAACAACATCACCGAGATTGTCGGAAACACACCACTAGTTAAGATCAACAACATCACTGATGGTGCAAAGGCTAATGTCTTTGCGAAGCTTGAGTTCTATAACCCAACGAGCACCGTTAAAGATCGTATTGGTATTGCGATGGTTGATGCTGCTGAGAAGAGCGGCCAGTTAAAGCCAGGTGGGACCATCATTGAAGCCACATCAGGTAATACCGGTATTGCCCTTGCCATGGTTGGCGCTGCGCGTGGTTACAAAGTTATTTTGACGATGCCAGAGTCGATGTCGAAAGAGCGCCGGGCACTTCTTCGTGCCTTTGGAGCGGAACTTGTTCTCACACCAGCCGCTGAGGGAATGAATGGATCAGTGGCAAAGGCAGAAGAACTTGGTAAGGAGCCAGGCGCTGTTCTTGTTCGTCAATTTGCAAATGCTGCTAATCCTGCGATCCACCGGGCGACTACTGCAGAGGAGATTTGGCGCGATACCAATGGCGAAGTTGATATCTTCATCGCCGGCGTGGGAACGGGTGGAACAATTACTGGTGTTGGTGGTCGCCTCAAAGAGCTTAAGCCTGGTGTGAAGATCATCGCAGTCGAACCAGAGGCATCTCCGCTCCTTAATGGTGGCAAGCCTGGACCGCACCCTATTCAGGGAATTGGCGCAAACTTCATTCCAGAGATCCTTGATCGCAATGTCTATGACGAAGTCATTGATGCACCAAATGATCAGACGCTCGCCTTTGCTCGCAGAGCTGCAAAGGAGGAGGGAATTCTCGCTGGAATTTCATCAGGTGCGGCGCTATGGGCTGCTCATCAAGTAGCCAACCGTCCTGAGAATGAGGGTAAGAATATTGTTGTTCTTCTCGCCTCATTTGGAGAGCGTTATCTCTCGACCGTTCTCTATCAAGATTTGATGGACTAAAGCGCTTATATGGCTCTTCATATCAAGGAAGATCTGGAGAATGCACTTAAGCAGGATCCTGCTGCTCGATCAAAGTTAGAGGTACTTCTCGTATATCCAGGCGTGCATGCAATCTGGGGTTACCGATGGGCGAACTTCCTATGGCGGCATAATCTCAAGCTCGCGGCTCGAGTTCACATGGCATGGGTACGTTCGGTTACGGGTATTGAGATTCATCCAGGAGCACAGATCGGTCGTCGATTCTTTATCGATCATGGCATGGGTGTTGTTATTGGCGAGACTTCTGTTATTGGCGATGATGTCTTGATGTATCACGATGTGACGCTCGGGGCTCGTGAGTTCTCCCATGAGAAGCGCCATCCCACCATTGGCAACCGGGTGATTCTCGGAGCTGGGGCTCGAATTATCGGCAATATTAAGGTCCACGATGATGCAGTCGTTCCGACAAATGCGACAATCGTGAAGGATCATGCTGCAAAGACCAAGGCAAACTACTACTCTATTTAAATGCGCGCCTTATTTTTGCTTGTACTTACCCTCGGATCGTTACTTCTCATGCTTGTGCTTGCCAAGGGGGCGAGCACATATCGCCCTAAGAAGAAGTAAGGGTTACTGCCACGCTCCGGCAAGAATGAAGTTGAAGAGCGAGAGTCCGACGAGAGCGATCCAAGTCTCATTTGTGATCGACGGCTTCTTTGAGTACTTGAAAGCAATTGCAAGTATGGTTGCGAGAACAAGAAACTTGATCCCATACTTCGTGTGATTGAGAAGCGCTACTGCTGAGTCACTGTTGTGACGCATAGCATTGATCACGATCATAGTAATTCCCAAGACCAACGCAGTTAATCCAGCGTGAGTGACACCCTTAGGTATCTTCTTTACCGCTTTGCGACCTTCGGCTGCAAGTAGGGCAATCATTGCGATTACGGTGACAACATGGAGACCAACAAGAATTGAGTACGCTGTTTTCATAGCCTTAGGGTACAACCAGATTATTCAGAACTGCGGCTCTTCTTGATTTGGGTCCAGAGCGTGTATACCGATGAAATAGCTAGACCCGTGATGACTAGCGCGAAGATCATTAACGTTTGGCGAGAGGCGTTATGCGCGTAATACAAAATATAGATTTGTGGGATCGCAAAGTTAATTGCAGCTAGCCAGCCCCACTTTGTCACTTCATGGAAGCGCTTTTTGACAACTGAAACAACTAATCGTGATGCAGAGATTCCATAAAACCACGAAGTGGGCACATCAATGATGAAGTAGACGAGCCAATTCGCGCCATATTTGGTGAGGGTCTTCCATACGACGTAGGTAGCGCCAAAAGTGTAGAGAACAACGGTTGAGGCAAATGCCCGCTCCCAAAATTTCTGACGAGCGGTAGGGACATTACTCATCAACCACTCATCTCATAATCGTGTTGCTTCGCCGGATCATGCGGGCAAGCGCGTGACGATGCATCTGCACCACATGGTTCACAGAGCAATGCAAGCTGATGGCAAGAAGCAGTCGTGCAGTTATAGAACTGACGAGTTGGCGACCCGCAGTTATCGCACTCACCAATGAGTTTTGGATTGGCAGCGAAATCGATCGAGAGGCGATTATCAAAGGTATAGAGGGAGCCTTCCCAGAGGCCATCATTTCCAAATTTATTTCCGTAGCGAACGATGCCGCCATCAATTTGGTAGACCTCATTAAAGCCACGGTTCTTCATCACGACTGAGAGGATTTCGCAGCGAATTCCGCCGGTGCAATAAGTAACGATCGGTTTATCTTTCAAGTGATCGTACTTACCGCTCTCGATCTCTGCGACAAATTGTTGTGATGAGGTTACATCAGGAACAACAGCATCTTTGAATTTACCGATCTTCGCTTCAAAGGCGTTACGGCCATCGAAGAAGACCACTTCGTCGCCACGTTCCTTCACAAGCTCATCTACCTGGAATGGCTTGAGGTGAATGCCACCACCTACGACGCCATTCTCATCCACTTTAATCTCTTCAGGATTACCGAAAGATACGAGTTCCTTCTTCGCCTTTACACTCAGGCGTGGAAATTCATTTCCAGTTCCCTCAGACCACTTGAAATCAATTCCACGAAAACCTGGATACTTCTTCGTCTGCTTGACATATTTTTTGAGGGCAGACATATCGCCACCAACAGTCCCATTGATTCCATGGGGTGAGACCAGGATGCGACCTTTGATTCCTAGGCTCTCACACAGCGTCTTCTGCCAGAGCATGACCGCTTGCGGGTCCGCTATCGGCGTGAAGCGATAGTAGAGAAGCACCTTCTGAAGATCCATAGATCAATTCTACTATCCAAATTTCAGGTGAATATTCATCTCATTAAGCGCATATGAGGCAAGGTGAGGGAACACGTACGAGCCAGTAGTCCAGAGAGCGCTTAATTTCAATGCTTTCCCTTCATAATTGTCCTATGACACATCTACTTCGTAAATCACTCTCAGAGTTCCTTGGAACTGCAATTCTCTTGGTCGCTGTTGTTGGCTCATCCTTTATGGGCTCATTCCTCACCCAAGATGCCCTCCTTGGGCTCTTCGTTAATGCCTTTGCAACAGTGCTCGCACTCGGTTGCGTTATCTTTGTCTTCGGAGCAATCAGCGGTGGCTACTTCAACCCTGTTGTTACCTTCGCAGAGTTTGTGGTCAAGCGCCTTGAAATCGATGAGCTCATTGCCTTCATCATCGCTCAGCTTGCTGGTGCATTTGCCGGTGTGGTTCTCGCAAATTACATGTTTAAGCAGCACCTTGTTACTCACTCAACGATCGCTCACAAGGGCATGAATCTCTACGTTGCAGAGGTACTTGCGACTGCAGGTTTGATCATCATCCTTCAGCTCTTGATCCACCAGTACAACGACCATCTAGCCCCGATTGCTATCCCTGCATGGATCGGTGGCGCTTACCTCTTCACAGCTTCAACCGCATTTGCAAATCCAGCAGCGGTCTTTGGTCGCATGTGGACAAATGCCGGTGCTGGTATTGATGTGAAGTCAGGTCTGGCCTTTATCGGCGCTGAAGTGCTCGGTGCGATGATCGGTATCGGAATTGTTGCAATTCTTACTGCTGGTGATGACGATCTCGATGGTCTCGCCTACCTCACAGAGGACGAGTATGTTGAAGTAACGGATCACTCGATCTAGTCTTACTTTATGAGCGCCCTTCCGGTAAAAATGCTGGGAGGGCGTTTCTCATTTATAAAACGGTTACTTCCTGGGCTAGCGCTTATCGCCACACTCGTTGCGACTGCCTTTGCTACAAGTAACTGGCAATCAACCATCAGCCCATTAGCACTCTCGGTTGGCTTAGGTTTCTTCGTGACACAACTGTGGAAGTGGCCGGACTGGGCAGAAGCTGGAACTGCATTCGCTGGAAAGACTCTCTTGCGAAGTGGTGTCGTGCTTCTCGGATTTCAACTCTCGCTCTCATCATTTCGATATGTAGGTGCTAAAGGGATACTTGCCATTCTCGTGGTGGTAACCCTGACTATCTTCGGCATCCTTGCACTTTCACGATTTTTTGGGCTTAGTGATGGTCTGGGACTGTTAATTGCTTGTGGATATGCAATCTGTGGAGCTAGTGCAATCGCTGCGGTTCGGCCACAAACTGATGCGACAGATGAAGAGAGCTCGTATGCAATTGGACTTGTCTCCTTGTGTGGAACGCTCTCCATTCTGGTATTGCCGCTCATAGGACATGCGGCAGGTTTGAGCAATCGAGCCTTCGGATCATGGGCAGGAGCAGCAGTCCACGATGTTGGACAAGTGCTGGCAACTGCCTCACTCTTTAACTCCGGATCGGTCGCATCAGCAATCATCTTTAAACTTGCTCGGGTCTCTCTTCTTGCGCCGATTGTTGTGATTCTCGCGTTACGTAATCGTCGAAGTTCACATCTTTCTTCGCCCACCAAGGCAAAAGTCGCGGTTGTTCCGCTCTTCGTTCTTGGCTTTATTGCCATTGCACTTATTCACAACGCGATTCACATCTCGGTACGAGTCACAAATGAGCTCGGGAGTTTAAGTAAGGTCCT
>CAJBLC010000074.1 GCA_903953805.1 uncultured Actinomycetes bacterium | reverse complement strand
GGTTACGCATATCGCATCATCGATGCCGATGATGTTCTTACCTCTGATTAATCGCTGCTAAAAATCGCTCCGGGTCCACTCGGAAGTAATCATGGGGCTTGCCATCGATATGGATAACCGGAACTTGTTCGCCATACTTTTCAATAAGCTCTGAATTCCCATCAATAAGAACCTGCGTGATAGAGAAATCTGCTTGGCTCTGCAATCCTTCAAGAGCCTGGTGGGCGACCTCGCAGAGATGGCAGCCTGACCTTGAATAGATGGTCACTTCACGCATGGCCCGGCCCCTTTCTCGCTCATTACTCACCTATCCTCTCAGATCGGTAGGCTCTGCGATTATGAGTCGCACGCGTGGACGCCTCGCCTTTCTCATCGCCGCTATGGCAGGCGGGTTGCTCTCTCCTATCTCAAGCGCACACGCACTCACAGTTGATTGGGTGCCAGCAGGTTGGACGAACTATTACGCGGGCTCTGCCTCTGCAAAATCTGTAACAACAAAGCCGGCGCCTTATGTCTCACATCCAAAGAGCGCGATGGCGCAGAGCACCTTCATTATTAATTACACGAACGTGCCAGAAATTGAAAAGCCCGCGATTCAAGCAGCGGTTGATAGTTGGTCTGCTAATTGGAAGTCGGCAGTACCGATCACGATTAATGCCGCTTATGCCCGACAGACATCGGCGTCAGTTCTTGCATCTGCAACACCAGTGAAGTTCTTCCATGCCTTCAAAGGCGCACCTGACTCAGATCTTTGGTATCCATCGGCGATGGCGAACACGCTTGCTGGTAAAGATTTAGATCCAGCTAATCCTGAGATTGAGATTCACATTAACTCAACAATGGCGCGAGCTCTCTATCTCGGTACTGATGGCAACTGTCCACCAAACCAATATGACCTTGAATCAATCATTCTCCATGAACTTGGCCACGGCTTGGGATTCTTATCTAATGACTCGTACGACAGTTTCTTTGGACTTGGTTCTATTGATCAACCAACTCCATATGATGCCTATGCCCAAACGTCAGATGGTTCACGTTTGGCAGATTTAGCATCGCCATCTGCTGAGTTAGGCAAAGCACTCACGACGAGATTGGTCTGGTCTGGTGCAAATGGAATTGCTGCTAATGCTGGCGTGAAGCCTCTGCTCTACACGCCTTCGATTTATCAACCAGGCTCATCAGTGAGCCATCTCGATCAAGATACCTTTAGCAATAGCGGTGCAAATGCCGTGATGTGTCCAAGTTTGAATGCCGCGGAGATCTTCCACGATCCAGGCCCACTACTGCTCGCCATGATGGCCGATATGTTGCAGAAACCCCCTGCTGGCGTTGCCGTTAGTGCTCCTACTGCTCCCCGCAATGTAAAGGCGCTAGTAGCTGATAAATCAGCGATTATTACCTTCGATCCACCTGCCAACGCACGAACTGCCCATGTCGATACTTACTCGGTAAAGGTCAATCAAACCGGGCAAGTAGTAACTGGAACTGATAGTCCCATCACTGTTACTGGGCTACGCAACGGTGGAAATTACTCATTCAGCATCACCGCTGCCAATAACCAATTTGGATCTTCCGCTGCTGCAACGACAAATAATGTTGTTCCGCAAACAACGTGGAAGAGCACCGTTGTCGACCCTGCCGCAGATGGTAAATACCTTGCGACCAGTACATATGCTGGCAAACCAATTATTGTCTATACCGATAGCAAGAGCGGCTATCTCAAGATGGCTACGTACGATGGAAAGAAGTGGTCATCAATCATCATCGATGGCAACTCTACAGTTGGAGGTAAGACCACAGATGATGTCAGCGGTGCGCTCTCACTCTGTAGTTCCAAAGTTGGCAAATCTGAAACACTTAATATTTTCTACTCTGATCTCAAAGAGAAGGATCTGCGCCACGCAACATACGATGGCAAGAAGTGGATCTTTGAAGTTGTCGATGGCAACGGCAGTGCAATCAATGACTATAAGGATCCGGTTCGAGTTCGGACATCGAGTGATGTGTCGGTATCAAATGCCTGTGTAGCTACCACCGCCGGACTACAAGTCTTTTACCGCGATGAATCGCAGGGAATCCTTCTTGGCGCAACAAAGGTTGCAGGTAAGTGGAATTATGAACTCGTTGATGGCGATCGTGATACTAATGGCCGCACAACCGGGGATGTTGGTTTCCACGTGAAGGCGCTCAACGTCGGAAACACTGTCTATGTTCTCTATGACTCCACCCTTCAGGTCAATCAAGATAAAGTCCCTACGCGTGGTGAAATTCGGTTAGCGACTCGAGCAACGATCTATCCAGAAGATTGGGTCTACTCAACCCCCGACCCAGCAGGAAATGGCACAACCATTGCCGGCTTTGACGTTGCTATCTCAGTAAATAAAGGGGTTTTGAGCGCAAGCTGGCTCGCCTCGTCGGGTATCGCTCTGCCTAATGCCGATCAGATTCGTTGGACAACACTGACACCAAATCCAGTGATTGCAAATACGCCATCGGACTTCTTCGGTACCCCAGGACCTGCGATCGCCACCGATGGCACCCGCATTCTCTTTACCTGCCAAACCCGCCTCTGCGCCGCAAATTCGCAGACAAAAGGAATATCTCTCGTATCAACACTTGATTTCAGCAATTCCGATGGATACTCATGGATCACGCTCGCTGGTCAGCAATACGCACTCGCTGGAGTAAATGGGGCGCTGCGCTTATTTAAGCAGTGAGATTGTGTAACCGTTCGCACTTTCAGTTGTTACAACCAGACCTACTCCGGGAAGAAAATCAATCTTTAATATTGGATTCAATACTTTGTAGGCGAGGTAGATATGTCCAGTGCGGACTCCCACTTTAAGAATAACCGGAGATGGCGACTTCGGCTTCCAACCCGTAATACCAGGTATCGCACTTTTTGAAAGATAACTCTTCCAGATATAGAGACCATCTTTAAAATTCTTTGCTGTCGAAACTCTTGGTTGCACAAAACTTGCCTTGATAAATTTCGTGAACTTTCCGGCGATCGTAGAACTCACTTGAAAATCTTTACCACCGATAGTGAGCGAACCTTTTGCATATAAAAGTGAGAGTGGTTCAAAAACTGCACCAGCATCATAGGTAAAGGTATTCATGAGCGATCCGGTGGAACTAACTTCCCACAAGGTGATCTGCGTGAGCCCTGCGCGCGTTGGTGGGATGGGATCAATTTTGATGCCACTTGGATTGAGTGCATTCGTAGGTGCGGGTGTTGGGGTCGGAGTTGCAACCACAGGAGCAGTACTTCCTGCTATCCAGATATTTCCAAGAGAATCGAGGGTGGCAGCTGTAGCAATCGCGTCAGAAACCGTTGGAATAGCGAGATCCCACTGTTGTGAGCCAGTAGCTGGATCTAGCGCTATTACTTCACCTTGGGTCGGTCCGTTGGCTGGCTCTGAAGTGCCTACTAAATAGATCGAATGCGGTGCGATCAAGGTGCTGAACCATTGCCCACCACTGCCCTGGAAGAAAGTGCTCTCGGCCAGCGTTGGAAGAGCAACCATCTTTATAACTTTAGGTTTAACTACTGCCTGAACAGGATTCGCAACAATGAGTGAGAGTGCGATCGCACTAACAACGACCTTAAACTTCATTAGGCAAGTTCAGCAGAGCGTTTTGCGGCTGCAGCCATAGCATTGGCAACGATTGAACTCAGATCGCTTCCTTCAAATGACATCAGTGCTGCATAGGTCGTTCCATTAGGGCTGGTGACATTTTCACGGAGCGTCTTGGCATCTTTGCCGCTCTCAGCCAACATCCCCGCAGCACCGATGAGAGTTTGAACAGT
>CAJBLC010000073.1 GCA_903953805.1 uncultured Actinomycetes bacterium | reverse complement strand
GGTCGCCATCAGGTGGGCGGGCATGACTCGGGCAGTGTTATCGGCGATACCGCCACCAGTGATGTGGCTATAGGCGTGCAACTGATCTTGCATCGCTTTATAGAGCGTTAAACAATCGAGTGAGTAGATCTCCGTTGGGGTGAGAAGAACTTCACCAACAGTCTTACCGAGCTCTTCAATCTTCGCTTCGAATGAGATCTTCTGGGTCGCAACAATATGGCGAACAAGTGAGTAGCCATTTGCATGGAATCCGCTCGCTGGCATTGCAAGAATCACATCACCTTTTTGCACACGATCTGCACCGAGTAAGCGATCGGCATCAACTGCGCCAGTCGCTGCACCTGCAATATCAAATTCATCGACATCAAGAAGTCCAGGATGTTCAGCGGTCTCGCCACCGACCAATGCAACTCCGGCCTTGGCAGCGCCGATCGCAATACCCTTAACAATCTCTGCGATACGCTCTGGGATTACTTTTCCAACGGCAATGTAATCGGTCATAAAGAGTGGCTCGGCACCGCAGACAACGAGATCATCAACGACCATGGCGACGAGATCTTCACCAATAGTGTCGTACTTCCCCATTGCTCGAGCAATCTCAGTTTTGGTACCAACGCCATCAGTCGATGTTGCAAGCAATGGTCGCTTCATTTCTTTGAGAGCAGATACATCAAATAATCCAGCGAAGCCACCGATATCGCCGACAACCTCAGGGCGACGAGCACGCTTGAGGTGAGCCTTCATTAATTCAACGGCGCGATCTCCAGCATCAATATCAACGCCTGCTTCTGCGTAAGTACTCACTCGTAATTGTTCACAATCTCTAGCAGATTCTTTCCATTCGAAATATCGGCTGGAACTTCAATCGGATAATTTCCAGTAAAGCAGGCGGTGCAGAGCTTTGATTCGGCGATCGTGGTCGCTTCGACTAGACCTTCGAGTGAGACATAGCCCAAGGTATCTGCGCCAATGGATCGGCGAATCTCATCGACCTCCAGCCCGGATGCGATCAATTCCGCGCGTGAAGCGAAGTCGATACCGTAGAAACACGGCCATTTCACCGGTGGGCTCGAGATACGCACGTGGATCTCCAAGGCGCCAGCCTCACGGAGCATCCGGATCAATGCGCGCTGGGTATTTCCGCGGACGATCGAATCATCCACAACAACGATCTTCTTGCCTTCGATGATCTCCCGTAATGGATTGAGCTTCAACCGAATACCGAGTTGGCGAATCGTCTGTGATGGTTGGATAAAGGTACGCCCGACATAAGAGTTCTTTACGAGCCCAGCACCATAAGGAATTCCAGATGCACGTGCATATCCAACTGCTGCCGGAGTTCCTGATTCAGGAACGGGAATAACCAGATCAGCTTCTACCGGATGTTCCTTCGCTAACTGCTCACCAACGGCAACGCGAGTGGTGTGCACATTGCGACCAGCGATCGTTGTATCAGGACGAGCAAGGTAGACATATTCAAAGATGCAACCCTTTGGTGTTGCTTCTGCCCAGCGGTAGCTACGAAGACCATCGCCATCGACTGCAACAAATTCACCTGGTTCGATCTCGCGAACAAAGGATGCGCCAACGATATCGAGCGCTGCGGTTTCAGATGCAAAGACCCAACCGTGCTCGAGTTTGCCAAGTACAAGTGGACGCACACCATGTGCATCGCGAGCGGCATAGAGTGTCTGCTCATCCATAAAGACGAGTGAGAATGCACCGCGCAACATCGGGAGAACCTTCATTGCTGCTTGCTCAAATGATTCGCCTTCTTGTGCAGCAATCAAAGCAGTCATGATCTCGGTATCAGTTGTTGCATGGTTGCCATGATCTTGATAGCCAGGGAAATTCTTCGCTAAATATTCGGCAAGGTCACCAGTGTTGGTGAGATTGCCGTTATGCGCAAGTGCGAGTGTGCCGTGGTTTGTTGCACGTAATGTCGGTTGTGCATTGTTCCAATTAGAAGATCCAGTGGTGCTGTAACGACAGTGTCCAACGGCAAGATTTCCAGTCAGTGTTGCTAAATCATTTTCGGTAAAGACTTGTGAGACCAGACCCATATCCTTATAAACAAAGATGCGTTCGCCATCAGATGTGGCGATACCGGCCGACTCTTGGCCACGGTGCTGGAGCGCATAAAGACCATAGAAGGTGAGCTTTGCGACTTCTTCGCTCGGGGCCCAGACTCCGAATACGCCGCATTCATCTTGAGGCAGGTGCTCTTCGCTGAAGAGTTCGTGCGTCAAGCGTCCATCAGGGCGGCGGCTCATGAGTGCATCCTAATCTTCTCGAAGAGCGCTGATAAATCCGAACGCTCACCAGATGCGTGAATCTCACCAGATGACACTGCTGCACTCCAGGCGATCTCTCCGGCCGTAAGTGCAAAGAGCGTCTCCGCCTTCATCTCGACAACATTCGGCGGAGTACCGCGAGTGTGCTTTGGACCTGTGCCACATTGAATCGCTGAATATGGCGGGATCCGAACTTCAACGGCATGACCTGGTTCAGCATCAGAAAGTGCCTGCAGAATTCCCTTCACCTTTGCCATGGTTACAGGATCGCGCATGGTCTGGTTATCCGAAGAGCTTCGGGAAGGTCTCGGTGAAGGCAGTGCGGAGTTCAGTTAATGGAATCGTTGCGCCATTAATGACTAACGCATCGCCACCAGTCTTTCCGACCCAGTGCATAGGAATCGAATGTGCATCAGCGAGCTTCTGCAACGCATCAACATCAGAACTCTTCACTGCAACAACGACGCGACCTGGGGTCTCTGCAAAGAGACCAGCAGTAACTCCACCAGGAATATATTCCGCAGGAATTTCGATCGTTGCGCCGACACCACTCTTCAAAACCATCTCAGAGATCGTCGCTGCAAATCCACCGTTGCTGATGTCATGTGCCGCAGCGAAATATTGTTGGCCTTCAAGAAGAACCTTTACTAACCGAGTCTCGTGATCGATATCAGGAGTAGGTGCGTGATCGCCCATCTGACCATGTAAATGTGCCCACTCAGAACCACTGAAGTTATCGTCGGTATTACCGAGTTGGAAGATCTCGAGTCCAGACTCATCTGATGACATCGATGTGCGAGTGCGAACATCTTGGATTACTCCGAGAACACCAACAACGGGTGTTGGAAGAATCGCAACTTTTCCGGTCTGGTTGTAGAAGGAGACGTTTCCACCAGTGACCGGTAGGCCCATCTCTAAGCAGATATCAGCAAGACCGCGAACAGTTTCGGCAAAGGTCCACATCACACCTGGATCTTCTGGGGATCCGAAGTTGAGGCAGTTAGTGATCGCAAGCGGCTTGGCACCGGATGTTGCGATATTTCGGCAGGACTCCAAAAGCGCCAGTTTTACGCCGTTATATGGATCTAAATAGCTCCACCGAGCATTCGCATCGGTAGAGATCGCGATTCCCAGATGAGTCTGCTCATCGATACGGATCATTCCGGAATCTTCAGGTTGGGACAAGATTGAGTTACCTTGAACATAACGATCGTATTGCTTCGTGACCCATGACTTATCTGCAATATTTGGCGCAGCCATTAACTTCAAGATTGCTGCTTTGATTGCATCTGGTGACTCGATTGGCTCAAGTGCGACTGGCTTGAGCGTATCGAGATAATCAGGGCGAGCCATTGGACGAGTAAGGACAGGACCATCGTGGGCAACAGTGCGCGGTGGAACATCCACAATCAACTCACCATTAAAGGTGATGTGAAGGCGATCGCCAGATGTGACTTCACCGATAACAGTTGCAGTGACATCCCACTTCTTGCAGATCGCCATAAAGCGAGCGAGCTTGCTTGGTTCGATAATCGCACACATGCGCTCTTGTGACTCGGACATCAGAATCTCTTCTGGCGAGAG
>CAJBLC010000072.1 GCA_903953805.1 uncultured Actinomycetes bacterium | reverse complement strand
TCTCTCATTCATGTGCGGTCGATATGCGCTCTCTAAGCTCCCTGAGGAGTTACTCGCAGAGTTTGAGATCCATTCTGGCTCGACCCAACTTCCTATCCTTCCCGCCGATTGGAATATCGCTCCCACGCGCGAGATATATATCGTTAAAAGCGAGAGTGGAAGTAGCGAGAGCGGAAACCAACGAACTCTTGCCACCGCTTCGTGGGGAATTATCGCGCCGTGGAGTAAAGATGCGCCATCAGCGCTCCGTTCACAATCGCAAGCGATTAATGCCCGAAGTGAGAGCGTCGATAGCAAACCAACATTTAAGAACGCCTTTCGCAATCGACGATGTCTGATCCCGGCGGATGGTTACTACGAATGGGCTACAGAGATGGGTCCCTTCAAACCAAAACAACCTTTTTATATCTCGCATGAAGAGTGGGAGACGAAACGGAGGCCATTGGCATTTGCTGGAATCTGGGATCGTTGGGTTGCACCAGATGGGCGAGTTGTTGATAGCGCTGCGATTATTACGCGACCAGCAGTTGGCTTCTTAGCGACTGTCCACTCTCGGATGCCAACCTTCCTCCCGCAGGATCGATGGGATCGTTGGCTCGATCCTTCGTTACATGATGTTGATGAGATACGCGCTTTGATGGAGCTCCCAAAGCCTGATCTCGGCCTCATTGCTCGTCCAGTCGCAGATCTCGTTAATTCGATCCGCAATACTGGACCAGAGTTGATCACCCCCATCGAGCTCGGTGAGCCCGAGACTCTCTTCTAGTCGTCCACTTAGCCGATGCACGTGCGGGTTAATCTTCACGCATGCGGGAATAGATCCATCCCTCAGCGCGTTCTCAGAGTATGGCAGTAGCCTTATTACCTATGAGCACCGAGCTTGAGTTGCAGAAGAGCGCAGCGACCGCCGATGGTTTGGCGATCGACCGAGCGACTGAGACTCCACGTGCTCGTAAAGAGCGGTTTGAGAGAGATGCGCTGATCTTTGCAAATGCTCTCTATGGCGCAGCGCTTCGCTACACAAAGAACCAACAAGATGCGGAAGATCTTGTTCAAGATACCTTTGCAAAGGCATTTAACTCGTTCCACCAATTTGAACCAGGCACCAATCTCAAAGCCTGGCTCTATCGCATTCTGACAACAACCTTTATTAATACTTATAGAAAAGATCAACGCCGACCACAGATCTCTGATGGTGAAGTCGAAGATTGGCAGATCTACGAAGCGGCTTCACATACCAGTGATCAAGGAAAATCCGCGGAAGATCAAGTGCTGGAAAACCTTCCTGATGGCGATGTAAAAGAAGCGCTCGCCGCGATTCCCGAAGATTTTCGAATGGTCGTTTACTACGCCGATGTTGAGGGTTACTCCTACAAAGAGATCGCCGAGATCGTAGGAATTCCAAGTGGAACTGTGATGTCTCGCCTCCATCGAGGTCGCAAGTTGCTCCGTGAATCGCTCGCTGATTACGCACGTTCTCGTGGAATCTCACCCCAGAATGAGAAGAGCGAGAAGACTGAAAATGCTGGAGTAGCGGGGAAGGGGGGCGATCGTGAATAACGGCGGAAACCACCAACACTCGTGTGAAGAGATCTTCCATGCCATCTTGCTCTCGATCGACCACGAGCTCAATGACCCAACCCTTGAGGTTGCACTCGCTCAACATTGTGAGCAGTGCCCACCTTGTAGTAGCACGATGGTGGCCCATCAACAGAATGTCGCCCTCCTCAAATCCCTCCTTGGCGGAGCTTGCCAAGAGGTCGCACCAGAGAGATTGCATGCCCAACTTCTCGCTCAGACTGAGGCGCTCGCGGCGCAGATGCAGGCTGAGCAGTTGCTCGGCTCTGAATTCGGAGTCGGAACCTTTACCCAAACTTTTAGCCAGACCACCATCACAATTGATGGCCAAACAACTATTGAAATTTCACATACACAGGAGTTTCGCGAAGGTTTCTAGCTCTACTCGTGCGCTAAGTTAATTTCATGAATTCGGAAGAGCTGCTGGGAATCGTGGGTATGTCCACGATGATCGTGCGCGCTGCCGACACATCTGTCGCTTCTGGGACGAATGATCTTCCTGTTCTCTCAAGTAGCAGCGCTCAAGCGCTCGTAGAGAGCGCGTGCAGTGCAGCTCTTGCCGAGTACTTTGCACCAGGAGAGACATCTTTTACTGTCGCGATCACACTTGAGATGGCGACATCAATCTCAGTCGGTGAAGAGGCGCGCGCCCATGTGCGCGTTATTGAGGTGCAGGATAACCTGCTGATCTTTGAAGCAGCGATTACCCACTTAAATAGAACAATCGCCACTGCACATGTGCAGCGGCGATTGATAGATCGACTTTCCTTTATGGCTCGTATTGCAGCCGAGCGGATCGTCTCCGCGTGATTGGGCTTTTGTTAATTATTCGGCCGGAGCCGATTTAAAAGTCAAGCCTTCTTGGTAGCCCAGAAGATCTCAGAGATCTCTTCGATCTTTGCGAGGAGCTTGTCGGCAACGGCAACATCATTTGTTCCCTTTGTTCCGCCAGCGCCAGCAAGCTTTGTCGCCTCATTGAAGAGAACGTGGAGCTGTGGGTATGCCTCGAAGTGAGGAGCCTTGAAGTAATCAGTCCAGAGAACCCAGAGGTGGTGCTTCACCATCTCGGAACGTTCTTCCTTGACCGCTACTGCACGTGCCTTGAAATCTGCATCTGATGAAGCTGAATACTTCTCCATCGCTGCCTTCACAGATTGTGCCTCGATCTTTGCCTGGGCTGGATCGTAGATTCCGCATGGGAGATCGCAGTGAGCTGAAGCGCTTACTGCTGATGAGAAAATATCTGAGATAAGAGTTGTCAGTGTCATGGGAGATAGCGTACATCTAGACTTCTAGGCGTGCGCATCCTGAAAATAACCGTCAAAGGTCGATCCATGGAGCCGGCGCTCTATGAGGGCGATCGGGCGCTCTTCCGATATTTTCCAGTTGGAGTAAAGGTCGACGAGATTGGCGCAGCGCTCGGGAAGATCGTGCTCGTCCAGAGAGAGGCCGAATCTCAGCTGCTCACGGTAAAGCGTCTCATCAAAGTTCTCGATACTGGCCTCTGGGTAGAGGGCGATAATCCAGAGAGCTCAACAGATTCTCGCCACTACCTCACGA
>CAJBLC010000071.1 GCA_903953805.1 uncultured Actinomycetes bacterium | reverse complement strand
GGTATTCCGCTATCGATCAGGCCCCGCTTACCACCTAATGCGGAGAGGATCTTGGCACGATCATCGTTGCCGGTTGGCTCGCTCACGCTCATGCCTTTCCAGTGCTCCCGAAACCACCTTCACCGCGTTCTGTTCCCGGTAGTGAATCCACTTCGATAAATTCGGCGCGCTCGACCTTTTGTATTACCAACTGGGCAATTCGATCGCCCTTTTTGAAAGAGATCGCTTCTCGTAGATCATGATTAATAAGAATCATTTGAAGTTCGCCGCGAAATGCTGCATCAATCGTTCCAGGGGTATTCACCATCGAGACCCCATGCTTGATCGCTAGCCCAGAACGTGGATGGACAAAGGCGGCGTAGCCATCTGGAAGCGCGATAGATATACCAGTCGGAACTAACGCTCTCTCCCCTGGTTCGATAGTGACATCTACTCTGGTGCAGATATCAGCCCCCGCATCACCACCTTTGGCATAGCGAGGAAGTGGAATGGATTCATCTAAGCGGGTGATGAGAACTTTGAGCGTCATGGATTAATCTCAAAATCGGGATCGACAAATGCAAGGAGCTCAGGATGCGCAGTCACATGGTCGATATATGCCTTAGGTGCGTTCTCTAAGAAGTGTTTCATCGGCACGATAATAAAGAGAGCAGATGATTTAACAGCCACTGGTCCATCGAGTGAATCGAGGTGTCCCTCTGCCGAGACATAGACTTTGCGGTTCACCTGCCCAGTGATCCAGGCGCGAATATGTAACTCTGAACCGATTGGTACCGGAAGGAGAAAGTCGGTCTCAAGTCGGGCGGTAACTGCTGGGGCGCGAATCAGCCACATCAACTTTCCGAGCGCCTCATCGAATGCGAGTGAGAGTAGACCGCCATGGGCCAAACCAGGTGCGCCTTGATGATTTTCGGTAACGGTAAAGACCGCTGTCAGATCTTGTCCTTCGCCAACGTGAGCAACTAAGTGGAGACCTGTGGGATGAAGTTCTCCGCAACCGAAGCAATGTCCAAAGTGTGATGGAATCTGCGTTCCAGATGGCGGCGCCTTAGGATGGCGATCTGGGATTTGTGCATCTGCAGGAGGTTGGGTGCTGGGAATTCTGCTCACAGATCAAGGGTACTCGAGTTGAAAGAGCGGTAAGTTCTTCTTATGGATGAGTCGACCTATAGTTCGAGAGATGGCTGGCCGATCTGGCTCTGGCTCTTTCTCCTCTTTCTCGCCGGCTCGCTCGCAATTGCGGTGGAGGCGGCGCTTGGAAATCGGCTCGCTTGGATAAGCCTTCTCCTCCAGCTTCTTCTCCTTCTCTGGGCAGCGCTAAAGACGCCGCTCGAAATTGCTATCGATGAGCTCCACGTAAAAGTAGGCAGTGCAACAATTTTGAGAGAGTTCATCGGTGAGGCCACGCCTCTCACATCTCATGAGATGGCACTCCTTCGTGGACGAGATGTCGATACTCGCTGTTGGATGGCCATGCGCTTCTGGGTATCGACTGGCATAAAAATTGAGATTAACGATCCAAAGGACCC
>CAJBLC010000070.1 GCA_903953805.1 uncultured Actinomycetes bacterium | reverse complement strand
ATCCCTGAGACGATATTTTGATTGAGTATCGCAGTTTTGATCGTGACATTTCGTCGTCGGATATTGGCAATTACTTGAGGCAGATCCACTGACTCATCAAAGAGATCCGGAGCAATCTTTGCGACCGATGTGGGTACTCCATCAATAGTCTCTTCTACAGATACCCATCCAAAGGTGCGTTGGTCATTAAAGTGGAGCGAGGTGCTTTTTAGCCCCTTCTTCAAGTGAAACAGTGCTCGGGTATGTCTCTGATCTTCTGGATCAATGAGGAATTGTCCTGACATTCCGAGGTGTGCAGCCAAAACATAGGGACGATCTAAGACGAGCCACAAGAATTTACCGCGACGCTTGGTATCTACGATCTTTGCTCCGACCACAAGGTCGAGTGGACCAATGCTCTTTGGATTGAGTCCGCGTGGATGAAGTTGCTGGGCGGAAGTGATCCTTCGACCGACCGCATGGGTATGAAGCCCTCGGCGGACGGTTTCAACTTCTGGTAATTCAGGCATAGCGAACGTTAGAGACGAACCTTCTCGGCAGAGATCACATCGACTCGGCTATCCGGTAGTTCGTAGTTACTGCAGGCGCGGTTGAGTTCAGCAACGATCATCTCAGCGGGGATGGGTACACCGTTCCAGGACTCATCGAGCGTCGTGTGAGCATCTTCAATCAAAGTGATATCGATACCGCGCTCGATGGCGGCATGGATGGTATGGCGGACGCAGTAGTTGCTCTGTGCGCCGGTAACAATAAGGTGGCCGACCTTCAGCTCTTCAAGGACCTCTTCTAGGTCAGTCTCTTCAAAGGAGCTGCGCCAGAGCTTGTGAATGATCCGCTCACCGGCGGCAGGCTTCAATTCAGGGACGATCTGCCAGTACTCACTATCAACAGGCATGTCATCCTCAGAATGCTGGACCCAGATGACCTGCAACCCTGCCGCACGGGCACGATCGACCAGGTCGGTGATCTTTGCGACCACTGCGTTGCGGTCCCTGGAGAAGTCAACGACGCCATTCTGGACATCAATGACGATCAGCGCCCTGTTGGGACGGTCCTCGTACGCGCTCATTTTCTCCCCCTTGCACCGTTTTAGGCTCAGAACTCCCGCTACTTTAACGAGAAAACCCGCCCTCACCCACTCATGACAGGGGAAGAAACCTTTACCGAAACGTTATTTTCGTTGCACCTGACACCCAAGCCGTTTGCAGGATCTTGCATACGCGCAGCAGGGGGCTCCTTGCAAGGAGTTCGCCTTTACTCAAGAATAGCGATCACACCAGGGCCTCCTGGATACAGGTCCAGCCCATTACCCCTTAAGGAATCAATCAATGTCAATGAACAAGAAGGCTTTCCGCGCGGTTCTCGCAGCGGCAGCAATTTCTGTTCTTGCTACAACGGTTGCAACCGTATCACCAGCTCAAGCTGCAGCTAATGCATGCGCAGGCGTCGGTACATACGCAAAGCAACCTGGCAAGACAGTTGAAATCATGAACTCAGTTATTGGTCAAGAGAATGCTCGCTACCAGGCTGCACTCATCGCTTTCCAGAACTGCACAGGAATCACAATTAACTGGAACGGTAACAACGACTTCGAATCACAACTCGGTGTACGCGTTGCAGGTGGAACAGCTCCTGATATTGCAATGATCCCTCAGCCAGGTCTTCTCCAGAAGATGGTTGCAACCGGCAAGGTTGTAAAGGCTCCTGCACAGACATTGGCTAACGTCAATAAGTATTGGTCTGCAGGTTGGAAGGGCTACGGCACAGTTAACGGTGTCTTCTACGCTGCTCCAAACTCAGCAAACAACAAGTCACTCGTCTGGTACTCACCAGCACAGTTCAAGAAGAATGGCTACACAGTCCCAACAACATGGGATCAGTTGATGGCTCTCTCAGACAAGATGGCTGCAAAGGGCCAGATTGCATGGTGTGGCGGTCTCGGTTCAGGTACAGCAACTGGTTGGCCAGGAACTGACTGGCTCGAAGAGATTGTTCTTCGTACCCAGGGTGCCCAGGTCTACGCAGACTGGATCTCACACAAGGTT
>CAJBLC010000069.1 GCA_903953805.1 uncultured Actinomycetes bacterium | reverse complement strand
GTCTCATCTATCGTGAACTTCGGTGCATTTGTTGATCTCGGTGGCGTTGACGGTCTCGTCCACGTCTCAGAGCTCTCATGGAAGCACATCGATCATCCAAGTGAAGTTGTCGAAGTTGGCGACGAAGTAACTGTTGAAGTTCTTGAAGTTGATTTCGAGCGCGAGCGCGTCTCACTTTCACTCAAGGCGACACAGGAAGATCCATGGCAGGCATTTGCCCGCACACATGCGATTAACCAAGTTGTTCCTGGTGAAGTCACCAAGCTCGTTCCATTCGGTGCGTTTATTCGCGTATTCGAAGGAATCGAAGGACTCGTTCACATCTCTGAGTTGGCAGAACGCCACGTTGAGATCCCAGAGCAGGTCGTTCAGGTTGGCGATTCACTCTTCGTAAAGATCATCGATATCGATCTCGAGCGTCGTCGCATCTCACTCTCCTTGAAGCAGGCTAATGAAGGACACGAAGTTGAGGTCGAAGCATTCGATCCAACTCAGTACGGAATGGCTGCTCGCTACGATGCAGAAGGCAACTTCATCTACCCTGAAGGCTTTGATGCTGAGACCCAAGAGTGGCGTCCAGGCTTTGAAGCACAACGTGAAGAGTGGGAGCGCCAGTATGCAGAAGCACAGGCTCGCTTCCTCGCTCACAAGAAGCAGAAGGATGAGGCACGTGCCGCTGATGCGGTCGCCGTTGTTACATCTGAAAGCACACCAGAGGCTCCAGCCGCTGAGTAAGTAGCACCATAGCGTTAAGGCCCCGACTGGGTTACCGGTTGGGGCCTTTCCATTTCCCGCGCGAACTCTCAATCGAGTGAGTGGCGATAGAGTTCAGCAATGCTCCTCGTTGCTCTCACCGGTGGAATTGGATCGGGTAAGTCATTGGCGGGGGAGTTCTTGGCGTCACTTGGAGCAGTCGTCGTTGACTCGGATCAGTTGGCGCGCGATGTCGTTGAGCGGGGAGAGCCCGCATTTGATGAGATAGTGGAACGCTTCGGAGATAGCGTTATCCGCGATGGCCAACTCGACCGCCAAAAACTCGGCGAGATCATCTTCTCTGATCCCGATGCACGTAGAGATTTAGAAGCTATAACTCATCCGCGAATAAAAGCCGCCTTTGAGCAGATCGTGAGCGACTCAAAGCCGGATGCGGTGATTGTGAATCAGATTCCCTTGCTTGTGGAAACTGCTGGAATGAAGCGCTTTGAATACATCATCTCGATTTCAGCTCCCATCGAACTCCGCCGTGAGCGGTGTATTGCCCGCGGTATGAAGGGATATGAATTCGATAAGCGGGTAACCGCGCAAGCGAGCGATGAAGAACGTGCGCTGGTTTCCGATGCTGTCATCGTCAATGATGGAGATGCTGATCAACTCTTGCGTGCCGTCGAAGAGTTGTGGGAGGGCACACTTCTTCCACGTGCGCGTGCGGAAAAATGAGAGCGATCTCCGATCTCCAACGTAAACCTCATCCATTCCAAGTTATCAGTGACTATGTGCCTTCTGGAGATCAGCCCACTGCTATTGCAGAGATTGCTGCTCGGGTTGAGCGCGGAGACCAAGATGTCGTCCTGCTCGGTGCGACCGGAACCGGAAAATCTGCAACGACTGCCTGGTTGATTGAGAAGTTGCAGCGCCCAACACTAGTCCTTGCACCGAATAAGACCCTCGCCGCGCAGCTGGCTAACGAATTTCGGGAGTTGCTTCCCAATAATGCGGTGGAGTACTTCGTCTCCTACTACGACTACTACCAACCAGAAGCATATGTCCCGCAATCCGATACCTTTATCGAGAAGGATTCTTCGGTTAATGCTGAGGTAGAACGTCTACGCCACAGCGCAACCAACTCACTATTGACTCGCAGAGATGTGATTGTTGTTGCAACGGTCTCTTGTATCTACGGACTGGGAACTCCACAGGAGTATGTCGATCGAATGATTCGCCTACGTGTCGGTGATTCGATCGATCGCAATACCTTGCTTCGACAGTTCGTTGATATTCAATATAAGCGGAACGATATGGCCTTTGAACGCGGCACCTTCCGAGTGCGCGGCGATACCGTTGAGATTATTCCGATGTATGAAGAGCTCGCGGTTCGTATTGAGATGTTTGGTGATGAGATCGAGAAGATCATGACGCTCCATCCATTAACTGGCGAGATCGTCAAGGATGAGAGCGAGATGTATATCTTCCCAGCGAGCCACTACGCAGCTGGCCCGGAGACGATGAAGCGTGCTGTTGCAGAAATTGAAGCAGAGATGGAGAAAGCGGTCGATAACTTCGAGCGCCAAAATAAACTCCTCGAAGCACAGCGTATTCGGATGCGAACAACCTTTGATATCGAGATGATTCGGCAATTGGGGTTCTGCTCGGGAATTGAGAACTACTCCCGCCATATCGATGGCCGCGATGCGGGGAGCGCTCCAAACTGCCTTCTCGACTATTTCCCCGAGGACTTTCTTGTCGTCATCGATGAATCGCATGTGACAGTTCCACAGATCGGAGCAATGCACGAGGGTGATGCCTCTCGTAAGCGAACTCTGGTCGAACATGGTTTCCGTCTTCCAAGTGCAATGGATAATCGGCCACTTCGTTTCGACGAGTTCCTCACCCGCAAGGGCCAGACCATCTACCTTTCGGCAACTCCTGGAAAGTATGAGATGGAGAAGGTCCAGGGTGATGTCGTAGAACAAGTTATCCGTCCGACTGGATTGATCGATCCTAAGATTATCGTGAAGCCGATAAAGGGCCAGATCGATGATCTTGTTCTCTCGATCAATGAACGTGCTGCGAAGAACGAACGAGTGCTTGTCACGACATTAACTAAGAAGATGTCGGAAGATCTCACGGATTATCTGCAAGGAGTTGGGATCAGAGTTCGATATCTTCACTCGGAAGTAGACACACTTCGCCGAGTTGAATTATTGCGAGAGCTACGAAGCGGTGAGTATGACGTTCTGATCGGAATTAACCTGCTTCGAGAGGGCTTGGATCTACCGGAAGTATCTTTGGTGGCAATTCTCGATGCCGATAAGGAAGGTTTCCTTCGCTCGACAACCTCACTGATTCAGACGATAGGCCGTGCCGCTCGAAATGTGTCGGGTGAAGTTCATATGTATGCCGACAATATGACGAAGTCGATGGTTCAGGCGATCGAT
>CAJBLC010000068.1 GCA_903953805.1 uncultured Actinomycetes bacterium | reverse complement strand
TATGCCGCGATGACCTACCTCGGAAAATCAACGACGATGATCGTCCCAGTCGCTGTTGGCTTTGCGCTGATCTCAGTCTGGGGTTCGTATTACTTTTCAGATTCATTGGTGATGACAATGACTGGCGCTCGTATTATCGAACGCGAAGATAATCCTGGGCTCTTCAATCTTGTTGAAGAAGTCTGCTTAGCGGCAGGGTTGAAGTTGCCAAAGGTGGCGATCGTTGAAGATAACGCGCCCAATGCCTTTGCAACTGGTCGCAACCCAGATCACGCAGTAATCGCATTCACGACTCGAATCTTGCAGATCATGGATCGTGATGAGCTCCAAGGAGTCATTGCGCACGAGATGTCACATGTTGCCAATCGCGACACTCTCGTCTCTGCTGTCGCTGCAACTACAGCTGGAGCGATTGCGATCTTGAGCGATATGTTGATGCGGATGATGATCTTCGGTGGCATGAGCGATCGTGATGACCGGGAAGAGAATCAGAACCCAATCGCACTTGTGATCTCACTTGTCGTTTTGATCTTGGCACCCATCGCTGCGGTACTGCTCAAATCTGCGATCTCACGTAAACGCGAATCACTCGCCGATGCGACCGCGGTTGCCTTTACTCGCAATCCAGCAGGTCTGCGCCGCGCTCTTGAAGTTCTGCAATCAGATACAACGGTTGTCGCCCAGAAGTCGAATGCTGTTGCTCATATCTGGATCGAATCACCACTCGACGGCAAAAGCGTCTCAAAGTTATTTAGTACCCACCCACCGCTCGAAGAGCGGATCGCAATCTTGCGTAATATGGAAGCGAACCCACTCGCGTAATTAAGCGGTGATAGGGAAGTGCAGGGTAAAGGCTGCGCCCTGACCAAGCTCTGAAGTGACTGTTACAGAGCCTCCGTGGGCCTTCATCACAGCATCGACGATCGATAGACCCAGGCCAGAGCCTTCGCCATTGGTACGAGCACGTGAACTATCGGCGCGATAGAAGCGTTCAAAGATCTTCTCTTGATCGGCCTGTGAAAGCCCCGGACCTTTATCAGCCACAGTGATTGCAACTTCAGAGTCGAGTTGTTCTACAGAGACTGCGATGGGAGTTCCAGAAGGGGTATGTGTTCTGGCATTTGCCAACAAGTTCGCTACCGCCTGGTGAATACGAATCGAATCACCGAGTACAAAGTTATCGCCATCTGGGTTCTCTACCGAGATCGGATGATCTGGTCCCGCAGCGCGAGCAGAGGCAACGACCTCATGAATAAGGTTCTCGATATCAACGGGCTCTTTCGAAAGCTCGCGACTCTGATCCATGCGGGCAAGTAACAACAGATCTTCAACGAGTGATCCCATCCGGATCGACTCTTTCTCGATACGCCCGATGAGTTCCTTCGTCTTCTCTTCTCCAGAGACTGCACCTTGGCGATGTAACTCAGCAAAACCGCGAATCGCAGTTAGCGGTGTCCGAAGTTCATGGGAGGCGTCGGCTACAAACCGACGTAGCTTAGATTCAGATTCAACGCGGACTGCGAAGGATTCTTCAATCCGTCCCAACATTCGGTTAAGCGATGTTGTGAGCTTTCCTACTTCAGTTGTTGGGCGAGCTTCAGGGAGACGTGCTGAGAGATCGCCACTTGCGATTGCGGCGGCAGTCGATTCGACTTCACTCAGCGGTTTGAGGCTGATACGGATAAATGCTCGCGCAAGCGCATCGCATCTGGTGATGGACCATCGAATCCAAGAAGGCCATAAGGATTGTCTTCAACGACGAAGATCTTCTCTTCGCG
>CAJBLC010000067.1 GCA_903953805.1 uncultured Actinomycetes bacterium | reverse complement strand
ATCTACGAAGCGGTTACCGCTCTAGGAGTTCGCCATTTTGCAATCGAGGGCTTTGAGGCAGATGACATTATCGCCACTATTTCTACTCATGCTGCAGAACAAGGGTATGAAGTCCTCATCTGCACAGGGGATCGAGATTCATTCCAACTCGTGAATGATCAGATAACAGTCCTCTATCCAAAAAAGGGAATGACAGATTTAGCGCGGATGACTCCGGCGGCGGTCGAAGAGAAGTACGGATTGACGCCTGCGCAGTATCCAGATTTTGCAGCTCTTCGTGGTGACCCATCAGATAACTTGCCATCTATTCCTGGTGTTGGCGAGAAGACTGCGACGAAATGGATTCAAGAGTATGGCTCTCTCGATCTTCTGTTAGAGAAATCTGATGAGATCAAGGGGAAGGTTGGTGAATCACTCCGAGGTCATCTAGCAGAGGTGCGGTTGAATCGTGAGCTCACCCAACTTCGCCACGACCTATCCTTTGGCGCGAGTGTCACGGAATTGGAATGGAGTGGAGTCGACTACCCAAAGATTAATTCGCTGATGGACCAACTCGAGATCAAGGCCATTAAAGAGAAGGTAAAGGTTCTCGGCGGGGGAGTTGAAGCGAGCGATTCTGCAAAGGCACCAACAACTACCCAAATGGATCAGGTGACAACTCATGAAATCATCGCCGCTGAATTAGAGAAGTTACTGCAGATGCGCACAGAGCCGATAGCGCTCTTTGCAGATTTCAATGGTGAAGGTATCAGCGGTTATGCGGTGGCCATCAGTGAATCAGAGGTCTATGTCGTTTCTGGTCCTTTGACAGGGAAGTGGCTTGTGAATCCTTCGCTGCCAAAATTGGTACATGCTGGCAAAGAGATCAGCCGCAGAGTTGATATTGAAGGAATCGTCTTCGATACTGAACTCGCTGCATATCTTGCCAATCCAGGCGGTCGAAATCTAGCGATCGAAGATCTCTCTGAGCGCTATCTCGAGCAGACAGTTGAGTCGAAGGGCGAAGATCTCTTCACAACTTTTGATGGCACCCTTGCCGCCGTTATTTATGCCTTGGTGCCAGCGCTGCGGGAAGAGATCGCTGCTCGCAGTATGGAATCACTATTGAGTGATCTGGAAATTCCGACGATGCTCGAACTAGCAAAGATGGAGCGCACCGGTATCTGCGTGGATCGATCAAAACTCGATGAGCTCGCTCTCTTCTTGAGAGTAGAGATCGATCGAGAGACTTCGGCAGCGCACGCAATTGCGGGTAGAGAATTTAATGTTGGTTCACCTAAGCAACTGCAGGTCATTCTCTTTGATGAGTTGAATCTTCCGAAGACGAAGAAGATCAAGACCGGCTATACAACAGATGCTGAGAGCCTGGAAACTCTCTTTGCGAAGACAGCACATCCAATACTTGCTCACCTCTTGCGGATTCGTGAAACGACCAAGCTCCTCACAACTATCGATGGACTCCTTACTGCAGTTGCTAGCGATGGCCGAATCCATACGACCTTCCAGCAGACAGTTACGGCCACCGGTCGACTTTCATCTACTGAACCAAATCTTCAGAACATTCCAGTTCGCACCGAGGAGGGTCGCAAGATTCGCGATTGCTTCATTGCGGCAAAGCCATTCACCTCATTGATGACAGCGGATTACAGTCAGATCGAGATGCGCATCATGGCTCATCTCTCGAAGGATGAAGGTTTGATTGCAGCCTTTAAGAGTGGTGAGGACCTTCACACAACTGTTGGATCTCAAGTATTTGGTGTGAAAGCGAATGAAGTGACGCCGGAGATGAGGCGCCAGATTAAAGCGATGTCCTATGGACTGGCATATGGACTCTCAGCTTTCGGGCTCTCGCAGCAACTCAATCTTTCGCCGACTGAGGCAGCAGCGCTTATGGGGAATTACTTTGATCGTTTCGGAGGGATCCGCGATTATCTGAAGAGCGTTGTTAAAGAGGCGCGTGAAAAGGGCTATACCGAGACCATTCTTGGGCGCCGTCGTTACCTTCCAGACCTTAACTCTGAGAACCGTCAACAACGTGAAGTAGCAGAGCGAATGGCGCTCAACGCCCCAATCCAAGGTTCAGCGGCCGACATCATGAAAGTTGCCATGCTTGATGTAGCCAAGAGGATGACTTCAGCAAAGTTGGTTTCGCGCTTACTCTTGCAGGTTCATGATGAATTAATCTTTGAAGTTGCAGAAGGTGAAGAGGAAGTTTTAAGTCAGATCGTTCGAGCTGGCATGGAGGGAGCGGTCACGCTCACACTTCCGCTCGATGTGAATATTGGAATTGGTACGAGTTGGGATCTCGCAGCACACTAATTCTCGCGAGCCCCGAACCGGTCAGCGTTGATGAGTAGCGTTTTTCCCCGACGTACAACGAATAGACCTAAGAGCACGGTCAGACTTGTGATGGCGAAACAAAACTGGGGAGAGAAACTCTGAGAGATTGACCCACCAATCCAAGCACCGATTGACGCAGCACTACCTTCTATCGTCCACATCCAGCCAAGGGCAGAGGCTGAAGTTCCGTTTGGTCGCACAGCTTCAACTACTTCAAGATAGAAGACCTGTTGGGCCCCATTCGATAGACCGATGAAGGCGGTTACTACCATGAGCGACCAACCAGGGGTGGTGAGAAAGAGCGGAATCCCAACGAAGGCCCAAATGTAATAGTTGCGAATAAAGGCGTTAAGAGGGGTGAGTTTCTTGCCGACGATCCCCGCCAACAGCGAACCTACGATGCTGGCCGTACTCATGACGGCGAAGATTAAGCCAGTGAGGTGCTCAACATGGCGAAGAGTTGTAAAGGCAGGGACTGCAATTTGAAATATTCCGGCACCTAACCCGATGAGTGCACCTTCGACCATAAGTAATCGAATACCTGGAACTTTGAAGATACTTTGATCATTTGGTGATTTAACTTCCGGCTCCCATGATTTGGTTATGGAGAGAGCGGAGAGCGATAGTCCACCGAACATCACAAGGAGAGAGCAGACCCATAGTGCAGAGGCTGGGTGAGAAGATAGAGATAAAAATGTGACAACTACTGGTCCAAGCACGGTGGTGATGGTCATGACAGATGTATCGATAGCAAGCGCTTTTCGCATATCACCTTGTGGCACGATAAATCGCCAGAGCGGTCTAATAGAGAGATTTATTGGCGGTGCGCTGATGCCAAGAATGAGGGATGCGATGAGTAGTCCAGATTTGGAATTGACATAGTTGAGTAGAAGAATTGATATCCCGTATGAAGGCACAAAGATTCGCAACGGAGTTCGCATCCCAAATTTATCGAGCATCGAGGAGCGCAAACTTGTCGTCAGCGATCCGGCGATCCCGTTAATGCCTGCAACGAAACCAGCAAAGGCGATTGAGTGGACCGTGTGATACGTCTTGAAGTAGAGCCCGAGGCCGATCATTCCGTAGGCCAATCTGGCGGGGAAAGAGGCGAGAATCATCGAACGAGCCCCCGGATATTGAAGGATTCGCAGGTATTCACGCATGATCGCATAGTAGACCGTGGCGCTGGATGAAGATTCTCGAGGGAAATCGGCGGTTTGACCCTGATTTCCAGGGTGCGTACCCTTAGCGACTCACCCCGTATCCAACTGGGTGGACCGTCCTATCCCTACTACTTCTATTCACCTACGGAGCAACTTGAGCACTCACGCAATTAACGACATCGGTTCAGCAGAAGATTTCCTCGCCGCAATCGAAGGCACAATTAAAAATTTCAATGACGGAGACCTCGTTTCAGGCCTCGTCGTACAGGTAGACCGCGAAGAAGTTCTTCTCGATATCGGTTACAAGACAGAAGGCGTTATCCCTTCTCGTGAACTTTCAATCCGCCATGACATCGACCCATCAGAGCTCGTAAAAGTTGGCGATCGTATTGAAGCGCTCGTTCTCCAAAAGGAAGATAAAGAAGGTCGCCTCATCCTCTCCAAGAAGCGTGCTCAGTACGAGCGTGCTTGGGGCGAGATCGAAGGCAAGAAGGAGCGCGACGAAGTCGTGACCGGAACTGTCATCGAGGTCGTCAAGGGTGGACTTATCGTCGACATCGGACTCCGTGGCTTCTTGCCAGCATCACTCGTTGAGATGCGCCGCGTTCGCGACCTCACACCATATATCGGCAAGGAAGTTGAATGCCGCATTATTGAACTTGATAAGAACCGTAACAATGTTGTTCTCTCACGTCGTGCCTACCTTGAGCAGACACAGTCAGAGTCACGCACAACATTCCTTAATCAGCTCACAAAGGGCCAGGTCCGCGAGGGTGTTGTCTCATCTATCGTGAACTTCGGTGCATTTGTTGATCTCGGTGGCGTTGACGGTCTCGTCCACGTCTCAGAGCTCTCATGGAAGCACATCGATCATCCAAGTGAAGTTGTCGAAGTTGGCGACGAAGTAACTGTTGAAGTT
>CAJBLC010000066.1 GCA_903953805.1 uncultured Actinomycetes bacterium | reverse complement strand
TCTTCTTTGTGGACTTCTTCGTCGCAGCTGGTGCAGGAGTTGCTGCTGCAGCGGTATCAGTCGGAGCAGGTGCAGCTTGAGTCTGTGCAGGCGCTGGTGCCGTTGCAGTTGATGTTCCGCCACCCAACGACTTACCGCCGAGTGTGCCGGTGCTCGCTGAACCGAACTGAGGTGGAGTGATTGATAGCACCGCTCCGAGACCGCCGACAGTTCCGCCTGCGATCAAGAGAAATCTCTTTGCGCCCATTTTTTATACTCCTCTATACCGCGTGGAATTCGAAGGCTTCATCGTGGAAGCGATTTTTAGGGATACCGCATGATTCTGCTGCTTCACGGACTGCTTCGACCAATGGTGTTGGTCCACAGACATAGACATCAGAGTCACGGAATGCTGGAACAAATTTCATGATGTAACGATGGTTCATCGGGTGGATCTTGCGTGATCCGACCAGGTAATGAACGCGGGCGCCACGGGCATCGGCCAAGGCATCAAGCTCTTTCCGTAGAACCAAATCTTCCTCAGTCGAAGCACGGAAAATAACATCGATCTCCATGGTGGGATCGAACTCTTCCATCAGCGCACGCAGTGGCGTGATACCAACACCGCCACCGATCAAGGTCACATGACCACGGGTCGCCTTTGCGGCAACAAAGGTGCCGTACGGACCTTCGAAGAAGACGCGAGTACCTGGCTTCAAATTAATAACATCTGATGATGCGTCACCGAGATCTTTTACGGTCACACGCATGTACTTCTTTGTTGGTGCTGCAGATAATGAATATGGGTGCGATATCCACCATTGACCTGGTGCCATAAAGCGCCAGCTGAAGAATTGGCCACCTTGGGCTTGCAAGCGATCGAGGTTACGACCCTTCATGATGATCGAGACAACGCCTGGTCCTTCGACAACGACTTGTTCAACGCGCAAGTTATGTCGCAGTGATCGAACAGTTGGGATCACAAAGCGCCACAAGATAATGATTCCGGCAGTCGCAATATAGAGCGCAGTCCAATATGCCTTGTTCAAAGGATGTCCGATAAACATTGGGCCGGTAAGAACTTGGTGCATAAATGAAAGTGCAATACCGAGATATGTATAGAGATGGATCGTCCACCATGTCTCGTAGGACATCTTGGCGCGAGCCTTCTTGTACGACGTAATACCTGCCGCTGCGAAGAAGATGAAGGCAACAAGTGCCGGCAGCATCCATGGATATTTCACAGTGATTCGCCAGATCTCGACGCCGATCCGCGCATGATCATTTGCGGCATAGCCAACAGATACCAAGAAGACGTGGAAGGTAATGAGATAGAGCGAATATGGACCGAGCTTGCGGTGCCAGATGACAAGTCGATCATGTCCGATCGAACGTTCGATAAATGAGATACGTGAGACGAGAACTAAGCCAACGATGGCGAAGTAAGAGCCAAGGAGTGCGCAGATTCGGCTGACCGATGTGATGATCGGATAGACGCCATTCCAATCTGAATGGGATGTGCTTTCGATATAAAGAGCGGCGGTAAGGCCAAGGCCCAGCCCCAAGATGATCGAGGCCCAGTCGGCGTTGTAGCGCTTGCCCACACTTAAGGTGCTCATAAGCGCATCAAACCTTCCTTACCTGAGAGAAAATTGAGAACCGCCTATATGGCTGGTCTGAATAATGCCAGATATAGCTCGCCATGTGTGGCGATCATCGCCTCTGGGCTAAAGACTCGGAGTGCTCGCTCTCGGGCAGCCTGACCCATTTGGGCCCGCAGCTTCGAATCAGTCGCTAATTGTGAGATCGCCATCGCAATTGCAGCCGCGTTCTTCTCAACAACCAATCCAGTCTCCCCGGATGAAATAACTTCACTATTGGATCCAACATCCGTTGCAACAACAGGGATCGCGGCAAGTTGGGCTTCGATCAAAGCAATGGGCATTCCTTCATTATCCGACGTGCTCAATGCAACTGATACTGATGACCAGAACTGTGTGGCATCTGCCCAACCAATTACAGAGAGATTGCCTGGTGCTACAGCCCTAACTTCATCAATTAAATCTCCGCCACCTGCCATCACAAAGTTCACTGAAGGCAATAACCGAGCAACTTCCACCGCAAGCATCGGATTCTTCACCGATGTCACCCGGGCCATCCAGCCCACAAGAAACTCTCCGTTATAAGGAAGAGTCGCCAACGGCTTCACACCAGGTGCTACTGACGCCCATTGCTTACCATTACCAATTCGAGCAGCTCGAAGTTCCCGCCCAACCTTCTCGCCAAC
>CAJBLC010000065.1 GCA_903953805.1 uncultured Actinomycetes bacterium | reverse complement strand
GGTATCGAATCTGTCGAAGAGCGCATCATGAATCGAATTGATGCTGAGCTAGCGCAGGTGGAGATCGCATGACAACCCTAAAGCTAAGTGACCTCACACCAGGAAAGCCCAAGAAGATTGATATCGACGGCGCCCCAGTCTGTGTAGCCCGAATTGGCGATGAAGTATTTGCCATTGGCGATACCTGTTCACATTCAGATGCATCTCTCGCTGAGGGAGATATCACTGATTACCGGATTGAATGTTGGCTTCATGGTGCGGAGTTCGATCTGCGTACCGGAGAAGCGCTAACACCGCCTGCCGTTACTCCTGTTGCTCGCTACCAGGTGAACCAGAGCGGCGATGAGATCACCATTGAAAAGACCCCATTAGAGAATTCCAAGTAGAGAGTAGATACGGAAACAATCATGAGCACACTCGTTATCAAGAACTTGCAGGTATCTGTTGATACTGAAGATGGCGCAAAAGAGATTCTGCGCGGAGTAGATCTCACCATCAATTCAGGGGAGACGCACGCGATTATGGGACCTAATGGTTCGGGCAAGTCGACTCTTGCGTACTCAATCGCCGGACATCCGAAGTACACCATCACAGGTGGATCAGTCACGCTCGATGGCGCCGATGTCTTGGCTATGTCAGTCGATGAACGCGCAAAGGCCGGACTCTTCCTCGCAATGCAATATCCCGTTGAAGTTCCAGGAGTTTCCGTCTCTAACTTCCTACGCACATCAGTAACTGCGATCCGTGGCGAAGCGCCAAAGGTTCGTACCTGGGTTGGCGAAGTAAAGGAAGCGATGGCCGCTTTGAGCATGGATCCGGCTTTTGCTGAGCGCAACGTCAATGAAGGTTTCTCGGGTGGCGAGAAGAAGCGTCACGAGATTTTGCAGATGGAGCTCCTCAAGCCAAAGATTGCAATCCTCGATGAGACAGATTCTGGTCTCGATGTCGACGCACTTCGAATCGTCTCTGAAGGTGTCAATCGCATCAAAGATGGCAGCGATCTCGGAGTCATGTTGATTACCCACTACACCCGCATTCTCCGTTACATCAAGCCAGATTTCGTACACGTCTTTGCTGCTGGTCGTATTGTGGAAGCTGGCGGCCCAGAACTCGCTAACAAGCTCGAAGAGAATGGCTACGCAGAGTACGTCACTGCATAATCATGACTCTCCTGGACGTTGCAGCACTTAAGCGGGACTTTCCCATCTTCCATAAGGAGATGAGAAATGGCTCCCGCCTGATCTATTTAGATTCGGGTGCAACGAGCCAGAAACCACAGCAAGTCTTAGATGCCGAACGAGATTTCTACACTCGCCATAATGCAGCGGTCCATCGTGGTTCCCATCTTCTGGCAGAAGAGGCATCTGCTGCCTACGAAGGTGCTCGCGAGTCTCTCGCTGCCTTTATCGGTGCTCAGGTTGATGAACTGGTCTTTACTAAGAGCGCAACGGAATCTCTTAATCTCATCGCTTACTCATTTAGCAATACGAATTCTGGAAGATTTGCTCTCGCACCTGGTGATGAAATACTGGTCTCTGAGATGGAACACCATGCCAATCTGATCCCTTGGCAGCAATTAGCCAAGCGATCAGGAGCGACACTTAAGTGGCTTCAGGTAACTGAAGATGGACGTCTCGATCTCTCTCAGCTCGATCTGGCGATCAATAATCGTACAAAGATTGTTGCGATCACTCATCAATCAAATGTACTCGGAACGATCAATCCGTTGGAGGAGATCGTTGCGCGGGCACATTCGGTTGGGGCACTCGTCGTTCTCGATGCCTGCCAATCCGCACCGCATTTCACAATCAATGTGCAGGAATTGGGCGTGGATTTCTTAGCTTTCTCTGGACATAAGGCACTTGGGCCAACCGGTATTGGAATCTTCTGGGGTCGCGCCGAATTATTGGCAGAGATGGAGCCCTTTCTCTACGGCGGATCGATGATTGAAACGGTCACAATGGAGAGCGCCACTTGGGCACCTGCACCGCGCAAATTTGAGGCTGGTGTGCCAAATATGGCACAGGCGGTTGGATTTGCTGCGGCCATTGATTACTTATCGAAGATTGGCATGGATCGAATCCAGTCACATGAGGAAGAGCTCACTCGATATGCATTAGAGCAGATGCAGGGGATAAAAGGTCTTCGAATCTTTGGTCCGCTTGATATGCACAATCGCGGGGGAGTGATCTCTTTCGCTCTGGATCAGATACATCCTCATGATGCTGGACAGGTTTTGGATCAATATGGGATTGCGGTGCGAACTGGCCACCATTGCGCGTGGCCATTGATGAGAAAGTATGGCGTCGCTGGCACCACTCGTGCTTCGTTCTATCTATACAACGATCGTTCAGATGTTGATGCGCTCATTGAGGGAATTCTTGCAACCCAGAAATATTTTAAGGTGAACTAATGGAACTTGATTCGCTCTATCAAGAGGTCATTCTTGATCATTACAAGCATCCGTTGCATAAGGGACTCTCAGAAGATAAGACGGTACAGGTTCACCATGTGAATCCAAGTTGTGGCGACGAGATTACGCTCAATCTTCAATTAGATGGTGATCGGGTCAGCGATGTGACATGGGATGGCGTTGGCTGCTCAATCTCACAAGCCTCTTCATCCATCATGAGCGACCTCGTTCATGGCAAGACCCTCAGTGAGGCCTTTCTCATTCTTGATTCATTTTCCGAGTTGATGGCGAGTAAGGGCGCACTCTCTGGGGATGAAGAGATCCTTGAAGATGGCGTTGCGCTTGCTGGAGTTTCGAAGTTCCCAGCGAGAGTAAAGTGTGCCCTCTTGGGTTGGATGGCATTTAAAGATGCAGCACTACAAGGAAGAGATGGGGCAAAGAAATGAGTGAACTCGCATCGATCGATGATGTCACTGAGGCCATGAAGGATGTGATTGATCCAGAACTTGGTATCAATGTCATCGATCTTGGGCTTGTCTATGACATGCAAGTCGACCCTAGCAATATCGTTGTCTTAGATATGACCCTCACCTCTGCGGCATGCCCGCTTCAAGATGTCATTGAAGATCAGACTCGATCCGTACTCCAGGATCTCGCTGCCGATGTAAAGATCAACTGGGTCTGGATGCCACCATGGGGACCTAACCGAATCTCTGATGATGGCCGCGAGCAACTGCGCTCGATTGGCTTTAACGTTTAATTTTCTTAAGGGAGCTTTACCGTGTCAATGCATGGCAATTGGATGGCGATGCGTTCGCTTACCCAGGATCAGTCGGTAAAGAACCAGAAGCTCAAAGCGGGAACTTTTAAGAGAATCCTGACATTTGCAGTTCCTCATAAAGGGGAATTAGCCCTCTTTCTCCTGATCGTCGTCATCGACTCTTCACTTGTTGTAGCAACTCCACTGTTGCTGCGAACTCTGATTGATAAAGGCGTAGTTCCACACAATGGCGGATTAGTAACAAGGCTCGCACTTATTGTTGGGCTCTTGGCCGTTGCAGATGCTGGAATCAACATGGTAAGCAGGTTTATCTCGGCGCGAATCGGTGAAGGTCTGATTTATGACTTGCGAACTCAAGTCTTCGCCCATATCCAAAAGCAATCGATCGCATTCTTTACCCGCACTCAGACGGGAGCGCTGATATCGCGTCTCAATTCTGATGTCATTGGTGCTCAGCAGGCCTTTACCTCGACACTTTCTGGCGCGGTGAGCAATCTCTTGAGCCTGATCCTTGTGGCAGGTGCCATGTTTACACTCTCATGGCAGATCACAGTTGTCTCACTTCTCTTACTTCCGGTCTTCCTGATCCCAACAAAATGGCTTGGTCGTCGCTTGCAGGAATACACAAGGAAATCCTTCAATCTCAATGCCGAGATGTCTTCAACAATGACCGAGCGCTTCAATGTATCTGGCGCACTTCTGGTTACCTTATATTGGGACCCAGTTGGCGAACATCAAGAATTCTCCTCGAAGGCGGGCCGCGTACGAGATATGGGAATTCAAATAGCTGTTCTCAATCGCATTTTCTTTATTGCCCTCTCATCGATCGCTGCAATCGCGACAGCATTTGCTTACGGGATTGGCGGACATCTCGCAATCAATG
>CAJBLC010000064.1 GCA_903953805.1 uncultured Actinomycetes bacterium | reverse complement strand
GTCGAGTTGAACTTCGCGGTTATCCCAGTTGAAATCGGGTTGTTCTGGCGCGAACATATGGAAGTACCACTGGCCATCTGTGCCATCAGCATTCTTCGTGCGAGTCCATGCTGATGGTGCAAAGTGCGATACGAAATCATTGGGTGGAAGCTCACCATTCTTACCGCGACCATCACGGAAGATATAGCGGTTACGTTCCTTCGAGCCTGGCTTTGCAGCGAGCGCAGCCTGGAACCAAACGTGCTGATCTGATGAATGGTTAGGAACGATATCGACAAAAACGCGAATACCTTCAGCATGAAGCGCCTTGAGCATCTCATCGAAATCCTTCAATGTGCCGAGCTTTGGATCAACGTTGCGGTAATCAGCGACGTCGTAACCACCATCGGCGAGCTCTGATGGGTAGAAAGGTGAGAGCCAGACAGCGTCAAGGCTCAATGACTTTAGATACTTAGCCCCTTCTGTGACACCTTTGATATCACCAAGGCCATCGCCATTTGAATCTTTAAAGGAGCGTGGATAGATCTGGTAGATAGCGGCTTGGCGCCACCAATTTGCATCTTTCTTAAGCATGATTTCCTTTGCAGATAGGTATGGAGGGTACGAACGTTTAGAACTACTTAACAGCGCCCAGCGTTACACCACGTGAGAGGGTACGTTGGAAGATCAAATAGAAGATGACCGAAGGAATAATTCCGAGCAATGCTGCTGCGGCCTGAGTCGTTGGATCACTTGTGTATTGACCGCTTGTGACACCCAATGAGAGTGAAACAGTCTGATTAGCGTTATCGGCAAGGAGAACGAGTGGGATCAGGTATTCGTTCCAGACCCAGACGAAGAAGAATGTTCCAAGAGCGAACATCGTTGGACGGACGATTGGCAAGACGATATTCCAGAGAATTCGACGCGGGCTCGCTCCATCAACTTTTGCAGCTTCCAAGATTTCGGTTGGGAATGAACCCATGACTACCGAGAGCATGTATGTACCGAAGGCGCTATAGATCACAGAGAAGATAATCACCAAGACCCAGATTGAGTTGAAGAGGTGTACCTGCTGAGATAAACGATAGAGCGGGAATACAAGTGATTCCTGTGGCACGGTAAATACGACCATGAAGAGTCCGAGGATGAAGTAACGACCACGAATCTTTCCGATACCGATAGCGAAGGCTGTTAAGAAGCTAATTGCCACACCAAAGAGCGCAACAAAGAACGAGACGAGGAACGAGTTCATCAACTTCTGTGGGAAGTTCACATCAGTCCAAAATGCCTTGATGCTATTGAGGAAAATGTGGCGTGGGAGCGCCAATGGACCATGATGCAAGAAGTCGACAGGCGTCTTCACGGCATTGACGAGGGCCATCCAGAGTGGGAAGAGCCAGACGAGTGAGATCAGGATGACGGATGCAAAGACGATCCATGATGAGACGCCGCGACGCTTGAGGTTCTGCTTTCCACGGCTTGGGGACCAAATCTTGCGACCCACTGCTGCCTCTAATGAGTTGCTCATAGGTCTGCTCCTTTACGGTTCTGGAATCTAAAGAGTGCGATAGAGAAGATCGAGAGCAGGATCATTAAGACTGTTGCGATCGCTGATCCATATCCGACCTTCTGGGTAGTGAAGAAGTTGAAGTATGAGAAGAAGGCTGGAACATAAGTAGAAGTTCCAGGTCCGCCACCGGTCATGATCTGAACCGGTGCGAAGATCTTGATCGCAGCAACAGCGGTCGTCAAAATTACAATAGAAATTTCTGGCGCGAGCTGCGAGAGGGTAATAACGCGGAAACGCTGCCACCAGGTAGCGCCATCAAGTGATGCCGCCTCATGAAGCGCTGGATCGATGCGGCCCATACCGGTAATAAAGATAGTGACTGTGTAGCCAATTTGAATCCAGATCAACATGATCGAGATTGCAAGGACAGCGGTGTGGCTATTTCCTAGCCAGTTAGGTGGATTATGAATTCCCACCGATTTCAAAACGGTATTGAAGACACCGGTGTTTGGAGAGAGCAACCAGTTCCAGAGGATTGAGATAACAGTGATAGGAATAATCTGCGGCATAAAGAGGCTGGCGCGAACAAATGTTGTCCAGCCCTGACCAAAATACGGTGAAATAAAGTCAAAGATAAGTGCTCCGAAAAGGAGTCCTAAGATCGTTGGGATGAGTGACATCGCGGCGATGAACTCAGCTGCGTGTGCAAAGGAGACCCAGAACGTTTGATCGTGATAGAGATCAACGTAGTTTTTCCAACCGATGTAACGAGGAGTGCCGTAACCATTCCACTTATAGAAACTGGTCTTTACATTCTTAAAGAGTGGGTAACCAATAACGGCAGCAAAAGCGAGGATTCCAGGAATTGTGTACCAGTAATAACTGGCACGACCATCGCGTTGATTGCGATTCTTTCTCTTCTGGCGCTCACTCACCACTGTGGCTGTACTCATTACTTCGGGTCCTTAATAAAGATTAGTTGTGCTGTGAAAATCTGATTTTAAGAAAACTGAGCAGGTGCACCTAGTGGCACACCTGCTCAGCCTTACTTCTTATCTACTAGCGTAGATGAACGATATTACGGCTTGTTAGCAGCGTAGAAATCGCCTGTTGACTTCTCGTAGGCAGCCACGTCATTGTCAGACAACAACTGTGTCCCGGCAGCGAGAAGGTTGTTGTAGTAACCGTTTACAGGCCAGTCTGGGTACATTGCCAAGCCCTGGTTCTTCACGATGTTCTGGAAGACAGTGTTTGTAAGCAATGCG
>CAJBLC010000063.1 GCA_903953805.1 uncultured Actinomycetes bacterium | reverse complement strand
GGGTCACCATGGCCGAAAAATATGTAGGAAAGCTTGAAGACAACTCTGGCGCTTACTGCGTTAAGTGCAAAGAGAAGCGTGCCTTCGAAGGCGAAGTCAAGGTCTCTGACTCTGGTCGCCGTATGGCACAGGGCATCTGCTCTGTCTGTGGAACAAAGCTCAACCGTATCTTGGGTAAGGCGTAATCGCTTCACTCTAGAAAAGGAGTGAGTCCCACTCGCTAGTTCTTCGCAGCCCGAACTCCCGCCTCAATGAGGTGACGAGTACGGGCTGTTTTCTTTTGCACGCATGCCGATGCCTTATCTCGCTCTTTCCCACACACTCGAAGATTCGTACTCTCTGCAGCAGCTAGGGCGAGACGCTTCGCCCGTGAATGAAGAGATCTATCCTCGCCTCAAAGCCGCCCTTCGAGTGCTCACACGAAGAGATGGGACGATCTATGTGGGTGATGCTCGAGGTGGCTACATCCTTGATCCAATTCCATACCGGCAGATCCTGTGCCACTCAACAGGAGATCACTCCCACGCGCATATTGCGGATCAAATCAATCTCTCACCCAGCGCACTTCTTCACCTCCTTCAAGAGCTCACCTCACTTGGAGTTATTGAGCATCTCACCAGCCCATCTCATTCAGGGCAGCAACACCATCTCAACGCTAGCGAACGGGTGGAGAGTGAGAGATCGCTCATCACACATCGATCAACCGATGGTGGCCAGGGCGAACTTCACGCGCGAGCAGCGCTTCAGATCGAGATCCGCGGTGATACTCGGATCGCACGCAACCTCTTAGCCCTTCTCGTCGGTAGCGGCTTCATTTCAACAACTCTGCACCTCTCGCCATACGACCAGCCATTGCTTCACGCTCGTGATCTCAACGCGCTCTCGGTAACGAGCGAACATTTAGGTAAGAGCAAGGCGCTCCATCATCGAGATATTGTCAGACAGAACCATCTTGTTATGCACAATCTCGCAGCCGCTGATCTTCGCGTAGTGAGCGGACGCGGAAGGCGAGATCTCGTTGTTGCAACATCGGGCGTATCCGCCGAAGATATTCAAGAGTGGCAGAGCGAAGGAGTTCGACATCTTGCAATCAGTGAGGTGATTGCTCAAACTCTTGAAATCTCGCCCATCATCGAACCTGGTGTAGGGCCCTGCCTTCGCTGCCTATCGCTACATCGAAGAGATGCGCTCCCCGAAGATCTCTCACTTCTCGCCCAGCCTGAGTCGACGGGTGAACTTCCTGTCGCATCGGCAGCGCTCGTTGCCTCTCTCCTTGCTTCAAAGATTGCAAACTTCATGCACCAGGTTCATGGCGCGGCAGGCATCCAAGTGATGGACCAAAGAGAGGAGCTAGAGAGCTACCGGCGAAGATCCCAAGTGATTAACTTGCTCGATCCATCGCAGCCGATGGAAGATCGAAGGTGGAGCTTTCATCCAGAGTGCGGGTGCGTGGACGTCCGACGCCGCGCTTGGCCGCGATGACCCGACCGCCTTCGAAGAGTTCTCCGCCCCAGACACCGCATGGCTCGCCCCGAGAGATGGCTCCTTCAAGGCATGCCTTCTGCATTGGGCAGCCACCACACATCTTCTTAGCGATCGCGATCTGAACGCTCTCTTCCGAGAAGAAGAGTTCTGGATCCGCGGTGTGGCAAGGAAGCGTGAACTCATCGCCGCTTCCGGTCACGCAGGTCACATCTGAGAGGCCGATCATCGCTTCCGCGCCGTCGATGCCCTCCTTCGATTCGGCCCATCCTGGTACTAATAACTCGCTGAAGAGAACGCTCACTTCTCTCACTTCCTCTCACTTAGTTTGACTTGTCTTCTCCGAAAATAAAAAAGGACCGCATATCCTTTCGGATCTGCGGCCCTGGTGGCTCTCTATCGGTTAACCGATAGTGCTCCAGGTTCCGCCTGATCCGTACTTATTGGCATATGTAAATGAATATCCGTGACGGGTTGCGTCAGCGGGTGCATTTACGGCCGCAAAATGGGTATGGGTCGCAGGTGTTGTGGCGCGCCAAGTAGAGCCCATGACGGCTCCCTTGATTGATGATGATGTACTCATGATCTCCACGGCTTTAGGGTAAAGCACCCGCATTGATCGGCGCAAGCTAATTGATTATGCGAGGGATGCGAGTATGAATTACCTGAGAGATGCGAGAAAGGGGCTCGGC
>CAJBLC010000062.1 GCA_903953805.1 uncultured Actinomycetes bacterium | reverse complement strand
GAGATCAAAACTTGCGTAATGTGCAGCCAAATCATTTCCAGTTTGGAACCCAGCGAAGATGGCGTTAGGAAGTTCGCGAGCAAGCTTCGCTTCTGCTGGGCCTTCGCCTACAAGGACGAGTTGAATTCGTGGATCGCGATCGAGGATCGCTAAGTCAGAGACGCGCTTCTCGTTTGCTAGTCGACCGACATAACCAATAATCAACTTGCTGCCAGCTCCCCAACGGTTACGCAGTTCAAAGTTGCGTTGCATCGGATTGAAAAGCGTTGTGTTGACACCGCGACGCCAGAGATGAATATTCTCAACGCCTTGTGAAGCAAGCTCGAGACATGCCGAACGCGAAGGCGCGAGAGTGCGGTTGGTATTGGAGTGGATCTTTCCTACGATCTTGCGTAGAGAATTCTGAGCGATCGTTGCGCCGTAATGCCGAGCAAAGCCAGCGAGATCTGTCTGATAGATGGAGACGGTAGGAATCTGTAACCGCTTGGCGATACGTGCGGTGTATCCACCGAGTGCGAATGGCGATGCAAGGTGGAGGACATCAGGAGCGAAGCCATCGATTAGATACTCAAGCTTGCGGGTGGGCATCGCAATAGGAAGTCCGATGGGAAGAAGTGATTGAACAGGGATAGCCGGGACTCGCTTAATGCGGTGGCCGTGATACTCGGTGGGTCCACCAGCGCTCTCTGGCGCGATCACCATCGCTTGGTGGTCCTGGCTCTCGAGGAACTCGAGGACGCGCAGGACAGAGTTTGTTACCCCATTTACCTGCGGGAGAAAGCTCTCCGTCACGATCCCGATTCTCATGTACGAGATAGTCGGGGAGCGAGAAAGCCTCAACTTGTGATTGAGGTTACGTGTCGCTGAAGGGTAGGTGAACAGGTGCAATTCGGACTTACTCATGAGTAACATAGGGTTATGAAGATCGCTGTATGCGTAAAGCAGGTCCCAGATTCATGGGCCGAGAAGAAGATGTCTGCCGATGGTCGCCTCGATCGCGCCGGTGTAGATGCCGTGCTCAATGATCTCGATGAGTATGCCGTCGAAGCTGCGCTCAAACTCGTTGAGGCATCGTCACCTACTGGTGAAGCAGGCGAGGGAAGTGGCCACACCATCACGGTGATCTCGATGGGACCAGAACGTGCGAGTGAGGCTCTTCGTAAGGCGCTCTCTATGGGAGTCGATGATGCAATTCTCGTGAGTGATGAAGCGCTTGCTGGATCAGATGCGCTCGCTACCTCAAAGGTTCTTGCAGAAGTTATTCGCAAAGGCGGATTTGATCTGGTTATCTGCGGAACTGAATCAACGGATGCTCGCATGAGTGTTGTTCCCGCGATGCTGGCAGAGCGTTTGAACTTTGCCCAATTAACTTTTGCCGGAAGTGTCGCAGTATCTGGCTCAACAGTCTCCATCTCTCGTCAAACAGAGTTCGGCGTTGAGGAAATGAAGGCGGATTTCCCCGTAGTTGTCAGCGTCGTCGAAAAAATTAATGAACCACGTTACCCATCATTCAAGGGAATCATGGCCTCGAAAAAGAAGCCACTTATTACCCAGAGCCTCGGTGAGATCGGTTTAACTGCATCAGAGGTGGGAAGTTCGGCAGCCTGGTCTTCCGTAAAGGATGCTCTTCCTCGACCTGCACGCGGTGCAGGAATCAAAGTTGTTGATGATGGCACAGGTGGAGATCAACTGGTGAGCTTCTTAGCAGAACGGAAATTGATATGAGTAGCGCACTTATTCTCGTCGATAGCATCGCAGGTAAGGTCACCAAAGCAACGGCAGAGTTGGCGACCTTTGGTAAGAGAATCGGTTCAGTTACTGCAGTTATCTGTAGCTCTGATGCCGCTGTCTTAACTCCACAGCTGGCTTCTCTCGCGATCGATAAAGTCATTACCTGTACTGGTGTTGAATTTGAGAAGTTCTCAACCGGTGCAACAGCGACAGCGCTTGCACAAGTCGTTGCTAAAGAGAGCCCATCGGTAGTTCTCATCGCTTCCACGGCGCGTGGAAAAGAGATCGCCGGTTGACTCGCTGTTCAGAGTGACTCCGGGTTGATCACAGATGCGATCGATCTCGATGCTGATCTCATTGCAACTCAATCAGTCTTTGGCGGCTCAACCACCGTTCATTCAACAGTCACCCACGGAACATCGATCATTACGATTCG
>CAJBLC010000061.1 GCA_903953805.1 uncultured Actinomycetes bacterium | reverse complement strand
TTCGCGGTTCTGCAAGTTAAAGGCAACAACCTGGGCGAGTGATTGAACCTTTGCGCCCTTACGTGTCTTTAGGTATGCACCGAGATCTGAAACGAGCTCATGCTTCAAAACATCGTATTCATCTTCGCCGACTTGATCCTTTGGTGTTGGGATATCAACTTCAGTGATCGAGATACCGGCTTTTGCGAGCGCATCGACCGCGGCATGGAAGAGTCCGTTGGTGCCTTCATTGGAAGTGAGCCAATTCTTCACAATACCAATGCGAATTCCTTCGCTCTGGTTAAGGGCCGCAACAAAACCGCTTTGCCCTGTCATGACTTCAAGAAGCAGGGCAGTGTCGGCAACGGTCTGGGCCATTGGTCCAGGTGAATCTTGCGATCCGCTAATCGGAATCATATTTTCGCGTGGAACTGATCCAACGGTCGGCTTGATACCGACGCAACCATTGAGCGATGCTGGGCAGGTGATCGATCCATCGGTCTCTGATCCGACAGCCATCTTCACAAGTCCTGCGGCAACTGCTGCACCAGAACCTGATGATGAGCCACCAGCGCTATGCGCATGAATCCATGGATTTGCAGTGAGTCCACCGACTGCTGACCAACCTGATGTTGATTTTGTTGATCGGATATTGGCCCACTCAGAGAGATTGGTGGCGCCGACAATGATTGCGCCCGCTTCTTTCAAACGAGTAACAAGAGGTGAATCAGATTCGACGGGAGTATCAGCAAGTGCGAGTGATCCGGCTGTGGCAGGAAGTCCTACCGCTTCAATATTGTCTTTAATAAGAATTGGTTGGCCCTTCAGTGGCAGATCCTTGCCGGCCTTGTCATAAGCATCAGCATCTGCGAGAGCTGCATCACGAACTGCCAGGACTGAGTTAAGGGTGTAGCCAGATTGATCGATCGTTTCGATCTTGTGGAGTGCTGCCTCGACCTGTTCGCGTGAATTCATAGGGCAACAATAGGAGAGAATAGGCTCATGCGCTTGTACAAAAGGACGATCAAGCTCTTCACCGACCGCAAAGTCTGGGTGCGTCAGATCGCCGTTGCATCAGGGGCCTCTGCAACGGCCTGGCTTCTAGGTGACACCTTCATCAAGTCTGGTGGCGTCGTCGCAGCGATTGTCTGTGCCCTATCGATCCGTATCTCGCTCTATAAATCAGTGCGCGAAGGATTCGGTCAGATCGTTGGTACGGCCATCGGTGCCAGCGTCGCACTTGGTTCGGTCCGACTCTTTAACTTTGGTTTCATTTCCGTGGCTGCCACGGTTCTTCTCTGTTCAGTTGTGGCACGCGGACTTCATCTTGGTGAAGTTGCCTCAGTAAACGTCCCTGTCACAGCGCTGATCGTTATTGGCCCTGGCATCAGCGGCAACACCGCCATCCACCGCCTTGCCTCAACTCTGGTTGGTGCTGGCACTGCCATTGTCTTCTCTTACTTCTCGCATTCATCCACCCCCAAAGGTCGTACCGAAGCGCAGATCTCTAAGCTCGGCGAAGAGTGTGCGGCGCTTTTATCCGAAATGGCTGAAGGTATTGCCGTTGGCTATGAAGCGATCGATGCGGGTAAGTGGCTATCGAAGGGTCGCGTCCTGATCGAAGAGATTCCAAAGCTTCGCGCCCAAGCACTTGAAGCAAAGCGTTATGCCCGGTGGTCACCTCTGGAGCAAGAAGATGCCGCGGACGCTCTCTATATCTCTGGTGTTGCGATCGAACATACGATTGTTCAGGTCCGCACCATGGCCCGCACACTCTTTGATGCAGCGGTTGCGAAAGATAATTTCATGTCTGGCAATGGTGAGTTAGCTCAAGCAATTTTAGATTGCAGCAGTGCAATCCTGACAAAGATTGAGTACATCGAGCTCCATAGCAACATCGATCAGATCGATAACGTCGCGCACGATTTACGCTTGGTAAGTCGCGTTCTCGCAGACCACCTCTTCGCCCAGGCCCGCACCGTTGACCAAGATCAATTAGTTCGTGCCGTCTCATTAGTAGGCAATATGGAGCGCATCGCAGATTCATTAGATGAGAGCAGCCCGGCTCTCAAGGATGTGAAGACTCCTGGCGAACCATTATCTGCGCAGGTCTTAGAGGTGAATCCGCTTCAACAAGGCAAGCGTTGGCGTAAGCGGATTGTGCAGTTCTTTAAGGCCCTGACTGGAAGAAGTTAAAAAGGCAGCGAAACAACAGGTGTAGCACAAATAGCCAATTGTGCTACATTTTTCCCATGAGCACAGCTAAGCCAATTCGCAC
>CAJBLC010000060.1 GCA_903953805.1 uncultured Actinomycetes bacterium | reverse complement strand
TCCCTTTGCTAGCTCGTCAACCAACTTATCCATGTAGCGAATCTTCTTCATCAATGGATTTTCGATCTCTTCTATTTTTACGCCACAAATTGATCCTGTTATGTATTTAGCGTTCGAATTGAGCTTTGCACTCTTGAAGAACTCTTTGAATGTGGTCTCATCCTTCACGTGCTTTTTCAGAGTCTTCGAGTCGAAGCCGGTGAGCCATCCGATTACTTTGATGAGGTCGGCCTCGCTACCGCCTTTGCGTTCAACCTTCTTGAGGTACGCCTGATAGACACCAGTGACGGGCATATCGAATATCTTCTGCGCGTCCATGGGGTAAAGGTACGGGATGAGTCGCTTGTGGACCCCTCTGGGCTCTGAAAATATCCTGTGAAAATAGAAAACTGTCGATCTATCAGCCGGAAAACAAAGAGTTTAGAAAATTTACTTCCAAGGAGACAGTCTCCACTAATTAGATCAGCGAAAATTCCCCAGTATCGAAGAAGTGGTTGAGCCGATGCCTTACCTTGATGAGAAATCCGGGTATCGCCGCAACATCATCTGCAGCCGTCATCTCAAGAACAGTCCCCAAAAGCAGCAGGAGTCTTCCCATGAGAAGGACCTCATAATCCTCCGTAGAGACTTTTGGTAGCTCTAGTAGCGATGAATATCCAGCTTTGACATACTCCTCGCGCTGCCGATCTTCGCGCAGGTAATAATTATTAATGACCAAATCTTGTACCGGCAACCCTAGACCGCAGTCATCGAAGTCAACTACCCCGAGCCTTTTGTCAGATTGGATGACATTAAAAGTGTGTAAGTCTGCATGGATAAGGAGTAAATCCTCTCGTTCTGAGATTCTGGAGTACACCGAGTCACACAGAGAGAGTCCTTCAAGTATCTGGCCATAGAGCTTGTCATCTATTAATTCGGGTTGCCCGCTTCTGAGATTGTCCTCTGCATCCAAGAGGGTCCTATTGATTGTCGGGCGATAGGCATTTCCTTCAAAGGTAAAGTCTTTTGAGATCAATTGAAGCTTGGCAATATTGCGTCCAACTTCATAGAGCTGATCAGCACTCGGATCATCACCCACTTCTTCGCCTGGAATCCATTTGGCCAAGACAGCCGTTGTGTCTAGATCTAAAGCATCAAAACGGGTACTTACGCAAAGTTCGTTATCTAGGGTCCGAACTGGAACAGGGGTAAGCAATGAGCCTTCTTCCGCTAGCACCTCCAACCACTGCATCTCTGCCAATACTTGGTTTACTTGCCGAGAGACTCCAAGATTTATCCTCAAGGCGTAATCCCCACTGGCACTCTCAATTTTGAATGTTGAGTTGTAACTATGGTTTACATTCTCAACTGACTTGGCTGTGATTCCGTACTTTGCCAAGAGACTTGGTACAAGTTTTTGAACCTCTGCGATCTGACTATCTTGATCAAGATCCCGATATTCCATTTAGGAAGAATACATCTCGACACAAAAAGAGTCACCCTTTCTGCGAGAGAATCTGTTATGGAAGGTCCCTGCTGATTGATTCGTACGCACAATTGCGATTCCGAGAAATGATTCGAGTATTGTTTTGTCATGAAGTTCACACGATCCGTAATTGTCTTTGATGCTGCCGACCTGGATACCGAAAGCGCCTTTTGGGCCTCTGTCTTCAATGGATTTGTATTGAAAGACTCAGAGTGGCACACGGTCATCGATGAGTCTGGTGAGTGGCGATTAGGTATCCAATTGAATCCAACTCACGTAAAGCCTGAATGGCCAAACGGCGTGCAGCAACAGCAAATACACCTGGATTTTCATGTGGAGAATCTCAATGAAGCACATCAATTTGTAATGGGGCTGGGCGCAACCCTTCTTCAAGAATGTAAAGATTTGGATTCAGCGGAAGGCTTTCAAGTGTATGCCGATCCCGCCGGTCACCCGTTTTGCATTGGGTGGGGTCAGCCACCTTCTGAACAACTCGCTTCTTTTCTGAAAAATAGATCTCAGTAGTTCATTTTTCTGAGTTTAAAAGAAGAGTCGCCCTATAAGCCGGATGTGTCAGGATTATGTTGGGAAAGCTGAAATGTCCGCTGGTTTGCCCGTCAATTAAGCGAAAGATTTACAAAGAATCGATGTCCCACCAAATTGTCGCCAAGTTTCTTATTGCAACTTTTGGCTGAAGTCGAAGGAACTCTAAAACTTCCGCTTCTCGAGCCTCGGGAAGGCAGAGTCTGATCCGTGAAAACTTTGCTTGGGACTCAAGATCTGACTCAGTCCTCATGGAACCACTCCATAGCTCTAGGTGGGCATCAATTCCGAGTTCACTGAGAACATCCATGAGATTTTCTGGTGTTGGATTAATCGGCCGATCAAGATTCCAGAAGTGCTTCCATAAAGGTGCTGCAGTAGTAAGAGGGTGTAGTTGAGGCATCTCAATAATTACTCTC
>CAJBLC010000059.1 GCA_903953805.1 uncultured Actinomycetes bacterium | reverse complement strand
TCACGAGCATGTGTGTTGTCATCATTCCACCGGCAACTCGCTCATCAAATGAGATCAACTCGCGAAGTTCGCGCGCGGTGCTCTTATCCATCTCTGCAAGGATCGCATCACGGTGCTCTTCATCGAGATCACGCATAACTTCCGCAGATTCATCTGGCTCCATAAGAGCAAGAAGTTCTGCTGCTCGCTCGGCAGAAAGTCCGCGGAGAAGTCCTTGGAGGTCTTCCTCTTCCATCTCCTCCAGTGCATCTGCAGCAATATTGGGATCGAGCAAATCGACAAAGGCGCCTTGTTCGCGACCTGCAAGATCTTCAAGAAGGTCAGCAAGGTCAGCAGGGCGAAGTTGAGAGAGCTTTGAACGCTGGCCAGCAGTGACAACCACTCCTGTACCAGTGGTCAGAGAGGCAATAGTCGCCCAGTCCACGACATGATCAGGAGTTGGAAGACGACTAATTGCACCTGGAAAGAGTCGACGCAAGAAAGATCGGAATGAGATATCTACGCCAACCAGTCGAACTTCACGATCAAGTGTTGCTAGATAGAGATCAGATGAGCGAACAACGCGAAGGCCATCGACATCCACGATTTGGTGATCGAGTACATCTGCATCGAGAAGGGATTCACCTTCACGACGTTGAAAATCTTCAAGACTAATCTTCAATGATGAGATTCGAATTTCATCATTGTTAAGGGAGGAGATCTTTGCGCCCTTGATATACGACTTGCGCTGTCCAACTTTGACAATCAAACCTGATACTGGCGGATAAGTCGCATCGTCATGGCGAACCACGATATCGACGAGCCGCCCAATATCTCTGCCATTTTCATCGCGTACCGGACGGCCAATGAGTCCTGAGACTGAGACGAGTGAATCGCGAATCGATTTTTTGGTGAGAGCGTTATCGGAGCGGCCAACAATCTTCTTCGCCACCGTATTGATGGTGCTGACTGGTGGCGTTCTCATGGCCCAAGTCTAGGCGATCAAGTATGCAGAGTTAGCGGCACTCCCACGAGCGAACGAGGACGGATCAGCAATTTAGCCAAGAGTTCATCTATCGCTCTGCTGGCTGGGGCATCAGGTGAAGCAAGGACGATCGGCTCGCCATTGTCACCACCTTCGCGGAGGTGGCTATCAAATGGGATCTGGGCCAAGAGCGCGACATCACTGCCCACCAGAGTTGAGAGTCGCTTTGCCGTCTCTTCTCCCCCACCAGAACCAAAGATCGAGATCGCTTCGCCGCAGGTTGGGCAAGCAATATCACTCATATTCTCAACAACTCCAACAATGTGTTGTTTTAGTTGGTGAGCGATGCGGCCGGCGCGCTCTGCAACTTCTGCAGCAGCAACTTGTGGCGTTGTGACAACAAGAATTTCTGATGCTGGAAGGAGTTGTCCCAATGAAATAGCGATATCGCCAGTACCGGGAGGGAGGTCAAGGAGAAGAAGATCGAGATCGCCCCAATAAGCGTCACTCAAAAGTTGCTCGAGCACGCGATGAAGAAGTGGACCACGATAAGCGATGGGATCAGAGCGCTCTGGCTTGAACATCTCCATCGAGACAACCTTCACACCAAATCGTTCTACCGGAATAAAGAATTGATCGATCGCAGTTGGTCGTTGACCAAGTACACCCATGAGGCGTGGAACAGAGTGGCCATAGACATCGGCATCCAAAATTCCAACCTTTAAACCTTTACGCGCAGCCGCAACAGCAAGATTGACGGTCATCGATGATTTACCGACGCCACCTTTACCAGATGCAACTCCGATCACTCGAGTGAGAGATGATGGATCTGCAAATTGAATCGTCTTATCACGGCCACCGCGCATCAACTTCTTAACAGCATCACGCTGTTCTTCATTCATCGCGCCAAAGGTAAGTTCAACCTCAGCTACTCCATCGACGCCAAGGACCGCAGCGCGAATATCTCGATCCAAACGATCGCGCATCGGGCAGCCAGCGATCGTCAGCAGAATATGAACTCGGGCCTTCTTCCGATCAACCTCGATCGATTCGACCATACCGAGCTCGGTAATGGAACGGTGGAGTTCGGGATCAGAAACTTTCGAGAGCGCTTCGCGCATCAGATCATTCAGAGATTGACTCATAAGAGGTCTGGGTCGATCTTGGCAGTTTGAGCGATCTCGCGGAGTTCGGCGACTGGTACTGCGCCTTCGGTAGCTTCGGTAAGAGTCTTTGTAATGAATTTCTTTGGGTTGAGATCCGAGACATTGATATCTTCAAAACCGGGCCCTAAGTTTTCACGAAGTTCTTCCGTCGCCTTTGAGGTCAACTCTTTGAACTTACGCAGATATTTTGCAGCATCAGCAGCGACATGAGGTAGACGATCTGGTCCAACCAAGATGATTGCGAGAACAGCTAGAAGAAGCCACTCGCCGGCACCGATATTGAACATGAGATCAGCCTACTTTGAAGTTAAGGTCAAGGAAACTGTCCGAGTAACCGTTCCACGTTGGAACTTCACAGTCACGCGATCGCCAACGTTGTGGGATCGAATCGCCACAATAAGTTCATCGCCATTGGCCACGGCCTTACCATCGATCTCTAGGATGATGTCGCCAGCTTTCAAGCCCGCCTTCGCGGCAGGTCCACCGGGAAGAATCGCATTCGGAACATTTGCAATGCGAGCTCCGCCGCCAGCGTATGCCGAATCGACTGAGATGCCCATCAACGGATAGGTCGCTTTGCCAGTTTTAATTAATTGCTCGGCGGTCTTCTTCGCTTGATTAATCGGAATTGCAAAGCCAAGGCCAATAGAACCTGATTGACTACTAAAGCTCGCACCCAGCGATGCAATCGCCGAATTCACTCCGATAACGGCGCCATTGATATCAACGAGCGGTCCGCCAGAATTTCCTGGATTGATCGCTGCATCCGTCTGAAGCGCATTAATAAATGAACTTTCTCCGGTGCCGCCACCACTCGTCACAGCGCGATTCTTTGCCGAGATGATTCCTGATGTCACAGTTCCAGCGAGTCCCAATGGTGAACCAATAGCAATAACGGGATCGCCTACTTGAATCATTTCAGAGTCGCCCAACTGAAGTGCGGGCGCATCTGTCACATCAATTTTGAGAACGGCGAGATCATATGAACTATCGCGACCAATAAGTTTTGCTGGATAACTTTTTCCATTGGTTAGGTTGACTGTGATTGAGCCACCACTAGTGACAGCGCCTTCAACGACGTGATTATTTGTCAGGATCGTGCCATCGCTCTGAATAAAGAATCCTGATCCAGTATCCCCACCAGAAGGTGTTTGCGCATCAATCGAGACTACGGATGGCGAGACGCGGGCAGCAATTCCGGCGATCGAATCTGGAGCGCGTTGTACAGAGGAGTGGGTGGAGACGAGGTTGGTGTTATGAAGTGTGAGTGTGCGGTCAACGATCGCACCGACGCCACCAGCTAACAGGGTCATGACTAGTGCCAGGCGAATACTTATTCCAGCAGAGCGTGTTGGTAGCTGTGGCTGATCAGATTGCGATGCGGCAAGCCACCATGGCGCATTTGCTGGAGGAGTCGAAGGGTTATCGTGATCGCTCATAGTTGCGATCTTATAAGGCAAAGCTTAAAAGCTGCTCGTTATCAGCTCTTTGTGGCAAGGAGCACTCCGGCTCCAAGAGGCAGGAGCGTTGAACTCCAGCGGCTATCTTCCTTGATCGAACGGATGCCATCGCGACGGGAGATGCTTTCAAAATCTCGCTGTGTGGGATCGGCGACCTTTCCACCAGAGAGCGCGTGATCAATAACGAGCGTCCCGCCGACACGGAGCAGGCGATGTGCTTCATGAATGAGATCCATCAAATCTGCTGATGTTCGAATGACAACGAGGTCGTAATTACCATCGGCAAGTTTTCCGACGACATCATTAATTGCACCTGTGATTAATCGAAAACGTTGAGCTGAGATTCCAGATTCTTCAAAGCTTGAACGTGCTGCGGCAGAGAGTTCACGTTCAGTATCAATCGATGTGAGGACGCCATCTTTTGGCATTCCTTGGAAGAGCCAGAGTCCGCTCACACCAGAACCAGTGCCAATTTCAACAACCGATTTTGCCTGAACCTGCGTGGCTGCATACTGAAGGAGGCCGCCTACGGCAGGAGATGGATCGTTCGCACCACACTCAACTCCATACGCTCGAGCCTGTTGCATAAAGATATCTTCACGAACATAACTCTCAGAGTATGCGGTCATATCGCCACGATTGCCGAAGGTTGTCATAGCGATGCAATCCAATCAATCAAGAGTCGAACGCCTGATGCAGTTCCACCTTTAACATTTTCACCAGAATCAGAATCTGATCGACCACTGCCGGCAATATCGAGATGAACCCAGCGACGTTTTCCGACAAATTTCTCTAAGAAGAGCGCAGCGGTAATCGAACCACCGCCGAATTTCTTTCGATCAATATGAGCATAATCTGCGATATCGCTATGGAGCGCTTCCGCATACTCATCAACGAGCGGCATATGCCAAGCATTATCACCAATACGTTTCCCCGCCTCATGAATTCTTGTTGCCAGTGCAGTATCTCGGGAGTACATCGCCGCGTATTGGCGCCCAAGGCCAACCCGAGCTGCTCCAGTAAGGGTCGCAACGTCAACAAGATAATCTGGAATCAACTCTAAATCTGCATAGGCCAAACCATCAGCGAGAACTAGACGACCCTCTGCATCGGTATCAAGAACTTCAACGGTTGTTCCGCCATATTGCGTAATAACATCAGATGGTCGTTGAGCTGTGCCAGAGATGAGATTAGCTGCACACATCATTAACGCAGTCACACGTACTTTTGGTTGTACCTCTGCCATTGCAAGAGTTGTCGCCATCACGACTGCAGCACCAGACATATCTGTCTTCATGGGTGCCATCTCTTCCCAACCACGCTTCAGTGAATAGCCACCGGTGTCGTAAGTAATACCTTTACCAACAAGCACAACGTGAGGCCAATGAGCCGATCCTCGAGGCGCATATGTGACCTGAATAAGTCGAGGCCCAGGATTTGGTTGTGAGCCACCCACTGCACGAAGCCCGCCAAATTTATTCAGGGCCGCGCCGGAGAGAACCTCAACAGTGAGCGCGGCAGAGTTCTTCTTCTTTACTGCAGCTTTTGTCGCAGTTGCCATCCATGCTGGATTCTTCTCATCAGAGGTCTCGTGAATGAGATCTCTCGCTAACCAGACCGCTTCAATCAAGGTCTGCGAATACTTAACTTGCTTCTCAAAATTTCCGTGGAGAATGAATGTGCAGGGCGCTGGCTTCTTCTCGCTCTTCTTACTCCAAACGTACTGAGAGAGAGCGAGCGCATTGAGATGAACGACTGCAGATTCCGGCGATGAAAGTAGACCATTGAGAACCGTGAGAGATTTTCCCTTCACCTTTCGTCCGAGGGTCACGCCAGCTTTACGAAGATCGGCTGATGATTGCGATCCAACTCCGATGATGAAGAGTCGCTTGCAACGTGTGCCAGCTAATGGAACCTCAATCAGTTCCCCGGCCTTTGCAGTGAACTCAGGCCACTGCGAGAGGATCGTGGTGAAATCGAGAGCAAACTCATCGGCTACCGCTTGAGCGATGGGTGATTTAAGAACGAGTGGGCCAGCCTCAGTGAGTTCGGCAGCCACGGCTACGGCATCAGTATCGTTACAGGAGATAGCGCTCTTCGCGCCACTGATACGAAAGATGGGTGGGGTTGCGGTCTTCACACCCCGACCTTATAGAAAATTACTTCTTAACGAGCGCTACTGCGGCTTGGAGCACATTGCCGAGATTTGTGGCTTCTTCGATATTGAGCTCGACCACGAGGCGTCCTCCGCCTTCAAGTGGAATTCTCATAACCATGCTGCGTGCTTCCTTTGTGACTTCCATTGGACCGTCACCAGTGCGGGGTTTCATCGCTGCCATAGGAGAAGTATCTCGTACCAACGGGTAAGAGAGGAAATCGAGAAAAGGGCAAATCCCGCGTGATCGGTTGCGGCGGAGATTAATTTTTCGAGATAACGCCCAATATTCGAGCCTTGCCGAGCGCAATCACCGATTCGACTGCCCGAAGTGGAACTCCGAGCGCCTGCGCGATATCCGATGGTGAGCGACCTTTGATGATGTGCAAGGTGAGAATGAAGCGCTCCTCTTCGGGCAGGGCAGCGAGGAGATCCGCCAGCGTCGTAGGGGATTTCTCGCTCACGAGGAGAGGTTACTAGCGCGTGAGGGCCGCGAGGGCCTGATCAACCTGAGTAGTCCATGAGATTAATTCATTCTGACCACTCTTCATCAACTTATGGTCTGCGAGGTGTTCCAGCGCGCTCTTCAGCGGCCCATAGGCATTAACCGGGTCGAGAACTGCGATGGGCTTGGCATGGAAGGAGAGGTATCGACCAACCCAGATCTCAAAGAACTCTTCCAGTGTTCCGATCCCACCGGGAAGTGCAATGAATCCATCAGATAACTCTTCGATGAGTGCTTTGCGCTCGCGCATCGTATCGACGAGATGAAGTTCTGATGCATGTGGATCCTGAATCTCGCGATCAACGAGTGAACGGGGAATAACACCGATCGTCTGTGCGCCATGATCACGAGCACCACGTGCAACAGCGCCCATCATGGAGATCTTTGCTCCACCCCAGACGAGATCATGGCCAGCTTCAGCAATCCCTTTGCCGAGTTCGTAGGCGAAGTCGATAAGGGCCGGGTCAATATCCGGTGCAGATGAGCAATAGACCGAGATCTTCATGCTCGGAACTCTAGTGGGCTATTTGGCTCTAGCGGGCAGGTTAATAAGTGGGGCAACCCAAGCCCCTTTGATAGGTTTCGGATATGAGCAAAGCGTATGGATATGGCGTAGCAACGATCGCTGCAAATGGCGATCTCCTTGATACCTGGTACCTCGAAGTAGGTCTTGGTTCAGCTACTGGATCTGCGCCAGATCGCACCGCCTACCTCGCACCTGATGCTATTCGTGGCGTAACAAAGCAGGCTGTTGATCTGGAGATCACATTATCTGATGCGCCAACAACTGCCGCTGATGCCTACCTTCGTCTCCACTTACTCTCACATCGATTAGTGAAGCCACATGGTCTGAATTTAGATGGCCTCTTTGGTCTACTCACTAACGTTGCTTGGACATCTGCCGGTCCTTGCTCACTCGTTGACTTCCCAGCAACCGCTGCTCGTCTTCGCGCAGCTTTCGGAAATCTCACTGTCTATGGCGTCGATAAGTTCCCACGGATGGTTGATTACGTTATCCCTGATGGTGTTCGCATTGCAGATGCTGATCGCGTTCGTCTTGGTGCACACCTGGCATCTGGCACAACAGTGATGCATGAAGGATTTGTAAACTTCAACGCTGGCACTCTCGGTAAGTCGATGGTCGAAGGTCGCATCAGCGCCGGCGTTGTCGTCGGCGATGGCAGCGATATCGGTGGTGGCGCGTCCATTATGGGAACCCTTAGTGGTGGCGGAAAAGAAGTCATTTCAATTGGTGAGCGTTCACTTCTTGGCGCAAATGCTGGCGTGGGAATCTCACTCGGTAACGACTGCATCGTTGAATCTGGTGTCTATATCACCGCTGGATCGAAGGTCGCATTACCTGATGGCAGCGTTGTAAAAGCTCGCGAACTTTCAGGTGCCAACAACGTAATCTTCCGTCGTAACTCACAGAGCGGTGCGCTTGAAGCGCTACCAAAGACAGGTCAATGGGATGGACTCAACTCCATCCTGCACGCTAATTAATAATTAATCTGGAACCACGAAGAAGGTATTTTTAACTTCGTCTTGAAAGTTCCTACGGGCAAGGTCGCCTTCACACCTGAGGATGATGTCGCTGAAATCGAGAGCGCACTATTCGTCACGCTCTTCGTATCGATGCTTAGCATTGCAATATCAGGCAGACCAAAAGCAGCACTCATATCGCTCTGATTGATGACTCGCTGCCAGTGTGAATATGTTGGATTAAGAACAAGATCTAATGAATAAGGATCTGGAACATTGGTTAGGTATGGGAATGCAGTCCCCCAGACATCTTCACTGCGCTGCGTTGTTCCACCACTCGATGAGAAGAAGTAGACGTTAATGGGGGCACCGTTATACGCAATGCTCATTCCCGTTGTGGCATCAACCGCTGCTTTCCAGAGCGCGCCAATGGTTGGCTCAGACTCTTTGGAATACCCCACATAATTTTGATCGTAGATGGTGTTGTAGACATTGCAATCGCACTCTTTGCGAATGGAGTTTATGCGCGAGAGTCCATATGTACGTGAAGCAATCGCTTGGCTCTGGATCGCTGCAGTTGGCCAGGCAGAGCTCATCTCACTAATTCCATAGATGTACTCGGTATCGAGTTTCATGGTCGCAGTGACTTCCATCTTGCCAGCGACAACTTTTAACGCGACCGATCCATACTTGAGTAAGATGCCTGCGACTTTAACGATGCCATCCCACTTCACTGTGAAGAGTGAGCTTGGAGCAAGGATCTGTGTTGGAGCGCCTTTGATTGTGATCGTTGGCGAGATGACCTTTCCAACGACAGCAAATTTTAGAGTCGCTCCTGCAGGAATAGGCGTCGGAATCGTTGTGAGATCGCCTTTGAAGAGTTGGATATTCATTCCGGTGATTGCCTGATACGTGGATTGATGGGCAATATTGACACGGATATCTTGCGTAATAGGCGTTGTATCAATTGTTGTTCCTGGGAAGTAATAACCCAAGATATCGCTCGCGCTCTTACCTTCTAGCGCTAGACCCTTAGCACCAATCTGACTCAACCCAACTCCATGACCAAACCCTGAGCCGGTAATAATGAATCGAGCCGGTACTGGTGCTGCCCATGCGGGTGTTATTGCAAGAAGTAGAAGTGCAGTAAGTAGCGCGATGAACTTCTTCATTTTTACTTCACCAAATGTGCTGGAGATGTCAGGAAGCCAATTCCCCACGAGAGATGCATCGTCGTGAGTACAGCTGGAAGGGCAATCCGTTCTGACCAACTCTTGCCAATAAGTAATGAGGCAATGAGGATCGCTGATGCATATCCAAGTGCAGGGATAAGGAAAAGTGGGTGGAGCAAAATCCCTAAGAGGAGTGAGAGTGCAATCGTGACTGTCGCAACAGGTGGCGCTAAGTATCGGTAGTTAACAGTCCCCTTATGGTGGCGAGTTACGGCACGCCGCCAACGGCCATATTCGAAATATTGTTTCGCAAGCGCCTTGAGATTAGGCCTTGGACGATAAATAACGGCAAGGCGAGGATCGAACCAGATCGTTCCGCCCGCTTCACGTAATCGAAAGTTCAACTCCCAATCTTGGGCGCGAATAAATCGTTCGTCATATCCCCCAGCAGCGATGAGTGCAGATTTTTGGAAGACACCGAGATAGACGGTATCTGCTGGTCCTGCCGTGCCACCGATATGAAAGCGGGCGCCACCAACACCAATCGGTGAACGCATCGCACGTGCAACGGTATCTTCAAATTGAGTCTTGCCAACGGCAGCCATAATTCCACCGACATTGACTGCATCGCTGCTCTGCATGATCTCAACGGCATCGGAGATGTAACTCTTAGATATTTCAGCATGGCCATCGATGCGACAGATGATCTCGAACTTCGCAGCAGCAATCGCGGCATTAAGGCCAGCGGCGGTACGACCGGTCGGATTTTCTACAAGAACAATGCGTGAATCTTTTTCGCGCAATCCGGCGGCAATCTCATTGGTCCGATCCTTTGATGGACCTAGAGCAAGGATTACCTCGAGCTCGCCGGCATACTCCTGCGCAAGAATTGCCGAAATTGCGTCAGCGAGAAACCGTTCCTCATTGAGGATCGGTAAGACGACGCTGACACCCGGCTGCATAGATACCCACCGTACCGTTTCGGGGCACTACTATCTCTGTAATGGCACTGAAAATCTCTGTGATTGGCACCGGTTACCTCGGTGCAACTCATGCTGCCTGCATCTCTTCGCTCGGCTTTGAGGTTGTTGGCATTGATACCGATTCCTCGAAGGTCGCTGCCCTGCAGCAAGGGAAGGTCCCTTTCTACGAGCCAGAGTTAGAAGAGCTCCTCGCCCAAGAGATTGCATCAGGACGCCTCACCTTTAGTGATTCATTTGATGCTGTGAAGGACGCAGATGTGCACTTCATCTGCGTGGGTACGCCTCAGGTAAAAGATGGTCTCGCAGCCGATATGACCTATGTGAATGGCGCGCTGGAATCAATTGCACCTCTAATTAAAGCTGGCTCACTCGTCGTTGGTAAGTCGACCGTTCCTGTTGGAACTGCAACGAGACTGCGCAATCGACTCCTTGAAATTAATCCGGATGCCGATCTCGCCTGGAATCCAGAGTTCTTACGTGAAGGCTTTGCAGTCGATGACACACTCAATCCGAATCGCCTGGTAGTTGGTGTGACCAATGATCGCGCTGAAGCGATTCTCAAAGAGGTCTACGCCAAGAATCTCGAAAATGGCACGCCATGGGTTAGAGCAGATCTTCCAACCTCAGAGCTGGTAAAGGTTGCAGCAAACTCCTTCCTCGCAACAAAGATCTCCTTTATTAATGCGATGGCCGAGATCTGTGAAGCAGCAGGTGGCGATGTCACCGTTCTTGCGAAGGCGATTGGCTATGACCCACGTATCGGAAGCCGCTTCTTGCAGGCAGGTATCGGCTTCGGTGGCGGATGCCTACCAAAAGATATTCGAGCATTTATGGCACGCTCAGAAGAGCTCGGCGCACGCCAAGCACTTGAGTTTTTGCGGGAGATTGATTCCATCAATATGCGCGCACGGCAGCGCATGATCGATCTCGTTCGTAAAGATTTATCAGAAGATCTCGTTGGTAAAAAGGTCGCAGTATTAGGCGCAGCATTCAAACCAGATAGTGATGATGTGCGCGACTCCCCAGCGCTTGATATCGCAGTTCAGATTCACGCAGCTGGCGCGAACGTTGTCGTGCATGATCCAAAGGCAACACATCCCGCAGCAAAGAGATTCCCAGCACTTACCTTCACTGAAGATATTGAAGAGTGCCTGCGCGACGCTGAGATCGTTCTTCACTTAACGGAGTGGAAGATCTATCGCGAATTAGATCCATCAGCGATGCGCAAGCTCGTGAAGAATCCGATCTTGATCGATGGTCGCAATATGCTCGATCGAAGTGAGTGGCAGAAGGCTGGTTGGCATGTGCGTGCACTTGGCCGCGCAGATACCAATCGTTAATTAAAAGCCGGTCTTCTGGTTCCGCTTCGCGTTTAGGGTTTGACCCTTTTGCAGTGACTCAACCCGGGCCTTCTCCATCAAGCCAGCTACCTTTACTGCGATACCTGCATCTGACGTTCCTAAGATACGTGCAGCAAGTAGTCCAGCATTCTTCGCATTGCCAACACCGACAGTTGCGACTGGAATACCAGCGGGCATCTGAACAATTGAAAGTAATGAATCCATGCCATCGAGATATTTGAGTGGAACTGGTACGCCAATAACTGGAAGCGTTGTTGCCGCGGCGATCATTCCTGGCAGGTGAGCTGCGCCGCCTGCACCGGCGATGATGACTTTAAAACCAGAGCTCACTGCACCGTGCGCAAAAGCGAGCATCTCATCTGGCGTGCGATGTGCGCTGACGACATTTGCTTCATATTCAATGCCACACTCATCAAGAATGGCAGCAGCCTCTTGCATGATCGGCCAATCTGAGTCAGATCCCATCACAATCGCTACTGGCTTACTCATCAATCGCTCCGCTCAGATAATCAATTGCATGGTCGACTTCCTGCATTAATTCTACGAGATGATCGCCATCTCCAAGTAACGTCACATGGCCAATCTTTCGGCCTGGCTTCACTACCTTTCGATAATGGTGGAATTTCAAGGCTGGTGTACGCGCCATTAGATGGAGATAGGGGCGATACATATCGCTCTTCTCGCCACCCAAGATATTGCCCATCACCGCCCAATCACTTGTTCGGGAGGTATCACCGAGTGGAAGATCAAGCACCGCGCGCAGATGCTGTTCAAATTGAGATGTCGTTGAACCTTCGATCGTCCAATGGCCGGAGTTATGCGGGCGCATCGCAAGTTCATTGATAACGAAGTGATCTCCAACCTGGAAGAGTTCTACCGCCATAACACCCACGAGATTGATTCCCTGAGCGATTGTGAGCGCGATGCTGCTGGCCGATATCGCAAGCTCATCTGACATATCTGGCACCGGTGTAACAGTTGTTGTGCAGATACCATCTCGCTGCACCGTCCATGTTGGAGACCAGGTAGCAGCTTGTCCGTGAGGTGATCGCGCGACCATGATTGCAATTTCTCGTGTGAAATCTAACTTCTCTTCGAGGAGCAACGGCGTTGGCAGCGCATCTAATTCTTCTTGGTTATTCACGACCCAGACGCCACGTCCGTCATAACCACCGGTGGGCGCCTTCGCAATTAATGGGAAATCGATGATCGGCGCTCCACCAACATATTTCTGAAAGCGTGGATTAGGAAGTTCGAGTTCATCCATTTTTTCGCGCATTGCTAATTTATCTTGCGAGTAGATGAAAGCGTCGGCACGCGGATAAACGCGTACGCCATTTGCCTCTAGATGCTTAATGACTGATTGTGGAACTTGCTCATGTTCAAAGGTCACGACATCGCAGCCTTTAGCAAAGGCGAGCACTTCAGCTGAATCCTTATAGTCGCCAACAACAAAGTCGCATACTTGAGCAGCTGAATCATCTGGAATCGCGGCAAAGACAGAGAGATTGATTCCCAACTCAGTTGCTGGTGCGACCATCATGCGCGCTAGCTGACCAGCTCCGATGACACCAACTTTAGGGAAGCTCACTGGTGAAGTTTATCTAACTTAAGGAGAGGTGGATGATGTCGCCGACGCTGATAACTTCCCCTGAATCGAGCAGTAACTCGCCATTATTCGATATTCCGGCTGCTACCCCCTCAATCTTGCGACCATCTGGGAGTTGAACCGAGACGCGTTTACCCATCGTTGCACTCGAGTCGAGGTAATCATCGATGAGGTCCTCACCGCTCTCCCATTCAGCAAGATTAAAAGCGATCTCTTTCAAGATCGCTGTCAAGAGTTCGTTGCGATCGGGTGCACGTCCTACAGTAAGAAGAATGGATGAAGCAGTCGGCACTGGAAGTTCTTGTTCTGTCATCGAAACATTGAGACCGATTCCGATAACAATGCCATCGCCGTGTACTTCACAGAGAATACCGCCAACTTTTCCACCATCACTCAAGATGTCATTAGGCCACTTGGTATAGAACTCAATTCCCAAAACTTCTGCGACTGATAGACCAACGAGCAATGGAATAAATCCCCACTCGTCACGATGTCGACGTGGCTCGATGTATGCAGAGAAGAGGAGTGCGCTTCCAGGTTGCGCTTCAAATGTACGGTCAAGTCGTCCACGGCCAGCGCTTTGATATTCGGCGACGATCACATCGCCATGTTTTGGTGATGAACTTTTCAGCGCACTTTGTGTTGAATCAATTTGCTCGACAGCATGTACCGACCAGTAGCCACCCTTGAGTGCGACATTGATACTCGTTTGATCAAGCTCCACCGTAGTAACCTATACCCGTGACTGACGAGAGAATTGCAAAACGCCATGCAGAAGGCAAGAAGACTGCACGCGAACGTATCGATCAACTTGTAGATGATGGATCATTCGTTGAATTTGATGCGCAGATCGAAGATGGTGTGATCACCGGTTATGCAACCGTTGATGGTCGCACGATCGCTCTCTACTCTCAGGACTTCCTTGTTAAAGGTGGCAGCCTCGGCGAGATGACCGGCAAGAAGATCGTAAAGGTCATGGATTTCGCTCTCAAGAGTGGTGTTCCACTTGTTGGACTCAACGACTCTGGCGGCGCTCGTATTCAAGAAGGTGTCGTTGCACTGAGCCAATATGGCGAGATCTTTAAACGCAATGTGAAATCTTCTGGTGTTATCCCTCAGATCTCCGTCATCATGGGGCCATCTGCTGGTGGCGCGGTCTACTCCCCTGCTTTAACTGACTTTGTCATCATGGTGAATAAGACATCGAATATGTTCATCACCGGCCCAGATGTCATCAAGGCCGTCACAGGTGAAGAAGTAGCGATGGAAGAGCTCGGTGGCGGACTCACCCACTCATCAAAGACCGGTAACTCCCATTACCTCGCCGAGAATGAAGATGATGCGCTCGATTATGTGAAGGCACTTCTCTCATTCCTGCCATCAAATAATCTCGACGACGCACCAGTGTTCCAAGCGACAGAATCGATGGACTTCTCCCCATCAGATCGGGCGCTCGATTCGCTCGTTCCAGATAATGCGAATAAGCCATATGACATGCGCATCCTGGTTGAGGCGCTTCTCGATGAAGCCGACTTCCTCGAAGTACACGCGCTCTTCGCTCCCAATATTCTCGTCGGCTTTGGTCGTATCGAAGGTCGCTCGGTCGGCATCATCGCTAACCAGCCTTCACAATTTGCTGGCACGCTCGATATCGATGCATCTGAAAAAGCGGCACGCTTCGTTCGCCTCTGCGATGCCTTTGGAATCCCCGTTATTACCTTGGTCGATGTCCCTGGTTTCTTGCCTGGTACCGAACAAGAATGGGATGGAATTATCCGCCGCGGTGCAAAGTTGATCTATGCATACGGTGAAGCATCTGTACCTCTTATTACCGTTATTACTCGCAAGGCTTACGGCGGCGCATATATCGTGATGGGCTCAAAGCAGCTCGGTGCAGATATCAACCTCGCTTGGCCTACCGCTCAGATTGCAGTGATGGGTGCACAAGGAGCCGTAAACGTCCTTCACCGCCGTGAGATCGCTGCTGATCCATCAGTTGCAGCAGATCTGATTAAAAAGTATGAGGATGAACTCCTCAATCCAGATATTGCAGCGAGCAAAGGTCTGATTGATGCCGTCATTGAGCCTCATCAGACTCGACGTGAGATCACCTTGGCACTTCGTGCACTTCGGAATAAGCGAGTCGATCTGCCAACTCGTAAACACGGAAATATTCCGCTCTAATGTTGCAAGGCAAGCGCCTCACAATTGTTACTGGTGACCCAACTCGTGAAGAGTATGTGGCGATCTCTCGCGCTATTCGTGAGATTCAGAAGCAAGAGAATCCCGAGAAGAAGTACCGCACCTCGTGGGCGCGCTTAAAGATTAAGAACTCATTACCACGCAAATGGGGCACAACGCCCTCATGAGTACTCGTCGCATCATTCTCGCTTCAGCATCACCATCGCGTAAACGTCTATTGGAATCTGTGGGCATTAGCCCAGAGATCCTCGTGAGCGGTGTGAATGAAGAAGATCCTGATCTCTTGGCACTGAAGCCATCTGAGATGGTGATCGCTCTAGCGATCATGAAGGCCCACACCGTTCGAAACTCACATCCGGTTGGCGATAATGCTCTTGTTATTGGCTGCGACTCCACCTTTGAATTCGAAGGCCAGAACTTGGGAAAGCCGTTGACTGCAGAAGCTGCGATCGCTCGCGCAAAATCTATGCGCGGTAAGAGCGGTTACCTTCACACCGGTCATTCCATTATCGATACTGCGCAAGAAATCGAAGTCTCGGATATGTCAACATCGAAGGTGACCTTCGTCGATATGACCGACCGCGAAATTGAAGAGTATGTCGCAACTGGCGAACCGCTCAACGTTGCTGGTGGCTTCACGCTCGATGGTCTCTCAGCGCCATTTATTGCACATATAGATGGCGATCCCAGCGGAATCATTGGACTCTCACTTCCTACCCTTCGTAAGATGTTGATTAACCTTGGCTTGGAATGGGGCGATTTACTATGAGCAAGAAGATCACAGCGGTACTGATCGCCAATCGCGGCGAGATCGCAGTTCGTGTTGCTCGTGCCTGCCGCGACCATGGAATTAAATCGATCACCATTTACTCCGATGAAGATCGCAACGCGCTCCATGTTGCCATCGCCGATGAAGCATTTGCGCTTAATGGCTTATCCGCTGCCGAGAGTTATCTCGACCAATCAAAGATTATTGCGATCGCGAAGACTGCTGGAGCAGATGCAGTGCACCCTGGCTACGGCTTCCTCTCGGAGAATGCTGACTTCGCGCAAAAAGTGATCGATGCCGGTCTGATCTGGATTGGGCCATCACCAGATGCGATTCGCCTCTTGGGAGATAAAGTCTCAGCCCGAAAGATTGCTGCAGAGGTTGGTGCACCACTCGTTGCGGGAACTATCGACCCAGTCGATGACCCACAAGAGATTATTGATTTTGCAAAAGAACATGGTCTACCAGTTGCGATTAAGGCTGCCCATGGTGGTGGTGGCCGTGGTCTAAAGGTTGCTCGCACGATTGAAGAGATTCCTGAGCTCTTCGCCTCTGCCGTGCGTGAGGCAATCACCGGCTTTGGTCGCGGTGAATGTTTCGTTGAGCGCTATCTCGATAAGCCTCGCCACGTGGAGACACAGGTATTAGTCGATAGCCACGGCAATGCGGTGGTTGTCTCAACCCGCGACTGCTCATTGCAACGTCGCCATCAGAAACTTGTAGAAGAAGCCCCTGCACCATTCCTGACTCCTGCCCAACAAGAGCAGCTCTACGCATCAAGTAAAGCGATCATGAAGAAGGCGGGCTACGTCGGCGCCGGTACCTGCGAGTTCCTCATCGGCATCGATGGCACGATCTCATTCCTTGAAGTCAACACTCGCCTGCAGGTAGAACACCCAGTCTCTGAAGAAGTGACCGGGCTCGACCTGGTCCGTGAACAATTCCGCATCGCATCTGGTGAGGCGATCAATCCCGTCGATCCTGTTGTCCGCGGCCACTCCATTGAATTCCGTATTAACGGTGAAGATCCAGGAAATGGCTTCTTGCCATCACTTGGAACAATCACCAACTGGGAAGTTCCATCTGGTCCAGGTGTTCGTATCGATGCTGGTTTCGACTATGGCCATACGATCGGTTCGCACTTCGACTCACTCCTTGCAAAGTTAATTGTCACTGCAGCAACACGTGAAGAAGCAATTGCTCGCGCGAAGCGCGCACTCGCTGAATTCCAGATTGGTGGACTCGCAACCGCGCTTCCATTCCATCGCGCGATTCTCGAAGATCCCAACTATGTTGAAGATTTCAAGGTCTACACCAGTTATATCGAGAATGAATTTGATAATCAGATTCCAGCATTCTCTTACAAGGCTGGCGTGGCAACCACAAAGGTCATCTCTCAGAAGATCGTTACTGAGGTAAATGGCAAGCGCTTTGAGGTCGTTGTTCACTCTGAAGAAGAGCAACATCGCCGCCACAAGATCAAGTCGAATGTCTTAAGTGGCAACTCTGGCAATACCCTCAACTCCCCTATGCAGGGAACTGTCGTCAAGATTCTCAAAGCCAACGGTGAAGTCGTAAAGACCGGTGATTTGATCGTGGTCCTAGAGGCGATGAAGATGGAGCAACCACTCCTCGCCCATCGCGACGGCGTCATTGAGAAGCTCAATGTGAGCGTTGGCGAAACGGTTGCCAGCGGTGCAACATTGTGTCTTATCGAGGATGCCGACTAAATTGCTCGTATGAGCGACCTCTATCAAGACCCGATCGGTACCGCTGAATCTGCAGCGCACAAGCTTGCTGAACTAACTGGCAAAGCCTCACATCATGTAGCGCTCGTTATGGGCTCTGGCTGGATCTCGGCTGCTGATGCACTTGGCACCCCAACCCATGAGTTCCCAGCAGTAGATCTCCCTGGCTTCTTGGCACCAACTGTTGCGGGCCATGGCGGAGTTATTCGCTCCTATGACCTCCAAGGTCCGAATGGAACGATTCATGCGCTCGTCTTTCTCGGTCGCACCCATCTCTATGAGGGTAAAGGTATTGAGCCAGTCGTTCATGGCGTACGCACCGCTGTAAAAGCCGGTTGCAAAGTCATTGTTCTCACAAATGCCTGCGGTGGAATCAATCGCGATTACTCCGTTGGTCAACCTGTCATCATTCGAGACCATATCTCTATGACCGGTGTTAGCCCACTTATTGGTGCAAACTTTGTTGACCTCACCGATCTTTATAGCAAGCGCATCCGCGAGATAGTGAAGAGTGCTGATAGTTCACTCGCCGAAGGTGTCTATGTGCATTGGCGTGGCCCGGCATATGAGACACCTGCAGAAATTAATATGCTCCGCACACTCGGTGCTGATCTCGTTGGCATGTCCACTGTTCCAGAAGCAATTGCTGCGCACGCGCTCGGTGCTGAAGTACTCGGTATCTCCCTCGTTACGAATGCAGCAGCTGGTGTCACTGGCGAAAAGTTAAGTCATGAAGAAGTGATGGCAGCCGGTAAGGCCGCTGCCGGACGTATGGGCGAACTCCTTGGAAAGGTACTTCCTCAACTATGAGTCTCGATCAATCTCTCGTCGCCGAAGTTGCGCAGTGGATTGCACTTGATCCATCGGCCACTGATGCCGCTCTGCTTCAGAAGTGGCTCGATGACGGAAATGAGATTGATCTACGCCGGTGCTTCAATGGCTTCTTGCAATTTGGAACAGCCGGACTCCGAGGACCGATTGGCCCTGGCCCATCCTGCATGAATCGTGCAGTTGTACATCGCGCGGCAGCGGGAATCGCCGCCTATATGAAGGCTCGTGGACTCACAAGGGTCGTCATCGGGCGCGATGCGCGATATGGCTCAGAAGATTTCACTCAAGAGAGTGCAGAAGTATTCGCTGGCGCTGGCATGGAAGTCTTCGTTCTTCCCCGCCCTATGGCCACCCCGGTCTTGGCATATGCCACAACTGCGCTCGGCGCTGACGTTGGAATCATGGTCACTGCCAGTCACAACCCACCGCAAGATAATGGCTACAAGGTCTATCTCGGTGGCGTCGTAGATGGCGTTCGTTATGCAGGTTCGCAGATTGTGCCACCTGCAGATATTCAAATCGCTGCTGAGATCGCAAAGATCAATCACCTGGCACCGAAGCAGGGGGGCTGGACCGTTCTGAACGATGATGTCTTCAACAAATATGTAGCAGCAACTGCAGCGCTTGCTCGTTCCAAGAATCCGCTCAAGGTCGTCTACTCCGCGATGCATGGTGTTGGTAGTGAAAGTATTGAGGCAGTCTTTAAAGCAGCTGGTTTCTCAGAGATTCACTTTGTCGAAGAACAGAAGTTGCCTGATCCAGCCTTTCCAACCGTTGCATTTCCTAATCCAGAAGAACCAGGTGCCATTGACCTCTCACTCGCATTAGCGCGAAAGATTGATGCCGATATCGTCATCGCTAATGATCCGGATGCTGATCGCTGTGCCGCAGCAATCAATGATCCTGCCACTGGTTGGCGAATGCTCCGCGGTGATGAAGTAGGGGCAATCTTGGGCCACTACATCGCAACGACCATGAAGGATTCAACAATCGGCAAGGCATTTGGAAACTCCATCGTCTCATCTTCTATCTTGAAGAAGATTGCCGATAAACACGGCATCGAATTCCACGAGACACTTACTGGATTTAAATGGTTGGCAAAGATTCCAAACCTTCGCTATGGCTACGAAGAAGCGCTCGGCTATGCAGTCGATGCCCTTAGCGTGAACGATAAAGATGGCATCTCTGCAGCGCTGATGATCGCTCAATGTGCCGGTGAATTAAAGGCTGAAGGCCGCACGATGGCTGATTACCTCGATGAGATCTGGTCGACCTATGGCTTCCATGCGACCGAACAGATCTCAATTCGCGTCAATAGCATCGCTCAGGTTGATACCTTGCTTGCTCGTCTGCGAAAGAATCCACCTCAATCGATCGGTGGCTTCGCCCTCACGCAAGCAGATGATCTTGAACGCCCAACCGATGGCCTACCCCCAACAAATGGTCTGCGCTACTGGTTTGGTCCGAATTTACGCGTGATTATTCGCCCTAGTGGAACTGAGGCGAAGATGAAGTGTTATATCGAACTCTGTGCGCCTCAGAAGGAAGCGATTTTAACTTTGCCTGCTTTGAGAAGTGAACTGACTGATTTAATGAGAGCGGAGTAAGCCTGACCGTCACCGGTCAGCGCCATTCCAATTCCAGCTTCATTGACGGAGTAGAGCTTTCCATAAATATTTGGATTGGTTGAGAGCACATCACCGAGTGTTTGGCCTTTGGTCGCATACCAAATCGCATCGTAAGCCGCGGATTCGAGATGCTTGGTAAATGCACCGATCAGAATGCCTTTGGAACGAGATGATTGAAGCCAATATTGATCAGGAAGCACACCGATAAGTTTCAATGGCTCTTTCTTAGTATTGAGTGCGATCACTGAATCTAAGAGTGATGAGTTCGTAATCCAATTTGAGTAGAGCACATCAACGCCAGCGCTGTGCATGGTGGCAATTCCAATTGCTGGTGAGTTGGTGACTGGAATATTCACCACAACTGAGATCTTTGGTTTGATCGACTTCGCGCCTTGTGTAAATGCTGCCGCTTGAGCTGGTGAGGTGACAAAGGTGACATCGCCTAAGAATCCAATTTTGTTGCTTTTGCTCGCAATGGCAGCTAACACACCAGCAAGGTAAGCACCTTGTTGTGTATCGAAGATAAGTGATTCCACATTGAGATTTGAGATATTGCCATTATCAATGATGGCAAAGTTGAGATCTGGAAATTCCAAGCTCACGGTGCTTACCGCTTTTTCATAGCCGCTACCGACCGCGATAATCGTTGAATAGCCGGCATTAGCGAGAAAACGTAGACGTCGACTTCGATCCTTCTCGCTGCCATCAGTCACCATCTCGCGAATATCGAGTGCGGTGAGTTTGAGATTCTTCTTCGCCAAATCCACGCCCATAGCTACTGCATCATTCTCTGATCGATCGCCACGGCCACCCACATCGTAGGCAATTGCGATCTTTACCGATGGTGCGGCTTGGACTGGTGAGACAGAGGCAGAGAGGAGAGCGATGGAAGCGGTTATCGGGATAAGCCAACGACGGCTAGCCACGTGGAATCAACCCCAAGGCATCGTAGGCAAGGCGCACAGTCTCGTCAGCGACAGCGGCTGCCTTCTCCGCCCCAATCTTGAGCAAGCGAGTGAGTTCACCCTTATCTTGAAGAAGTTCATTGGTGCGTTCGCGAATCGGATCGAGGTGTGAAGTAACAACTTCTGCAACGGCGCCTTTAAAGTCACCATAGCCTTTGCCATCAAACTCAACTTCAAGTTCTGCGATCGATCTACCCGAGAGCGCGGAATGGATAGTGAGCAGGTTTGAGATACCTGGCTTATTTGCGCTATCAAATTTCACTTCGCGACCAGCATCGGTTGTGGCGCTCTTAATCTTCTTGGTATTTGCTGTTGATGAATCAAGGAGTTCAATCAATCCTGATGCTGACTCTGCCGATTTAGACATCTTTGATGTTGGATCTTGGAGGTCATAGATCTTTGCGCCAGCTTTGAGAATATAGCCCTCTGGAACTTTAAAGATATCTTTGTAGGAAGAGTTAAAACGAATCGCCAGGTCGCGAGCGAGTTCAATATGTTGACGTTGATCTTCACCGACCGGAACATATTGTGGTTGGTAGAGCAAGATATCCGCAGCCATCAACATAGGATAGGTAAAGAGTCCGACAACGGTACGGTCGCTGCCACTCTTCGCTGACTTATCTTTGAACTGGGTCATACGAGATGCTTCGCCAAAGCCAGTGAGGCATTCCATGACCCAACCCAGTTGGTTATGGGCATGAACATGAGATTGAATAAAGAGCGTTGACTTCTCTGGATCAATTCCAAGTGCAATCAACTGTGCTACTGATGCAAGAGTCGATTCGCGGAGTTTTACTGGATCGACACCAGATGTCAGTGAGTGAAGGTCAACAACGCAGTAGTAGGTATCGTGAGAATCTTGAAGTTCTACCCACTGGCGAACTGCACCCAAATAATTTCCAAGGTGAAAAGAGCCACTGGTTGGCTGGATGCCGGAGAGAGCTCGTGCCTTACTCATGGGAGGTATCTTTCCATTCACTCCGCGAGATCAGTAATTGACCGGCGCGCTTACCTTCGACGGTCAGTACGGTCACCTTAATTCCAGGGATTTCCACGAGATCATGAGGCTCGGGAATGCGGCCTAATGAGTGCATTACGAAGCCACCCGCAGTCTCATAAGGGCCTTCTGGCAGAGCGATCTCGGTCTGTTCGTAGAGATCTTCGAGTGAGATCAAGGCATCGACCTCAAAGTCACCGACCTTGGATTGCGCAGTGACCTCACCAATTACCGCGTCATATTCATCGTGGATATCACCGACGAAACATTCAACGAGATCTTCGAGAGTGACGATGCCATCTGTGCCACCGTACTCATCTAAGACAACTGCGATATGCGACCGCTTGCTACGCATCTCAGTGAGAGCAGGTAGCACACCCTTTGTTCCTGGCAGATAAACAATCGGACGCATATATTCGAGAATGCTCTTTGTGGAATCGCTCTCCCCTAATTTGAGGAGATCTCGAATATGTAAGAAGCCGATCACTTCATCACTAGATCCGCGAGTTACTGGATAGCGAGAATGCGCTGTCTCAATCGCAAATTTCTTCGCTTCTGCAATAGTGAGAGCAACATCGAGAAAATCAACTTCGATACGAGGGACCATAATCTCGTGGAGTGAGAGATCACCCGCGTTAAAGACATCTTCTAAAATATCGCGCTCCTCAATAGTGAGCGCATTATGGCCAGTAACTAAATCAACAAGCTCAGATTCCGAGATCTGACCGCGCACTTCTTCAGGTTTAATACCAAAGAGTTTGACGATGGTATCCGTTGATTTTGATAACAACCAGATAGTTGGCGCAAAGATGCGAGCAATGCGATCAATAATGGGAGCGGCAGCGAGCGCAATCTGCTCGGTCCGATAAAGCGCCAATCGCTTCGGGACGAGCTCGCCAAAGACGAGCGAGATGTACGCGATGATCGTTGTAAGGCCAACGAGTGAGATTAAGGTAGCAAGGCCATGGCTTACTCCCCATTTCTCCAATTGCGGAATAACGAAATCAGTTCCAATGCGATCGGCGCCAAGGGCAGCAGAGAGGAAGCCGCAGAAGGTGACACCAACTTGAGCGGCGGCGAGAAAACGGTTCGGGTTCTTGGCAAGGTCTGCGACTCGAGCACCGCGCTTACCGGTCGATTCGAGTTGGCGAATTTGAGATTCACGGAGCGAGATAAGTGCAATCTCAGCAGCTACGAAGATTCCAGCGAGAAGGATAAAGACCAGGACGAGCCCGATATCGAGCGAGAGTTGGCTACTACTGCCGGTTTCCATGACCCTTAAAGTATAAAGAAATTAGAGAGAGAAGCCAGCGGTGCGCTGGGTTGTGCGCGCTTCACGGAGTCGGCGCAGGCGCTTGACCAGCATTGGCTGTGCGAGGAGCGCATCATCTCGATCGATGAGATTGTTGAGGAGTTGATAATACGAAGGCGGGGTCAGGTCAAAGAGCTCCTTGATCGCGGATTCCTTCGCACCGGCATAGCGCCACCACTGGCGTTCGAAATCCAAGATACGAACTTCGAGTTCGGTGAGGGCCTGCGCAGATGCAGCTTCCTCACTATGTAGCGCCTGATTTTCCATGTGCCGATCTTATGGCGGAGGGCTGACTTTTTCGGTGATTTCG
>CAJBLC010000058.1 GCA_903953805.1 uncultured Actinomycetes bacterium | reverse complement strand
CACCAGGTTCGCCTTCAAAGTGAAATGCGACGCGATCTCCGCGACCTTCATTTACATGGCGATCGATACAGTTATAGGAAGCGTTGAGCGTGCCACCTGTAAACCATTTTGCAAATGGCAAGTTCCACTCGAGTACGCGATCCCATTTCCTCTCCCAGTGCAGCGCATCTGCGCGCTTCGCCCAGAACGCTTCGTAATCAGCGTCGGCTTCGGTATAAAGATCTGGAGTGGCAATGGCCGCAGCAGTAAATGCTGCAGATGGCGTAAATGTTCGGTTCTCATTACCGAGATTTGAAATCTCTTCGCTACTCATCTTTCGAGATTACCAGCCGATAGTTATCCACACTATGACTTTTTGCCACCAATTTTCCGATCTCTGGCTTGTACCTTCCCGATCATTCCCAACTAGTGAGAGGAGATAAGAGAGATGTGGTGGATGCGTTTAATAACAGCGGTCTCACACCTGCACCTATTGAGCTCGGGTATCAAACTCGTGGCCAAGGCGAGCCAGACCCTGTTGCACTCCAATTTTGGACTCTTGGGGCTTGATCGCCTCTTGACCAGAATGGGTTTCTAGAGCCGAGATCGAGGGGGCGCCTGAGCGTAAAGGCGCCCCTTAAATTCCAATCCGCCCCGAAATATGGTGGGATTAGCCGTAAGCATCCGAGCCCAATGATGTGCCTCGCTAGTTACTTACGCGAATTTCTCACACCGGAGACTCAGGATCAAGGAGATCTGAAATGCCAATTGCAACCCCCGAAATTTATGCCGAAATGTTGGATCGCGCGAAGGCAGGATCTTTCGCATACCCGGCTATCAACGTCTCATCATCACAGACTTTGATCGGTGCAATCCGTGGATTCGCAGAGGCAGAGTCAGATGGCATTATCCAGATCTCATGGGGCGGCGCGGAGTACCTCTCAGGTTCAACCGTAAAGAACATGGTCGACGGTGCAGTTGCGCTCGCTGAGTACGCACACATCGTTGCCAAGAATTACAAAGTAAATATTGGTATCCACACTGACCACTGCCCAGCAGAGAAGCTCGACGGTTTCATGCGTCCACTTCTTGCAATCGGTGCAGATCGCGTCAAGGCCGGCCAGAAGCCACTCTTCAACTCACATATGTGGGATGGTTCAGCGGTCGATATGCCAGAGAATATGAAGGTCGCTAAAGAGCTCCTTGAGAAGTCAAAGGCTGCTCGCACAATTCTTGAGATTGAAATCGGCGTTGTCGGTGGCGAAGAAGATGGCATCGAGGCAAAGCACGATGCAAAGCTCTACTCAACACCTGAAGATGCGCTTCTCACACTCGAGACCTTGGGTAACGATGCAGATGCTCGTTATATGGTCGCAGCAACATTCGGAAACGTCCACGGCGTCTACAAGCCAGGAAACGTCGTCCTCCAGCCAAAGATCTTGCGCACACTCCAGGATGCAGTAGCTGCAAAGCTCGGTCTCCCAGCAGGTGCAAAGCCAATGGATCTCGTCTTCCACGGTGGTTCTGGTTCACTTCTTTCAGAGATCCGCGAATCACTCGATTACGGTGTCATCAAGATGAATATCGATACCGACACCCAGTATGCATTCACACGTCCAGTCGTTGATCACATCATGAAGAACTACGACGGCGTACTCAAGATTGATGGCGAAGTCGGTAATAAGAAGGCATACGATCCACGCGCATGGGGTAAGGCTGCTGAAGCCGGTATCGCTGCACGTGTTGGCGTTGCTTGCGAAGACCTTCGCTCAACCGGCACTTCACTCTCGAAGTAATCAGATGCCGGCACTAGTACTCGTTGGCGCCCAATGGGGCGATGAAGGAAAAGGTAAGGCGACCGATCTCCTTGGCGATCAAGTGGATTACGTCGTTCGCTACCAAGGTGGAAATAACGCGGGCCATACCGTTGTTATTGGCGATCAAAAATATGCGCTCCACTTACTTCCTTCTGGAATCTTGAGCCCCAATGTTGTACCAGTAATCGGCAACGGTGTTGTGATCGATCCTTCAGTATTACTTGAAGAGATCAAGGGACTTAATGAACGCGGTATCGATACTTCGAAGTTGAAGATTTCGACCAATGCGCATCTCATTACTCCGTATCACCGCACCATCGACAAGGTCACAGAACGCTTCTTAGGTAATAGCAAGATCGGAACAACTGGTCGCGGTATCGGTCCTGCATATGCAGACAAGATCAACCGCATCGGAATTCGCGTCCAAGATCTCTTCGATCCGTCAATTCTCGAACAGAAGATCTCTGGCGCACTTCGCGATAAGAACCAGGTCTTGATCAAGGTATTTAACCGCAAGGGCATCGATGTTAAAGATGTCCTTGCGGAGTACCTCGGTTATGCCGAGATCTTGCGCCCATATGTCACCGACACTGCGCTCCTACTCGATCAAGCATTGAAGGCGAACAAGGTCGTATTGCTCGAAGGTTCCCAAGGAACTCTGCTCGACGTCGATCACGGTACTTATCCATTCGTTACCTCTTCTAATCCAACAGCTGGTGGTGCTTCAACTGGTTCTGGAATCGGACCTACTAAAATCACTCGTTCAATTGGAATCTTGAAGGCTTACACAACTCGTGTTGGTTCTGGTCCATTCCCAACAGAACTCTTCGATGAAGATGGTGAAAAGCTCCGCTCCATCGGTGGCGAAGTCGGTGTTACTACTGGTCGCAACCGTCGTTGTGGTTGGTTCGATGCTCCTATCGCTCGATATGCAGTTCGGGTCAATGGACTCACTGACTTCTTCTTAACAAAACTCGATGTCCTCAGCACCTGGGAGAAGATCCCAGTATGTGTTGCCTACGAAGTTGATGGCGTTCGCGTTGAGGAACTTCCCGCATCACAATCAGATTTCCATCACGCAAAGCCAATTTATGAGTATCTACCAGGGTGGATGTGCGATATTTCTTCAGCGCGCACACTCGAAGATCTTCCAGAGAATGCCCGTGCATATGTGAAGTTCCTGGAAGATATCTCAGGCGCTCCAATGTCAGCGATCGGTGTTGGCCCAGGTCGCGATCAGACCATCTCAGTTCGGTCCCTCATTTGAAGGTTCTCCTAATCGGCTCAGGCGGGCGTGAACATGCACTCGCCGCAGCTCTGAAGCGAGATCCTTTACTAGAAGAACTCCATGTTGCGCCGGGCAATCCGGGTATCGCAGCGATTGCAACATGCCATGCAACAAATACTGATGACAATGCGGCAGTTATCGCATTAGCTGAATCACTCGAGATCGATCTCGTTGTTATTGGTCCAGAGAAGCCATTGGTGCAAGGACTATCAGACGATCTCCGCAAAGCAGGGTTCCCAGTATTCGGTCCATCGCAAGCAGCGTCGGCGATTGAGGGATCAAAGGATTTCGCAAAGCAGGTAATGCGCGATGCCGGGGTTCCAACTGCAAAGAGTTTCACCTGCACCAACCGCGAAGAGATTGAGCACGCACTCGATGCCTTCGGCGCTCCTTATGTTGTGAAGCATGATGGCCTCGCTGCCGGTAAAGGTGTAGTCGTTACCGATGATCGCGCCGCCGCTCTTGAGCATGCGCTACTGAGCCCGCGCGTTGTGATCGAAGAATTTCTTGATGGTCCAGAAGTTTCACTCTTTGGAATCTCTGACGGAAAAAATATTCTTGCTATGCAACCTGCTCAAGATTTCAAACGTGCATACGATGGCGATCTTGGACCAAACACTGGTGGCATGGGCGCATATTCACCATTGCCATGGGCGCCAGATGACATCATCGAAGATACTTTGGAAAATGTTTTAAAGCCGACGATCGCTGAGATGGCGGCACGCGGAACTCCATTCGTTGGATTGCTCTACGCCGGACTCGCACTCACCACCAAGGGAACGCGCGTGATCGAGTTCAATGCACGATTCGGAGATCCGGAAACCGAAGTTCTCTTGCCACGTTTAAAGACCCCACTCGCACAATTACTCTTGAAGGCAGCGACGCGTGATCTCAAAGATCATCCGCCATTGATCTGGTCCGAAGAATCAGCCGTCACAGTTGTCCTTGCCTCTGAGGGTTATCCAGCCGCACCAAAAACTGGTGAGCCGATTATGGGGATCAACCCAGTTGATGGATCTGATGTCTTCCATGCGGGCACCACGATGGATGGCACAGTCCTCAAATCTTCTGGTGGCCGAGTCCTGACAGTGACCGGAAGGGGAGCTGATCTCACCGAAGCCCGCGATAAGGCCTATCGGGTGATTTCCGGAATCACACTCCATGGCAGCCATTACCGAAGTGATATCGCCCTGAACGCTTCGATTGCCGAAAAAGGCAACTGACACTTAAAGATAGGATT
>CAJBLC010000057.1 GCA_903953805.1 uncultured Actinomycetes bacterium | reverse complement strand
TGCGAAGCTGCAGGTATCACGGTCCTCCAAGAACTCGTTGATATTGATCCCTTCTCTCTCAGCACTTCTGGTCGTATTGATTACCTTGCTGCTCTCGAGCGTCAGGCTGGTTGGTTACAAGCTCTCATGCAGAGCGCCATCGTCGCAGTGGCCGGTTCTGAGCCAACTCAAGGAACTGAACTCTTCTCAACTGTCGATGATGCCGAACGTGAAGATGTCGCTCTTGCCCTTCGCCTCTCGGGTGCGAATGCCCAGCAACGCATTGATGTGGCGCGAGTTATCACTCAACATCTCCCTGCAACTTCCGCCGCTCTTGCCACCGGTGAAATCTCACTTGGACATGCAAATGCGATCGCAAAAGAGAGTGCTGAGATTATTCGTGCCGGTGCAACTCCTGATCAGATCGCTGAAGTTGAACGGATCGCCTTAACACATGCAGAATTTCACACCCCCACTCAAGTAGTTTCAAAGATGAAGGCTGCAATTGCCAAGTTAGCTCCTGTTGAATTTGAAGAGGCAGTTGCCGTTGCCCAGGAGCGACGAAGTGTTGATTGCTATCCGCAGGCAAATGGGATGGCTCAGATCGTGGCTTTACTCCCTGCAGCAGATGCTCAGATGGTGATGCTTGCCATCGATAAGCTGGCTCGACTCAATAAGGAACATGCCATTGAAGAGAAGAATCTTCGCGAGCGCCAGATGGCGAGATTCACAAGTGGCGCTAAGGTAGCGGGCAAGGCTGCTTTGATTGATCGCGAGGCGATCGCAATCGCACAACGGATTGACGCCTTCCGTGCCGATGCCCTCACTCAGCTTGCAAATAACTATTTGCACTCAACGCTTGATCAAGGAGTTGCTCACGGTCGTCCTGTGACTCTTAATCTCACGATGGATCTGCCAACTCTCTTAGGATTGGCTGAAAATCCTGGAAACCTCAAAGGTTACGGTCCCATCCCAGCGAGTGTTGCTCGCCAGTTGGCAGCCGATGCGAAATGGCGAAAATTTATTACCGATCCAGTGAACGGAGAACTACTCGATGTGGGTCGAAGTAGTTATGAACCTCCGCAGGCTCTGAAAGATTTTCTGACCTCGCGAGATCAAATTTGTAGATTCCCACATTGCAGACAACCGGCGCGAGTTTCAGATATCGATCATGCGCAGGCTTGGGAAGATGGTGGCGAGACCTCAAAGGTCAACATGGGAATGCTATGCCGGCGACATCACCGAATGAAAACACATGGTGGATGGAAGTTGGAGAGTTTTGCAGATGGCTCATGCGAATGGGAGTCGCCATCTGGAAAGAGGTACTTCGTGCCATCGAGAAAGATGGATGAGGCGATGTGATTGATTGTCGAATGGATGGATTGTGGAGGTTTTACGCTGACGCGTTCAACCTTCCACTCCAAGTAATTCGCTGTACAGGTGGAAATGGACCGAATCACCTAAGTGCAGATGTCGTGGAGGTTTTACGCTGACGCGTTCAACCTTCCACTCCTCGCTCGCGAATCTTCGAAGCGAGCTTCGCGATTCGCTCGCTCGTCGTGGAGGTGCCGGGAATCGAACCCGGGTCCTCTAGCACTGACATAAAGCTTCTACGGGCGTAGTGCGCTAAACGTCTTCTCAGCCCTGACTCTCACGCGCACATGTAGTCAACGAACTCATTTAGGGAGTGGTTTCCCCGCTCACATCCCTAACACTGTGAGTAGGTAAGCTCTCTAGCGACGCTAGGTTCCGTGACGAGAGCGCGCACGGGCTAACGGATCACTATCGCTTATGCAGCGAGAGTTAGATCAGCGGCAGTTGTACTGGCGCTTATAGTTTTGTCACGGTTATTGGTTAACGAGATCATCCGGACTTCCTCGGCCCGCTTCCTTTATCCCAACGACTAAAGTCGAGACCGTTCACCCCCGTGGTTTATCACGAGAATTAGAAGCAAAGACATCGAGATCATCAATCGACTAACCGAATGGAAGGCGATCTTGACTCTCAATGCCGTACTTATTCCCTATGTAATTGTTATGAATGATTTATTTTCACTCAGGCGACGGAACTATCTTTCTTGTCGCCGATCCGCCTATCCCCCTAGAAAAACGAGAGGCAAAGATACGGAACAGGTGAAGAGATGATCTTTCGATCAGATGGTGCGTCGCTTGTGGTAAGTGTAAAGAAATAAGAGATGAAAGCCAACTCCCCCAGTGCTAGGAGAGTTAGTCCTTGCCGGATGTCCTGCGTGAAAGCTCACGCGTGACTTCACGATTGGCTTGCTTCTCCATGAGCGCATTGCGCTTATCGTGCGCCTTCTTACCTTTTGCCAGAGCGATCTCAACCTTCGCCTTGCCATCTTTAAAGTAGAGCGAAAGAGGTACGACAGTGAGGCCTCCCTGCTTGAGCACAGAAGCCAACTTATTAATCTCTCGAGCATGCATCAACAACTTGCGATCACGTCGTGGCTGGTGGTTGGTCCATGATCCCTCATTGTATTCAGGGATGTGAACACCGCTTAACCAGAGTTCGCCATTATTGATCATTGCAAAGCCATCAACGAGTGAAGCGCGACCAGCACGAAGTGACTTCACTTCAGTTCCTGTAAGCACAAGGCCGGCTTCGTAGACATCTTCAATGAAGTAATCGTGGCGCGCCGATTTGTTCTGCGCGATCAACTTCTTACCTAGTTCTTTTACCATTTCGACTCACCTCGATTCCCATTGATACGTGCCAAACAGCACTCATTCACTAGGAGAAGTTTACTCGCTAAATCTGTGGAGAGTCTGTGGGGTTGAAGCCCTCGCCCATTAAACCCTCAATTACCGACTAGACCTTCAGATACTTGCGGAGCGTGATGAGCGATGCGAGCGCTGAGATAAAGAGACCCACGCCAAAGAGTTCAGCACTGCCGACCCAGACATCGCCCCATGTGAAGAAGCGGGTAAAGCTCAGAAGCGGTGCGACTTTAGAATCGATCAGCAACTTGAAGAGTGAGAGGAGTCCGGTAGAAATTCCCCAACCGATGAAGGCGGAGAAGATTCCTTCAAGAAGGAATGGGAGCTGAATAGAGAATGAGGATGCACCAACAAGCTTCATCACACCAGTTTCGCGTCGACGGTTGAAGGCGGCAATCTTCAGGGTGTTGCTGATTAAGAGCATTGCAGTGATAACACTTGCGATACCGATCAGGAGTGCGCCATTACGAAGAACGTTTAGGAGTTTGAAGAATTTATCGAGAATCGTGCGCTGGTCTTGGACAGTATCAATACCAGGACGACCTGCGAAGGCGCTCTGGACAACCGGGAACTGAGTTGGATCCTTGAGCTTCACACGAAAAGATTCTGGAAGTTGATCGGGAGTTACATTCTGAGCAATCGCAGAGCCCTTAAAACGCTCTTGGAAGTGCTGGTAGGCCTGAGCTTGTGATTCGTAGAAAACAGTTTGCACGACTGGAAGTGCTTGGAGATCAGCTTGGATTGAACTCCGCTGTGCATCCGTAACAGGACCAGTAGCACATGATGCTGATTCAGAGAGCGAACCACAGAGAAACACTGAGACTTCAATCTTGTCGTACCAATAATCCTTCATCACTCGCACCTGTGAGTTAGCGAGAATTCCAATACCAAGAAGAGTGAGTGAGATCGCGACTGTCGTCATCACGGCAAGAGTCATCGTGAAGTTGCGTCGAAGCCCGATGCGGACCTCTTGTGCAATAAATCCTGCTCTCATCTCTTACTCGCTCTCTCTCATTGCTTCTGAAAATTTATATGTTCGTTATCCCGAGACTTGATTCAGATCAACCTGTATAACCATAGACGCCGCGCACCTGATCGCGGATCACATGTCCGCTTTCGAGTTCGATAACGCGCTTACGCATCTGATCAACGATTCCAGCATCGTGGGTCGCCATAACAACTGTTGTGCCTTCACGATTGATTCTGTCGAGAAGTTTCATAATTCCGACCGATGTGTTCGGGTCGAGATTTCCAGTTGGTTCGTCAGCGATCAAAATCATTGGGCGTGAGACGTATGCACGAGCAATAGCCACGCGTTGCTGCTCTCCGCCAGAGAGTTCGTTGGGCTTGCGATCAGCTTTCTCTTCGAGTCCCACTAGTTCGAGGACTTCAGGCACTTCGCGGTTGATCTCCTTCTGGGAGTAGCCCAGGACATGCAAGGTAAAGGCGACGTTCTCAGCAACGGTCTTATTGGGAAGTAGTCGGAAATCCTGGAAGACAGTTCCTACCTGGCGGCGAAGCTCAGGAATCTTGTGCTTGGCAAGGGTTGCCAACTCTTTACCAGCAACGATGATATTTCCAGAGGTCGGGGTATCTTCACGCAAGACCAAGCGAAGGAAGGTCGACTTGCCTGAACCTGAAAGACCTACAAGGAAGACGAATTCACCCTTAGTGATATCGAGATCAACTCGATCGAGTGCTGGCTTCTCCTGCTTGGGATATAACTTGGTGACGTTCTCAAAGCGAATCAACGGCACACCTCCTAGAACGCAGGCGGAGCCTGGCGCAATTAACGGAGCTGGCGGTGATGCCTGCTCTCCGGTACGAGTTCTAGTTTAGGTAGGAGTTGCGCTCAGGCGGGGTAAATACGCGCAGAAATGGCTGTGAGAAAAAACTGATTTGAGCGTGATTATCTGGAATCGCCCTCCCGAGCAACTTATTCAGTGGACTTTCGCCAGCGAATACCAGCTTCAAGGAAACCATCGATATCGCCATCAAGCACAGCTGCCGGATTTCCGACTTCGAAGTCTGTGCGCAGGTCCTTCACCATTTGATACGGGGCTAGGACATAGGAACGCATCTGATTGCCCCAAGATCCGGAGTTATCGCCTTTAAGTGCGTCGATACGTGCACGCTCTTCTTGTCTACGACGCTCCAAAAGTTTTGATTGAAGGACAGCCATGGCGGTTGCCTTGTTCTGAATTTGTGAGCGTTCGTTCTGGCAAGAGACAACAATTCCTGTTGCCAAGTGGGTGATGCGAACTGCTGAGTCAGTGGTGTTTACACCTTGTCCGCCTGGGCCAGATGAACGATAAACATCGACGCGAATCTCCTTTTCATCGATATCGATGTGATCACTCTGCTCCACAACAGGAACCACTTCGACGCCAGCAAAGGATGTGTGACGACGGCTCTGTGAATCAAATGGTGAAATTCGCACCAATCGGTGTGTGCCTTGTTCTACAGAGAGAGTTCCATAAGCGTATGGGGCGCTGACTCTAAAGGTAGTTGATTTAATTCCAGCTTCTTCAGCATATGAAGTTTCAAGGACATCAACTTTGTATTCCTTGCGCTCGCAATAGCGAAGATACATACGCATGAGCATCTCTGCCCAGTCTGCCGCCTCAACCCCGCCAGCTTCGGAGCGAATTGTGACAAGGCAATCTCTATCGTCATATTCACCGCTGAGCAGCGTGGTGACTTCAAGTTCGCGAATCGCCTTACCCACAGAATCTAACTCAGTCTCTGCATCATGGAGCGCAGCGCTATCTGACTCCGCTTGAGCAAGCTCAATAAGAATTGGGACATCATCTAATCTGCGACGAATACCGCTTACTCGATTAATTGTGGATTGGACTCTCGATAATTTACTGGTGACAACTTGGGCCTTTTCTGGGTCATCCCAGAGATTTGGTGCGGAGGCTTCAGCTTCGAGGGTTTCAAACTCTTTACGCAGGCGTGGCAGGTCGATGACCTTCTCAATGCTGGTGAGGGTCGCGCTCAATTTCTCGACTTCGAGATCATATTCACGGGCGGCCATGGGGAAAGAGTAGCGGGTAGCGAGGCCACACCATAAATAGATGGGAAAGGAACCTTGGGAAGGCAACATTGGGAAGGCAACCTAAAGACGGGAAATTAAACCAGCCCTTTAATCAAACAAAGTACGATTGATCGAATAATGTGCCGCTCTTAAAAGTATGTACTGCTCTTCAAAGAATCTACCACTCTTCAAAAAGTGTTACTCGCGTTTCAAAGTGCCGCACATTAATTAACGTAACACTCATTCACTAACGCATCGCTCTTCAATCACCGTGCCGTTCTTCAATCGATATCTTGCTCGACAGCCACTGCGCGACTCTTCAATCAACCTCCGATGTGATTGCTTGCACTCAAAGTAGCGCGAATGGTGAGTAAACCATTCATGATGGAACCGTTCAGTAAGGGCAAGTTAAGAGTGGGGGCAATATTGCTTTCGAAGGTTACATGCAAAACATCTGCCTCGCATGCAAATTGCGAAATAGTGACTGCGGATCCACGTAACGAGATTGCAGATATTTCGGATTCCAGAGATCTTTCTGCTGATTGGCAATCAATGGGCACTAGATAAGTCGCGTCACCGGTACTTGGATTTGTGCCAGATACGACATGGTCTCCACTGTAATAACGATTGAGATCAACGTTGTGAGCTGCCCTTGAGATTGCAGCCTCACCCATATTAATCAATTCACGCTTAGCTAAATATGCCCCCGAAATATCGATGATTGCGAATGAGAGTACTAGCGTGAGAAGAAAGAGGGAGGTGATCAACAGAGAAAGTGAGCCATCTTCACGGTTTAACCATTGCTTTAACCAGCTAAAAATTATTCTTTTACGCACCAGATTTAATCGATAGTTTTGTTGCATTATCACCCACTGCTCCGCCAAGCATCGACAACTTGCGTTGCATGTGCAGTACGTCCAGATGGGCTCTCAGTTATCTCGATTGTTACCTTCGCATCGGGTGTCAGGCATGGCTCTGCTTCGCACTGTATCGACATGCTCAATCTGGATCTTTCTCCGTGGGTAGGAAGTATCTGGTTCTCGTAGAGAGCAAGCACTTCATTTGCGCGTACTGGAGCTAGCGCCTCACTTGGACTCGTAATAAAAGCGCGCGCGACTTGTCTCGCCGCATTGTTGAGATCGCTAAGACCCTGGGCCGTACTTTGCACAGTATTTAAGTACAGAGCGAGCGGAATGAAGAGCGGTAACCCAATCATGACAAATTCCAATACGGCACTTCCACTTTCATCGCTGAGAATTTTTTGTAATCTCTCTCCCCTGCTCATCATGAGCCCTCTCCTACCAATCATGAGCCCTCTCCTACCGTGACTCCGACAGAGGTGAATGCATCGCCCCCAGGCAACAGAGGTGTAAGTGAGGGCAAAGTATTTCGTTGTGCTCCCACATACACCGTCCCGCCGCCGCTCAATGTGAACGCACTTGACGAGGTGAGTCCATAGCTCGACATATTTGATTGCGCTGTGCTGCCGCCCTCTTCATAAAGTCCGCTCTGCGTTACAACACTCTGCGTCTTATTGTTCGCTATGTTACGGGTAAGTACTCCTACTGATATCTGCAAAATACTAAGCACAAGGACCATCAGTGGAATAAGCACTAACGCACTCTCGACAGTTCCGGTTTGATCGGCAATTAAAGCTCTGATTTCTTGGACCAACCCTGCGGGAGAGCTGCGTCCAGGCTCGAACCTCAAGGATCGAATATCAAGCATCGATCATCGAACACTGTTCATGGAATCGAGAGATCCTCTCAAGAGTGATTCAATTCGAGGAGCAGCGACGGCCCAGATTCCCGTAACAAGTCCGGTTGTCATAAGGACAACAAGTACCCAGCCGGGGACATCACCACGTTCATCTATGATCAGCTGCCTCATTCGGAGTGAGAAATCATCTCGAAAATCTGAGATCGCCATGGCGAACCTGAGAGAAATTCTCGCCATTTTTAATCTGACCACTTCAAATACCCCATCAATTTTTCGTCTATCAGTTGTTGTCCTCGCAATCGTTCCTCTTAGTTCTCTTCCTGACTTTTTTAAACTTAACATCGTCAAATTTCCTTCCATGATCGACTCCTTCGCACTCACCCACATTGCACGCCTTCCTCTCATCCATTTATTAATACTTTCCGACATGGAACTACTACCTTTCTTATATTTCTCCTTAGTTTCCAAACTTTCCCTCCCTCGTCTCGCTTGCCCTAATGAACTTCCCGGATTTCCCCTCCGTGCCTTGCTCCGTGCCTTGCTCCGTGCCTTGCTCCGTGCCTTGCTCCGTGCCTTGCTCCGTGCCTTGCTCCGTGCCT
>CAJBLC010000056.1 GCA_903953805.1 uncultured Actinomycetes bacterium | reverse complement strand
TTCTTCAAGAGTGCAAAGCTCAATTCGAACGCTAAATACATAACAGGATCAATTTGTGGCGTAAAAATAGAAGAGATCGAAAATCCATTGATGAAGAAGATTCGCTACATGGATAAGTTGGTTGACGAGCTAGCAAAGGGACGCCCTATGGAGAAGATCCTCAGGGCCGGAGAAAAAGGGTAGTTATAGCGATGGGATTTCCAATGGTGAGAAAATGGCTGTCCTTAACAGTGAGGGCAGACATATTGCCACTATTCAAGCAACAAAAGTTGAGGTAGTTCGCTTTGCGGATGTACCTGATGAGTTTGCTTTGGCTGAGGGCGAGGGTGATCTTTCAGGCGATGACTATCGAGTAAGCCACCTCCGATATTGGTCGAGACAGGGTCTTGAGATAACCGATGACACTCGCATAGTCCTCTTATATTTCGAACTTATCCAAAGAATTGGAGACGTGCGATGATTTCAAGGGAAGATTCCCTTTCGTAGGATCCTGGTTTACGCTGGACCTATGGCAGAGAAAAAAGTTACTGGCCCGGCCTCATATTTTCCTTCAATTGAGAAGAAGTATGGCAAGCCGATTGAATATTGGATGAAAGAGCTGAAGAAGGTCGCAAAACTTGCGCACATGGAACAAGTTGCGCACCTTAAAGAGAAGTTCGAGATGGGCCATGGCCATGCAAACGCTCTCGTCCATGTATTTCGCGCTAAGAATGGCTTGTAAAACGAATTAATGCCTGAATTACTAGAGGTTGAGACTGTCCGAAGGGGATTACTGACCCATGCGGTTGGACGAACCATCAAGCAGGCAGAGCAACTTCATCCACGTGCACTTAACCCAAGAAGCATCGGCAAACTTCAATCGATTGAAGGCGCACGAATTTTGGATATTCGGCGTCGCGGGAAGTTCTTGTGGTTTGTTCTCAATCGCCCAGAAGTGATCGCTGCCCACCTGGGGATGTCAGGTCAATTCCTCATAAACCCAGTAGATGATCGCCACACGAGGGCAAAATTTAGGCTGCGCAAAGGGTTAAAGAATTCCGAGCTTCATTTCAATGATCAAAGGACCTTCGGCTGGGTTTCTATTGAGGAGATAGCTGATGGAGTGCCCACTTCGGTGCTTTCAATAGCCCCGGACATATTTGAGGATTCGTACGATCAGAAATCGGTCATCTCAGATATTCAACGTCGAAATATCGCGATTAAGACGGCCATTCTCAATCAGAATATCGTCTCTGGGATTGGAAATATCTACGCCGATGAGTCACTTTGGTTAGCGAAAGTCCACCCGGAGAAGCGCGCAAATGAGATGAGATCGGCTGAGGTCGAACGAGTTCTGGAGTCAGCAAAAGAGGTGATGGCAAAGGCCATCGAAGTCGGTGGGACTTCCTTTGATGAGCTCTATATCAATGTCAACGGCGAGAGTGGATATTTTGATATCTCACTCAATGCTTACGGCCAAGAGGATGAACCCTGCCCCCGGTGTGGGAAGCTAATTCGTCGAATTAAATTCGCTAATCGTTCGTCGCACTTCTGCCCAAAGTGTCAGAAGATTTAGGCGCAAAGAGCATCTCCTCAGGGCTGATTCGATGAGCCTTGAAAGTATTATCTTTTTTAGCGCTGGGATAACCGATGGCGATGCCGCATAACAATCGATAGTTCTTTGATATTTCAAATTCTTTCCGAACAACATCATCCCAAATCGAGACGGCACCCTGCATACAGACACCAAGCCCGTGCGCATGTGCAGATAGAGCTAAGTTCTCCATCATCAAACCTGCATCACTTGCTGCGAAGATATCCAAACTCTTGTGAACATAGATAAAGAGTTCAGTTGGAGCACCATAGAAATTGTAATTCGTACCCCACCACGCATCACGTGCTTTGCGGTCATCGCGGGCAATTCCTAGAGTGCCGAAGAGTTCGGCGCCAAGGCGCATCGATGCTGGCTTGAGATCTTCGTGATAAGCCTTGCTTACCAAGCGATTACTTGTCGGCAGTCCGTAACGCTTCAAAGCGATCGTTGCCTTGCCTTTCCAACCACGCTTGAGATTCTTTGAGAGGAAATCCCACCGAGCTAAAAACTCAGCACTAATTCGGTCGCGCTGCGCACCTGAAGCGACGGCCACTTTAAATGGGCGAGTGTTTGACCAACTAGGAGCAGTGAGGGCGTCAGTCAGAATTTGATTGAGAAGGGCCTCTGGGATGGGATCCGGCAGAAAATCTCTGGTGCTTCTACGAGATGCCAAAAATGTAGAGATTTCTTCTCCTGTTAATGAGCTCTTTGATGTGGCCATGGGGAAACCTTATCCCTGGTTCGTTAGCATTAGATCGATCATTGGAGAGTTAATTGTCCAAGAAACCAACTGTCCTCTTTGTCTGTGTTCATAATGCTGGTCGCTCACAGATGGCTGCCGGCTTTATGCGCCAACTTGGGGGAGACCGAGTCGAAGTTCTCTCGGCCGGATCGGAACCCAAAGATTCCATTAACCCAGTAGCCGTTGAAGCGATGGCCGAAGTTGGAATCGATATCGCAAATCAGCAACCAAAGATTCTTACTACTGAGGCTGTCATCGAATCAGATGCCGTGATCACCATGGGTTGCGGCGATGCTTGCCCATTCTTCCCAGGCAAGCGCTATGAAGATTGGGTACTTGAAGATCCTGCTGGCCAGAATTTAGATGTCGTCCGCAAAGTTCGAGACGATATCAAGGATCGGGTAGAAGCTCTGCTCTCCGAACTCCTTGCTTAGTCAGGACTTGATTAACTTCACTCGCTGCTGAACCATCGCCGCTGACAGCAGCACCAATAGTCCGCCAATAACTTGGCTTACTTTGAACGGCTCCTTCAAAAAGAGAATGCCTAGGATTGTTGCGACAACTGGGGTTATGTATGTAACCGTGCTTGCAACCGCGCTTCCAACTAAACGAATATTTCGGAAGTGCCAGATGTAGGCGAACCCAGTTCCAAAGGAGCCAAGTATGAGCATTCCAAGGACTGACTTGAGAGTCCATGCGGCATGAGTTGGATGCGAGAAAAGTGCAAAGGGAAGAAGCAGGATCGCTGATGAACTCACCTGAGCAGCGGCGAGCGAAGAAGCTGAATATTCCAACTTACTCACATATTTCTTTGAGTAAGGTCCGGAGATTCCGTAACAGAATGTCGCAACCAGTAGGGCAACATACCCACGCCAATCATTTCGCTGGCTAGATGAAAAGGCTCCAGTTACGAGAGCGATACCGGCAAAACCGATTGCTACTCCTACGAGTTGATTACTATTTACCTTTTGCTCCCTGAATCCAAAGCTAATGACAAGAACGGTCATAAGTGGCGTGGTCGCATTAAGGAGCCCAGCCATAACGCTGCTGATATGGGTCTCACCAACAGCGAAAAGGTAGCCTGGAGCTGAATTCAAAAGAAAGGCCACAACTGCCAAATGGCCCCATTCAACTACTCGCTTTGGGAGTGGGGAGCGAGTGGCGAGACAATAAATCATCAGAGTTAACCCACCGATTAAACCGCGGAAGAATGCGACTCCAACCGGGGAGAGGGTGAGCAGTCCCCATTTAATAAAGAGGAATGAACTTCCCCAGGTGATGCCAAGTGCAATAAATCCTGGGAGCCAACTCTTAGAACTTGTGGTCATTGAATCATAATAGCGTCGTGGACATATTGAGCTAGTCCTCGAACTCGACCATCGTAATATTCCTTAAAGCGTTGATCGGCGATATACATAGCTGCTAATTGCTTCTGCATCTCGATAGAGCATTCGTAAAACCATTTCGATATTGCATCCCTGTGGGCCTTGACTGCCTCCTGGGCCTTCTCTGAATGGATCGGAAGGCTATTACCAAAGGCATAGACAAAGAGCTCAGTAGCAGCTTCTTGATCGACCTTTGCCGCTTGAAAGTCTTCAGTTGAGTATCGAGACGTACGAGATTGAGATTCAGCGAACTCCTGAGTGGAGCCCCACCGAACCTTCACTTCCTCGTCAAAATGATTCACTGGAGTGACTTATTGATTTTCGAGACTGCGCCAAGGGATATCGCGATCGCTTGACCGATAAGCAGCGCGAAGAGAGCGGTGCCGATTCCTAATCTTCCACCAAGGAACCAACCGCAGATTAGCGCGCCGCCTTCAATCATGAGGCGAATGCGGCTGACACGAATACCGGTCTTGTTGTGAAGAGATGTCATCAGGCCATCACGGGGGCCGGGTCCAAGTCCACAGGTGATGTAGAAGGCGGATGCGATTCCTACGAATGCGATACCGATGAAGTCATAGAGAATTCCAATGGCGACATGATGGGGGACTGGGAAGGAGTCGACCCCAACTTGAATTCCAATAGCGATAACAACCATGTTCGCAAGAGTGCCGAAACCGGGACGCTCACCAAGAGGCCACCACAGAAGAAGGATGAATCCCGAGATAATAAATGTGCAGATTCCCAGATCTAATCCAGTATGAATGGAGAGCCCCTGGGCAAAGACCGACCAAGGTGCATTACCTGTATGAGATTGGATAAGGAGTGCGTCGCCAAGTCCAAAGAAGAAGAGAGCAATAACCAAGATGGTGACACGTAGTGGTGAAAGGTCCCAGCGGCTCTTAGCTGTCCAAGGAACCTGAGGGATGGTTCGATGAGGACGCAGGAACTCCACCAAAAAATTTTTCTTACTCAATATATTTACCCGCGTTTCATGAATCGGTAGTAGAACGCCCCATAAATCATCACAATTCCTACATTGACAGCAAGGCGAGGCCAGGTGTGGTTTTTAAAGAATGAAAAATCAATCAGGACGATGGTGCTAATCATTAAGCCTATGTAAAGGGTATTAGCTAACGTCCTATTCACGACACCACCCAATCGACCCATTAGAACTGACTCAGCAATCCTAATTCATCGACCAGCCACATTGTGGAGATAGTATAAAGAGGTGATCCAAATTCGCCCCGTCGCACCAGAGGATAATGCTTCTTGGCTCCCTTTATGGCATGGATATATCGAGTTTTACAAGGCCGAGATCCCCAAATCTCAATATGAGTTAACGTGGAGTCGACTGTTGGATCCTTCATATGAGTCTCATGGTCTTGTTGCTGAGGTTGATGGTGAAGTGCGAGGAATCACTCATTACTCATTCCAGACATCAACATGGGCCCCGAAAAACTATTGCTATTTAGAAGATCTGTTCGTGGCGCCTGATTCACGGGGATTGGGATTAGGACGCGCCCTTATAGATGCCGTAAAAGATATTGCAATCAGCGTTGGGTCGAGTCGACTGTATTGGAACACTGATGCGACCAATGAGACCGCAAGAAAACTTTATGACAGCTACACCCTAGAGTCTGGCAAGGTTCAATATCGAATTCAGATCCCTCTAGAGAATTCGTGAAGAGTTACGATTTAAGGAATTTCTCGCGGAATCGATCTGCGCTCATTTCAAAGATAGTTTCTGGACCATCTTCCTCATCGATCTGAATTCCTACATTTTCAAATCCAAATTTGTTGATTAAGGCTATAGATGGTTTGTTTGACTCGGCCACTGTGTAACGAAGGGTCTTGACACCCGGCTGATCGATGACCCAGCTCCACATCCCCTCGAGAGCCTCGGCACCTATTCCTTTACTGTGAAATTGGGGATGAATCCCTAGACCGATTTCGATCATTCCAATTTCATTGGGCTTTCCGTGAAAACTGATACTTCCAATAATTTCTCGACTAGCTTTCTCGATAATCCAGCGCACGAACCAGATATTGAGCGACGGATCAGATTTGACCTGCGGAACCCGCCACGGCAATGGCCCCTGATCATCGATGAGAACTCGGTGCGGGTTAGAGAAATTTCTTCCCTCGTAGATCGATAAATTTTCAGGGTCCTCAAAGAGAGTGATGAGATCGGGAACTTCTATGAGCGTCAGCTCTAGCCGCTCTGTTTCAATAAGATTCTTCATTGGGTGCCTAACTCTTTCCAAATGAAAAAGTACTGAGGTGAGAAAACTTTCCCACATTTTCGCCAGTAAGAAGGTGGACCGCTCCCTTGCCAGTTACATGCCACTTCGATAAATCATCTGACCAGATCGCAGTATCTTCATCGATACCTGTCACAGTGATATGTGCTGGCGCTTTCAGAAATAATTGCGCTGCTGCATCAGGAATCCACCCAAAAAACTTGTTGTAATGAGGAATGGTGCGGATATGCGGGAGGATGTTGAGACCAGCGCTTCCGGGCTCTTTCATCTTTCTAAAGTTTGGAATATCAGGGCCGAGCGCCATTGCTCCCGCGCTACATCCAGCAAGTGATGAACCAGCCCGCCAATTTCGTTCAATCGCTTCCCAGACTGGAGTTCCCATCAAAGTGCTGGCCAAATAATGCGGGTCGCCGCCGCTGAGATAGATCAGTCCAGCACCATCAACCTGAGCCGCTAAATCATCGCGCATGGCATCTTCACGATTAAAAATCGGAAGAAATATCTGCTCTGCACCAATACGGGCCGCTTGGTCAGCGCCGATCTCACGCCAGTACTCGAGTCTCGAAGTGCTCTCCCGACCGGCTGCAGTTGGTAGCTGTACATACTTTTTGGTCTTACCAGCTTCAAGCAGAGTCGCTTCGAACTCTTGCATCACAGGTAGGTACTCGCCAGAGCCGACAAGTGCGATTCGGCCATGTGCTCTCATTGGTCAACCGTACCCCTGAGATAGATTGAGCGCATGAACAAGCGCGTGGATGTTGCCCTCAGCAAAGAGACGAGATGGCCAGATGAGATGGCTGAACTTCGAAAGATCGCTCTTGCTAGCGGCCTTTCTGAGGAGCTCAAGTGGGGCCAGCCTTGCTATACCCTCAATGGGAAGAATGTCTTTCTGCTCCATGGGTTTAAGGAATACTTCGCGATTCTCTTCTTAAAGGCTGCGATCATGAAAGATCCAGATAAATTGCTCATTCAACAGACGGCTAATGTTCAATCAGGGCGACAGATCAGATTTAAAAATATGGCCGAACTCAAGAAGTTAAAACCCGTGGTCAAGAGATATATCGCGGAAGCAATTGCGGTTGAAGAATCTGGAGCAAAGGTACCGGTCAAGAAAGCGGCTGACTTTGAAATACCAGACGAAGTTCTCAAAGCTATGAAGAAGATCAGTGGTCTTACACCTGCATTTAAAAAACTCACCCCAGGACGCCAGCGAGGCTATGTACTCCACTTTATGGGGGCTAAACAAGAAGTCACGAGAGTAAGTCGGATTGAAAAGGCTGCGCCAAAGATATTTGAAGGAAAAGGTCTCACAGATTAAAAAAAATGTGCCCCCGATTTCTCGAGGGCACCTTTAGAAGTTTTATTACTTAGCGGCGATAGCTGAGATTTCAAACTCGAGCTTGATGTTCTCAGAGACGAGCAATCCGCCAGTCTCAAGAGCAGCGTTCCATGTAAGACCGAAATCCTTACGATTGATCTCTGCTTCGCCTTCAAAACCGACGCGAGCGTTACCGAATGGATCGGTAGCTGCACCTGTGTATTCAAAGGTGATTGAAATTGGCTTTGTAACATCCTTGATAGTGATGTTGCCATCGACTACAACCTTGTCAGAACCAGAATCCTTGACAGATGTAGAGACGAAAGTGATCTTTGGGAAGTTTGCGACATCGAAGAAGTCAGGGGACTGTAGGTGACCATCGCGGTCAGCGCTACGTGTATCGATTGAGGCTACGTTGATCTCAACGGTAACTGAACCTGCACCATTTGTAAGTGAACCAGTGCCAGAGAACTCGTTGAAAGCTCCACGAACCTTTGTCACCATTGCGTGACGTGCGCTGAAGCCAATGCGGCTGTGTGATGGATCGATTGCGAATGATCCTGATGGCAAAGTTGAAAGTACTGACATGTGTATTCCTTTACATAGATGCGAATTGAACTTTTCTTACGGGGGAACCGTATTTCTTGTAAGTGAACAATAGGGGTATTTAGTTGAAATTTCAACTAAAGCATCTACGCCCTTTTGATCAGTGGTTGCAAGCCTTTTGCATCTAGGATGAGGCCAGAGCCAGCGAGATCAAGGAGTCGTTCTATGTGCAGCCCTATTCAGTGCGAAAAATGCTTAAAGGCCACCTGGGTTGGCTGCGGTGAACATATTGAAGAAGCTCTTGCGCCATTTTCTGAAGATCAGCGCTGCACCTGCGACTCGGTAAAGAGCTAGCGTCCGGATTCAAATCTTTCGAAGGACCATAGGTCGACATCGTCGAGTCGTATGGGCGAGTAGCCCTTCGACTCGAGTGCATCAAGAAGTTGGGCTCGATGCTCGGTAGCGTGATAACTCGCCTCTGCAAGAACTGTTGAACGGAGCGCCGTAAAAGTTCGCTCTCCTTCTTTGATGGTGAGCGTGGCATCAGGAAGCCCAGCTTGACTCAAAATTTCTCCATCAAATTTCTCTAACAGTGTTGCCAATGCAGGGATATCAGAAATCTTCTTAACCTCTGGGATTGGGGTCCAATTAGTTACACCGAGGCAGTAGACATACCAGGTCGCACCATCAACGATATGTTGAAGAACCTTTCCCGCGGTCCATTCGGGATTGCTAATAAATGAGGCGAGGGATTCATCAGGAAGTGTAAGCATTGATGAGTAAACCTGTTGATTCGCCCAAGCCATATGTCGGAGGGTTCGATGGGTTGTTTCAGACATAGGCAAAGAGTAACAATTTTTTTGATTTTTGACGTTAATCCATAGGAATAAGTAGGTCGAGGTAGGAAGGTTCCTTGCTGGTTGAAGGCGTAAATTCACATTCGAACTTCTTTTTTACGTAAGCCAGGAGCTCTTGAGTCGTTCGAGGGGCAGAGTTTTGGAGTAGATGCCTTACGAGTTCACCACGATACTTCTTTGACATGTGGGTGATGACAGTCTTTGTGCCGCCTTTGACTTGAAAGACCCTTATGGCAACCGTCTTCTCATGTGGTGGGGTCCACACGCCGGAATACGTTGATGATCGGCAGTCGATAATCAGATCTGAATCCAATGATTCCAAAAGGTGTGTAAGTGGCTTCTTCCATAGCGAGGTAGTTATCTTGAGTTTGTAGGTTGGAATGATGTCATCAATCCTGATTGCTCCCATAAGCGCCGAGATAATGAGAATCGACTCCGATCCACGCTTCTTGGCGGCAGTGGAGAGCGATTCCCAAGCAAGTGCCTGATAGAGAACCCCGCTATAGATTTCATGTGCAGGTCGGCAGAGGGTTTCGTCAATCTCTTGGTGGCTCTCAATAAGTTGTGTACGAATATCGGTGAGATCCGGTGAACCGAAGAGGGTCTTAAGGTTGAGTTTCCGTCCGCGTTCTGGAGAGGATTTTCCCTCACTGGGCGGCAACAGGATCAACACTTCGTCAGCCTAGCGCTCAGCAAATCTTTTCGAGATGATTGCCGAGTGAGTGATTATGTCTACGGCCCGCCGACCGACGGGAAGCCATTCAAATTAGCCATGGGCCTTCGCACTCTTGAACCTTCTTTATGGCTTGAAGGCGGTGTTGATCTCGCCCCTCAACTTTATGAAAGAAGTTCTCTGATCTCACAGGCCGAGTCTGTCGTTTATGGCGCTATAGATGGGCATGATGCAGAGATTCATTACTTCGCGAGTCTCATCGTGCGCAACCTCAAGGAATATCATTCGCGTGAATATTCCTTTACTCCAGATTCAGTAACTCATCGAGAGACTGG
>CAJBLC010000055.1 GCA_903953805.1 uncultured Actinomycetes bacterium | reverse complement strand
GGGTCTACGAACCTATGGAGGCATTCGATCCAGTAGATCAACTCCGTTGGGAAGCGATTCCGATGACAGAGCTCACTGGTCGCGATGAACAACTGCGTGCATTGAAGCGAACAATTCTCACTGAGCCACCTGCGCTACAAGCAGACGGTGCACACATCTTGGAATTTGAAGGCGCTCGTTATGTCGCTCCATGGTCAACGGCAACTCGTTGTTGGGCGGCGCTCGAATCATTTAAAGATACCTTGCCAGCACCAGTTGCTAAATTCTTCGTTCCAGATTCGATGGAAGAAGCGATCACAATCAATGTTGAACGTGAAGGACTTGATGAGAAAGTCCCGCACATCATTACTGAGACGTGGATGATTCCACCTAGATGGTTCTCACTCTTCTCTGTTGATGAACGACTTCGCGGAACATCTGATGAAGGCGCTTACACAGTAATGCGCACATCAGTTGCCAATGCGAAGCAGCGTTGTATGTATACCCATCAGGCAGTCTTAAATTCATTTGGGAGCGGTCCAATCGAAGAAGAGATCGCCGATCTCCTTGAGTGGCTCTCGATGTTCCATGCTGAATCGATTGTGGAATGTGATTACGGCGGCCTTGCTGATTATTTGGAGCAAGCGCTCCTTGCTAATGGCGAGCCCGGGCTTGAGGCCGATACCTCGATCGAAGATATTCACCATTCATTGGCTGGGCTCTCGCAGGGCGATGGCGCGATGGCTGGCCAAGGCTATGAGCGCCTCATTTCACGCTGGCGCCGCGTAGCTGCCTTCGAACAAGCGATGTAGTCTGAAAAAACTCTTCTCTTTTTTGAAGCGGCAAGGAATACTCCTCCCATAACGGACGATTCGGACATCCCGAATTTTCCGCAGTGGAGCGAGGAGGTGGCTTATGAGTGATGAAGTACCAGCACAAGAAGTCTTACTAACTCCTTCAGAAGTGGCCACACTCTTTCGCGTTGACCCAAAGACTGTTACACGATGGGCAAAGGCTGGAAAGTTAACCTCTATTCGCACCTTAGGCGGACATCGTCGCTACAAGGAATCAGAAGTTAAAGCGCTCTTAAATAAGATCACGCAAGATTAATTAGTACCTTCTTCTCATGACAATTTCGCACCTCCAAGATTTTCTGCTGGCTGGTGGCGCATTTGTCATTGTTGGAGCACTCACTCCATGGGTTCGTAGATTCGCAATCAAGCACGAAGTGATGGATTCCCCAACAACATCACATAAAACTCACAAAGAACCGGTTCCATATCTTGGTGGAGTTGCGATCATTGTCGGAATTCTCGCTGTCTCATTTGGTGCACTGATCTACAAACATGCAGAGAGTAAGAACTTCTGGTTAGCGCTTTCTGTCCTTGGACCTGCTTTTGTCTTAGGACTCATCGGTCTTTGGGATGATGTTCGTAATCTTCCGCCGCTGCCGCGATTTATTGCGCAGACCATTGCTGGGATTTTTACTTCTGCGATCTTGATCTCATCGAGCACAGTCGGAACACCAACTGGATCTCAAGCAGTTGATGCGATTATCACAACGCTCTGGATCGTTGGAATCTGTAATTCAATTAACTTCTTTGACAATCTCGATGGTGGTGCGGCGGGCACAGTGGCGATATCAGCAATCGGGCTAACAAAACTTGGAATTGATGGCCACCAATATTTAGTCGGCGGATTGGCAGCTGTTACTGCTGGTGCAACGATTGGATTTTTAATCTGGAACAAGAGCCCAGCGCGCATCTATATGGGTGATGCTGGTGCGCTCTTCTTAGGGATCTTGATTGCAACGCTCACTATTCGCTTGCATCCCAATTCCGAGACAAAGTGGACCTCATTTGCCACTCCGGTATTGCTCGTTGCTGTACCGATTCTGGATACATCCGTTGCAGTTCTCTCGAGATTGCGCCGAAATATCTCGCCATTCCAAGGCGGTCGCGATCACTTAAGCCACCGCTTAGTTCGGGCTGGATTGCAGCGACCAACTGCGGCGATCACTCTCTGGGCGCTCTCTGGCTTCTGCGCCTTCTGTGCAATTTTGATCCCACTCACCAATCGTGCGACTGAACAGTTCATCACGGGTTTCGCTGCGCTTGCGTGGGGATCGCTCTTTATCTATTTCTTCAGAACTGCTGACTCCGAGTAACCTCACACCATGAGTAAGGGCAACCAGGTTGAGTTCACAATCTGGCTACGCGAGCGCGAAAGCGCCTTG
>CAJBLC010000054.1 GCA_903953805.1 uncultured Actinomycetes bacterium | reverse complement strand
CTATGATCTCGTTGGAATTCGGGTGTTGGTTGACGATGTGCGTGATTGTTATGGAGTTTTGGGTTCGATCCACGCTCGTTGGAATCCAATCCCTGGACGTTTTAAAGATTACATCGCTATGCCAAAATTTAATCTCTATCAATCTCTTCATACGACAGTGATAGGTCCAAATGGCAAAGCAGTTGAGATTCAAATTCGAACCTTTGATATGCACTCCCGTGCTGAATATGGAATTGCCGCACATTGGAAATATAAATCGAAGGGGAGCGAACCTGCTCAAGGCCCTGAAATGCTCTGGCTCAAGCAGTTGCATGAGTGGCAACAGGAGACAGAGGATGTAGGGGAGTTCCTCGACACACTTCGCTATGACCTGACTACGCCGGAAGTCTTTGTCTTTACGCCAAAGGGTTCTGTTATTGCTCTCCCAGCTGGTTCCACCCCCGTCGATTTCGCCTTTGCAGTTCACACCGAGGTTGGCTATCGCTGTGTGGGCGCAAAGGTCAATGGGAAGTTAGTACCGCTGGAGTCCTCTCTCACCAACGGCGATGTCGTTGAAGTTGTCACAAATAAGAATCCGACTGCTGCGCCAAGTCGCGATTGGATCAACTTCGTTCAATCCCCACGCGCTCGGTCAAAGATTAAAGCGTGGTTCTCTAAGGAGCGGCGAGAAGAGGCGATTGAAGCAGGTCAAGAGTCGATCGCACGCCAGATGCGAAAAGCCGGGCTCCCACTCCAGAAAATACTTGCTGGTCAGGCGCTCTTAGAACTTGCTCATGATCTGCATTATTCGGATATTGAAACACTTTATGCCGCGGTAGGGAATGGCCACGTCTCGTCAGCATCAATTGTCGAGAAATTGGCGGCGGCGATTGGTGATAACCAAGAATTTGCACAGGATCGAAGTGATGAAATCTTTATCGCCCATTCAACGGCGACTAAGCGCAGTACTAATGGAGTGGATGTTGAGGGGGTCGATGATCTTCTTGTTAAATTGGCTCGATGCTGTACGCCGGTCCCAGGTGATGAGATCACCGGATTTGTAACGAGAGGAAGTGGAGTATCGGTTCACAGATCGGATTGCATCAATATCTCCGACCTACGGGAACATCAGGGCGACCGTCTTGTAGGGGTCAAATGGAATGCAGGGGCGAAGACGCTCTTCCTGGTCAATATTCAAGTAGAAGCACTTGATCGAGCTCGACTTCTATCAGATGTCACTCGAGCACTTTCAGATGTTCATGTGAATATTTTGAACGCAGCAGTAAGTACAAGTAAGGATCGGGTAGCCATCTCACGTTTTACCTTTGAGATGGCAGATGCATCGCATCTTGATGCCGTGCTTAGTTCAGTAAGAAGTGTTGAAGGCGTTTACGATGTTTATCGCGTAACGAACAATTAATTCTTTCCGAACTCAGACAAACCCTTTTGCGCTTCTTGAAGCCAGACCTTACGAGCTGCAGCCGCCTCGCGAGCGACCATCGCCTTCGCGGCATTTCCTGCCGCCTCTGCCTTTTCAGCCTGCTTCTCATAATTAGCAATCGCCTCTTGAAGCCCGGTGACAACGCTATTTGCATGCGCGATAGCGGTTGGGTCCGTACGACGTTCATGGGAGGCCTGCAGTTCAGCAATTTCAGATTCGATCTTTTCGAATCTGGCATCAAGAGCGGCGCGCTTGCTTCGCTCTGTCATGCCGATCTTGAACCACTTCTCTGACAATTCACGGAAGTTTTTACGAGCCAGAGCTAGATCTGTAACAGGGGAGAGTGCTTCGATCGCAATGATGAGCTCTTCTCGTTTCTTGAGGTTTTCAGACATCGTGCCTTGGCGCTTCTCTAGATCTGCATTCTTGGCAGCAAAAAATTCATCCTGAGCAGCTTTGAATTTTTCCCACATCTTGACATCTACATTTCGCTTGCCACGACCTGCGGCTTTCCACTCTGTCATCAGTACCTTGAAACGATTTGCAGTTGGCAACCACTCCTTGGAGGAAGCGAGTTTGACTGCCTCGTCAATAATGGTCTGTTTGCGAGCAACTACTACAGCGCTATCAGCTTCTAGTTGTGCGAAGTGAGTTCGACGACGCTTATCAAATTTATTTCGCGAAGAAGAGAATCGTTTCCAGAGATCAGCATCGCTCTTCTTATCCAGGCGAGGTGCAGCCTTCCACTCATCGAGGAGTACCTTCAAGCGTTCAGAGGTAGCTTTCCAGTTTTCAGAGAGTGCGAGCGATTCCGCCTCTGCAACTAACTTCTCTTTTTGTTCAGCGGCCTGGGCACGTTTTGCCTGCTTCGCTGCCTCCTCGGACGCCTTCTTTGCTTCATATGCAGCCTTATGGCCTTCAATGAGCTGTGGAATCTGTTCAACAGATTGAGCTAATGTGGCCAGATCTCCAACGCCATTGAGATTTGCTACCTGCTCACGCAATTTTGAGACGGCAGCGAGCGCATCATCTGGCACCATCGCACCACTCTTGATACGTGCAGCCAAGAGGGCAACTTCAGAGGCAAGAGCTTCGAATTTGCGAACAAAGTAGGCGAGCGCTTCTTCAGGGCTCTTACCTGGATAGGAACCAACCGCACGTTCTCCCTGAGGGGTGCGAACGTAGACCGTGCCATCTTCGGCAACGCGACCAAATTGAGCCGGGTCTCCGATGAGGGCTGATGCAGGTGTTGTCGGTGTATCCATGATGGCTCCTTTTGATTGCGCGTGAGTCAAGGCACAAGGCCAAAACTTCCGTTAACGGGTGCGGTTAGATGAGGGGTTAAAGGTACCCTTAATCCTTCTCCTGGCGAAAGTGAGGCAGCTATCGCCCGCACGCAGAGAGAACGTCTTGGAAATGGGGTTATAGGGTGATTCTTGAGGTCTTGCCAGCACAGGCATTCGCCACCAATTGCTGGGTGATCGCTCCATCCAAGAACTCCGAGTGCTTCATCGTCGACCCAGGCATCACAGCTCCTTCGATTGTTCCGGCTCTCTCCGAGATTCTGCGCCGCCACAATCTCAAGCCAATCGCAACTCTTGTGACTCATGGCCACCTCGATCACACATTCTCGGTTCTCCCATTCTCTGAGGAGTACGGAGTTCCTACCTACATTCAACGCTCTGATAGAAAGTTACTGGCCAATCCATTTTTAGCCCTCGCCGCCGGCGGAGCCACCCAGTCGATTATGGATCAATTGGGTGTGAAGGAGTTTCACGAGCCATCAGATGTCCGAGAGTTCCTCGGGGGAGAGAGATTTTCACTCGCTGGCTTCGATATTGAGACGATCCACGCTCCAGGACACACCGCTGGATCTGCGATGTTTGTTGTTAATGATGAATACCTCATTTCAGGTGATGTCCTCTTCCATGATGGGATTGGCCGCACGGATATGCCGACCGGATCTTCATCGACGATGGCGCAGACCCTCCTCACAAAGGTTCTCACTCTTGATGATGCGCTTAATGTCCTCCCTGGCCATGGTGCAGTTACTACAATTGGCCGTGAACGAAAGCAGAGTCCATATCTGCGTCCTGAATATTTAGAAACTATGAAACGGGGTGGGGATCGTGGCTAAATTCACCCAGATTCAAGCGCCCAAAGGCGTGAGCGAATATTTCCCAGATCGTTCAAATATCTTCGAATTTGTCCGCGGTTCGCTGATTGGCTCAGCGAAGACTGCCGGTTACCAACTCATTGAACTTCCAGTCTTTGAGGATACCGACCTCTTCAAACGTGGCGTCGGAGAGTCAACGGATGTGGTCTCGAAAGAGATGTATACCTTTGAAGATCGTGGCGGCCGTTCGATCACCCTTCGCCCGGAAGGTACTGCCGGGGTTATGCGTTCAGTTATTGAACATAATTTGGATCGCGGTCAGCTTCCCGTCAAAGTTTGGTACTCAGGTGCCTTCTTCCGAGCAGAACGACCACAAGCTGGTCGCTACCGTCAGTTCTACCAAGTGGGAATTGAGGCGATTGGTCTTGATGATCCGGAGATAGATGTCGAAGTCATTGCTGTTGCGCAACGCGCATTTCAGAAATTGGGACTGAAGAATTACACACTCGAGATCACCTCTCTCGGCGATAAAGAGAGTCGCGAGCGATACACCAAGGAGCTTCGCGCATTCATCGCCACTATCGATCTTGACGAAGAGACAGCGCGTCGTGCTGAGATCAATCCACTTCGCCTCTTTGATGACAAACGCGATCAGATCAAAGAGGCAATGAGTAACGCCCCGATCTTGTTGGAATATTTAACTCCGGAGAGTGCAGCTCATTTTGCTCGTGTGCAAGAGCTACTCAACGATTTAAATATCCCATTCGTAGTCAATAAGCGGATGGTTCGTGGTCTCGATTATTACACCGGTACCGCCTTTGAATTTATTCACCACGGACTGGGAGCTCAATCGGGTATCGGTGGCGGAGGTCGCTATGACGGTTTGATGGAGCAATTAGGTGGATCTGCACTCTCGGGGATCGGCTTTGGTATTGGCGTCGATCGATGTGTACTTGCTTGCGAAGCTGAAGGTATTGAACTTCCGGATCGCTTCGTCTTAGATCTCTTCCTCGTCCCACTCTCACCGGTGGCAAAGTCGACTGCATTGAGATTAGCCGAAAGGTTGCGCAAATCCGGCCTTCGAGTTGATATCGCTTATGGTGATCGTTCGCTGAAGGGTGGGATGAAGGCCGCGGATAAGAGTGGAGCTCGCTTCAGTCTCGTCATTGGTGATGATGAGATCGCTTCGGATACTGCCGCGCTCAAAGATATGAAAACAGGCGAGAGCCTTTCCGTTAAGATGAGCGCTTTGGAAGAGAATCTTCAGGAATATTTTGGCCAGACAATAGGCACACTAGGAGAGCGTTAAATGTTAAGAAACCACGATGCCGGTTCGTTACGCAAGGCTGACGCAGGCAAAGAGGTCACCCTCGCCGGTTGGGTAGCGCGCCGTCGTGATCATGGTGGTGTCGCATTTATCGATCTTCGCGATGCATCGGGCAGTGTCCAAGTTGTTATTAAGGATGAGATTGCCGGTGCACTCCGAGCAGAGTGGTGCGTCTTGATCACAGGTACGGTTAAAGAACGTCCTGCAGGGAATGAGAACACCAATATTCCGACTGGTGAGATTGAGATTGATTGTTCAAAGCTCGTTGTCTTGAGCGAGGCTGCTCCGCTTCCGTTCCCAGTAGATAGCGGCGATACCTCAAATATTTCAGAAGAGATTCGTTTGAAGTATCGATACCTTGATCTCCGTCGTGAAGAGCCTTCCCGGAACCTTCGCCTTCGCTCGAAGGTTACATCTGCAATTCGTACCGTTATGGATGATCTGGACTTTCTCGAGATCGAGACCCCATATCTCACCCGTTCGACTCCGGAAGGCGCAAGAGACTTTCTTGTTCCTGTTCGTCTGCAGCCAGGATCCTGGTATGCCCTTCCACAGTCGCCACAACTCTTTAAGCAATTACTGATGGTTGCGGGCATGGAGCGCTACTACCAGATCGCCCGATGCTTCCGTGACGAAGATTTCCGCGCTGATCGTCAGCCGGAGTTCACTCAACTTGATATCGAAATGTCCTTTGTCGATCAAGAAGATGTTTTGAAAGTTGCAGAGAAGGTTCTTACGACAGTCTTCAAGAAGGTATTGGATTACGAGATTCCAATGCCGATTCCACGTTTAACCTACGCCGAATGCATGCGTCGTTATGGTTCCGATAAGCCTGACCTACGTTTCGGTTATGAACTTACTGATCTCACTGATTTCTTTAGCGAAACAACCTTCCGAGTATTCCAAGCTGATTATGTTGGATCAGTTGTCATGCGAGGAGGAGCATCTTCTCCTCGTCGTGAATTGGATGCCTGGCAGGATTGGGCAAAGGCCAGGGGAGCCAAGGGTCTTGCGTACATACTCGTGCAGGAAGATGGAACCTTAGGCGGTCCAGTTGCGAAGAATCTCACCGAAAAAGAGAGCACAGGGATTGTCGGAGCGGCCGGTGCAAAGCTAGGAGATGCAATCTTCTTTGCAGCGGGAAATAGAGTCTCATCACAGAATTTACTAGGTGCTGTTCGCTTGGAGATCGGTCATCGTTGTGGGTTGATTGCATCGGGTGAGTGGAAGTTCCTATGGGTTGTTGATGCGCCTATGTTTGAGATGAACGATCCAGAGAATCCTGCAAGTGGTTGGACAGCAGTCCACCATCCCTTCACAGGTCCTAAGCCAGAGTTCGAAGCCTCATTTGATTCCGATCCGGGAAGTGCTCTCGCGTACGCCTATGACATCGTGCTCAACGGCAATGAAATTGGTGGCGGCTCTATCCGTATCCACGATCGCAAGGTCCAGCAACGGGTATTCAACACAATTGGCCTGACTCCTGCTGAAGCAGAGAGCAAATTTGGATTCCTCCTAGAGGCCTTTAATTACGGACCGCCTCCACATGGAGGAATCGCATTAGGTATGGATCGACTCTGTGCACTCCTTGCCGGAGCCGAATCTATTCGCGAAGTCATCGCCTTCCCAAAGACGGCGAGTGGCGGAGATCCATTAACGGGTGCTCCAACTCCCATCACTGCGCCTCAGCGAAAAGAAGCCGGCGTAGATTTCGTCCCAGAGAAGTAACTTTTCCTAGCGACAGGAAGGGTGATCTACGGCAGAATCGGCCACATGAAGCGTTCAGCGGCTAAGAAGAGCGCGGTCCTCATCGGTTTAGTCGCCCCGCTTCTTCTGCTTGCCTCATGCGGAACGCCTTCAAAACTCTATGCAGCTGATAAGAGCGATGGTGTCTACTTCACTGTTCCACATGATTGGCATGAGATCAGTCAAGATTCCATCAATGCCGTAGAGTCAAAATCTCAGGCTGCTGGTGCCGCCGACCGATTAGCTCTTGTGCATTGGCAAATTGGCTATTCGGTTGAGAAGAATTTTAAAGCTGAGAAGGTGTTAAGCCTGAAGGCACCGGAGAAGCCAGTTGTGTACGTTCGAGTTCGTTCGATGAGTTCCGATGAGATGAATGCCGTTTCGTATAACACGCTTCGAGATCTCGTCGTGCCATTAACGACGTGGGCCTCAGGAAGTGATGCATCGGCACCACCACTTTCTATTAGTGATGACTCCGAAATCGTTCAAAAGGGTGGAAGAGGAGTGCATACGCAATACACCTTTAAGGGATCGGGTGGAATCGAACAGACTATCGATCAATCTGCGCTCATGGCTAATGATCGATCGACCCTTTACATCATGATTGTTCGTTGCTCGAAAAGCTGTTTTGATTCGAACCGAAAAGTTCTAGAAAAGATCGTCACATCCTTCACCGTCAGGGGTAAAAAATGAGTGAGTTCAAGAGTCGCGAACGAGATTCCGATCGAAAGACTCGAATCCGCCTGACCTTCTTTGATCGCGTCAAGTTCCTCTTACTCTTTGGCTTGGTCTTCCTGATTCTTCTGTGGGCAGCGCTAGCTAATGATCCGTTGCTCTCATTTCACGATGCTGCGGTCACCGAATCCAATCAACGCTGGTGGTTAATCTCATTAGCCGGCGTAGAAATAGTTCGTCAGATTCACTTCTTCTTGGCGGAGCAAGCATCCGGATATCACTCAGGTTGGCAGAGATATTTCGCCTTTGTTGATCGAACGACTCACCGCATCAGTGATTGGAATCGATATCGTCTTTCGCGTGCAACGAAGGGACTCCTTGGCGTCGCCCTGCTCGCCGTTGTCCTTGGTGCGATCTACAAGGAGACTCCAGTCAAGGCGCTCTTCTTAGCTCCACAAGCGCTTTGGAAGGCTCTGCCTCTGCTCGGACAGCTGGCATTTGCTGTTCTCTTTATCGTTATTCAATTCTTCGCAATGTTCTGGTTCTTAAGTCGTGGCGGCATCGATACCTATTTCCCTGACGATATCCGAACCCGCTTCTCTGACGTCTGGGGTCAGGATCACGTGCTCAATCGAATTCGTGAGAACCTCATGTTCCTTGAATCGCCAGAGGAGATTGAGAAAATTGGCGGATACGTTCCTGGGGGAATTCTTCTTTGGGGCCCACCAGGTACCGGAAAAACTTTGATGGCTGAGGCGATCGCGGGAGAGACTGGGAAGCCATTTATCTTTGTTGATCCAGGGGCCTTCAACAATATGTTCTTCGGCGTTGGTGTCCTGAAGGTGAAGTCACTGTTCCGTAAGTTGCGCAAACTCTCATTGCGATATGGCGGAGTGGTGGTCTTCTTCGATGAAGCCGATTCACTTGGCAATAGAGGAATATCGACAAGCACCAACCGGACACATGAGAGTTCGATCTTTGGAAGTTCATGTCATGGTGGCAATTACCTCTCTAATCCTTCTGCCCAGATGATTCTCAAGGAGCGATTCGTTGCTGGCACTGCGATGGGCGGCGGTGGCGGTGGCGGCATGGGTACGTTACAAGCGCTTTTGACTGAGATGTCTGGACTTAAAAAGCCACGCGGGTTCTTTAACAGAGTGCTCCGTAGAACTTTGGGAATGAGACCCAAGAACCCTCCTAAGTATCGGATCTTGGTTGTCATGGCAACGAACCTGCCAGAGGCTCTGGATGAGGCGCTATTGCGTCCCGGTCGTATCGATCGTATTTATCGCGTGGGCTATCCAAGTAAAGCCGGTCGTGTCCGTACTTATAAGGGTTATCTCGATAAGGTCTCGCACGTCTTGACCGATGAAGAGATCGAGAAACTTGCAACCATCACACCATATTCAACCGGTGCGATCATCAAAGATACTATTAATGAAGCGCTCATCATGTCGATACGCAATGGTGGAGCGGCGATCACATGGGCAGATGTCATCAAAGCCAAGCAGCTAAAGGACCTCGGCCCTGCTGAAGATGTGGAATATATCGAACGGGAACGCCATGCAGTTGCGGTGCATGAGGCCTGCCATGGCACTATGGCATATCTCGTTCGTCACCATATGGCGATCGACTTGGCAACGATTGAAAAGGGTTCGGATTACCTTGGAATGGTTGCATCGATTCCACCTGATGATCAATTCACCCGATGGAAGAGTGAGTATGAGGCAGATATTCTCGTCTCGCTCGCTTCGTTGGCAGGAGAGCGAATCTTCTTTGACGGTGATAACTCATCTGGCGTCTCAGGTGATTTAGAGAGCGCGACTACTATCGCGAGTTTTATGGAAGGGCACTGGGGAATGGGTTCGACTGTGAGCTCACATGCCTCCAACCGCAGAAATGAGATTGGCGCCCCTGGGGGTGGGAAACCGAAGGATGATGGTGTTCGAGATCTAAGAATGGCTCTCGCCGATCGAATTGAAGAGAACCTTGGAACCCTGCTTACTCGAGCAGAGAGCATTCTTCATGAGAACCGTGCGAAGGTTCTCTCATTGGCTCATGCACTCGAGATCCACAAGACAATCTCTGGCGAGGATGTCGTTGCCGTCATGCAGGGTAGTGAGGGTCCATTAGTTGATGGCCGGCCATACCAAAGTGATGCGAATATTGACGCGATTGAGAAGTATCACCAGGCAGCGCTCGAAGCCCATAAGGGCCATGAGCGTCCACGGATGGAGATTCCTCGCTTCTAAGCAGGGTCGAGTAGGATTGCGATATGGGTCCAGGTGGAATCGCCGCAATCATCGCATCAGTCTCCCTTCTTCTGATCGCAGGGGCGATCGCCTACGCCGTCTTCCGGGTAGCGCGCCTCATCGATGAGGTTCAGAAGACGATTCGAAGTGTCAATCGGATTACCACCTCGGCAGAGAAGGCCACGGAGAAGATCAATCAAGCCCTCTCAACTCTCGTCGATAAGAACTCCAATATTCTCAAACTGCTCACCGGCGCTGCCTCTTCCTTTATAGGTCGAAAGCGCTCTTCATCAAAGGATCATGATTAATCCGTGAACTCCGCAGAAATTAGATCGCGTTGGCTGAACTTCTTTGAATCTGGAAATAGTCAAGGATTAACTCATACAGTCGTTCCCTCGGCATCCCTGATTGCTGACGATCCGAATCTCCTTCTTGTTAACGCAGGAATGGTTCCGTTTAAGCCATTCTTCCTCGGCGAAGTAAAACCTCCTTACCAGCGAGCGACATCGGTGCAGAAGTGTGTCCGTACTCTCGATATTGATGAAGTTGGAAAGACAACGCGACATGCATCCTTCTTCCAGATGTGTGGAAATTTCTCATTCGGTGATTACTTTAAAGAGGGCGCCATAGCCATGGCATGGGAGCTGCTCACAAAGCCAATAGCCGACGGGGGATATGGCTTCCCAGAAGAACGTCTTTGGGTAACGGTCTATCTCGATGATGATGAGGCTGCCGATATTTGGCATAAGAAGATCGGTGTTCCGCTGGATCGCATTCAGCGTCGCGACATGGCAGATAACTTCTGGTCGATGGGAGTGCCTGGCCCATGTGGCCCTTGTTCAGAGATTTATTACGATCGTGGACCTGCCTATGGCGCTGAAGGCGGCCCAATCGCAGATGAGAACCGCTATCTCGAGGTCTGGAACCTCGTCTTCATGCAGAACATTCGCGGCGAAGGCGGCGGTAAGGATAGTTACCCAATTCTCGGTGAACTTCCTGCAAAGAACATCGATACTGGCCTTGGCTTGGAGCGCATGGCTGCCCTCCTTCAAGGTGTTGAGAATATCTACGAGATCGATACAACGATGCAGATTCTCAATAGAGCAACTGAGCTCTCCGGAGCAAAGTACGGAGTTGATCAGAAATCTGATGTAGCGCTGCGGGTTGTTGCAGATCATGCACGAACTGCGATGATGCTTATCGGTGATGGCGTCTTACCTGGAAATGAAGGCCGAGGCTATGTGCTTCGCCGCATGATGCGTCGAACCATTCGCAATATGCGAATCCTCGGAGCGCCGGATCACAATCTCGCCGAGCTCATCAAGGCCTCGATTGGTGCAATGGGTCCTCAATATCCTGAGTTGGTTGAAGGCCAGAATCGAATTTTGGCAGTATCGGAAGCTGAAGAAGAGTCCTTCCTCTCAACACTCAAGAGCGGCACTACGATCTTTGATCTCGCTGTTGAAGATGTGAAGAAGACTAAGAGCCCTGCTCTTGCTGGAGATACCATTTTCAAACTTCACGATACATACGGCTTCCCATTCGATCTCACATTAGAGATGGCCTCCGAACAAGGTCTTGCTATCGACGAACCTGGATTCCGTCGCTTGATGAAAGAACAGAAGGATCGGGCGAAAGCTGATGCCCGCTCCAAAAAATCTGGACATACCGATTTGAGTGAATACCGCAAGGTGATTGACCGTGTTGGTGCTACTCAATTCCTTGGATATACCCAATCCGAGACTGAGAGTTCACTCCGTTCGATTCTCGTAGATGGCAAAGAAGTTCGAGAGGCGAGCGTAGGAAGCGAAGTTGAAATCGTTCTCGACCGAACACCTTTTTATTCAGAGGCGGGCGGTCAACTCTCGGATGGCGGAGTTATTACGCTTTCAAATGGTGCCACTGTCGAGATTGATGATGTTCAGAGTCCGGTTCCTGGTCTTTACATCCACCGCGGTCGAATCTCTGAAGGTGCTATTGAGATTGATCAAAGCGTCTTTGCAAAGATTGATAATGATCGTCGCATGGCGATTTCACGGGCACACACGGCAACCCATATGGTCCATAAGGCATTCCGTGAAGCACTTGGTGAAACTGCTACGCAAGCTGGATCAGAGAACTCGCCTGGTCGATTCCGTTTTGATTTTCCATCTACAGGCTCGGTACCGGCGTCAGTACTCAATGATGTTGAATCTCGCGTAAATACCCTCCTTCTTGAGAATCTCGCGGTTACTGCACAGGAGATGTCACAGCCAGAGGCTAAAGCCATCGGTGCAATGGCGCTCTTCGGTGAGAAATACGGCGATAAAGTCCGCGTAGTCTCCGTTGGAGATTGGGCTCGCGAGCTCTGCGGTGGAACCCACGTAAATTCCTCATCTGAACTCGGCTTAGTGAAGCTTTTGAGCGAGACGTCGATTGGCGCTGGTGTTCGACGAGTGGAGGCACTTGTCGGAGCGGATGCTTTCAACTTCCTCGCCCGTGAACATATTCTGCTTAACCAACTGACAGAACTTATTAAGGGCTCTCGAGTAGAAGAACTCCCAGAGCGAATCTCTGATCTCCTTGAAAAGATGAGAGAGATTGAGAAGGAATTGGCCGCACTTAAATCGGCGCAAGCACTTGCTTCGGCTACACAATTACTTGGCCGTCAAGAGAAAATCGGTCCATCCAAGGTAATTATTACCCAAGTGGGCGACGGTATCTCGGGCGATGATTTACGAACCATGGCTCTGGATCTACGTAACCGAGATGCACATTCAGTAGTAGCGCTCCTCTCTATCAATAGTGACCGTGTCACACTCGTTGTTGCCGCATCAGATGAGGCTCGAACTTCTGGTGTCAAGGCAGGTGCTCTTGTGAAGGTTGGATCGACAGTTCTCGGCGGCGGCGGTGGTGGTAAAGATGACTTCGCACAAGGCGGAGGAACATCGCCTGCGAAGATTGATGATGCTATCCATGAGATGAAGGTTGCGCTTTCAGCCATCTTGGTGAAGTAGTGCAACGCGGCCGGAGAATCGCATTCGACTACGGTGACGTCCGTATAGGTGTGGCTGTTTGCGACCCTGAAGGAATTGTCTGCACGCCACTCACCGCCTTGAAAGCACAGGATGAGAAACTTGCGGAGGCTATTCGCGCCCTTCTTGAGGAGTATGTACCAATCTACATAGCCGTGGGGGAGCCGCGTCATCTCTCAGGTCGCGAGAGCGCGAAGATGGATTCTGTTGCGAAATTTATTGAATTTGTGACTTCAATGTCGGATCTTCCTATTCGGATGGTGGATGAACGTTTATCGACTGTGAGTGCCACTGCAAAGCTTCGCTCCGCTGGTAAAGACTCTCGAGCGAGCAAAGAATTTATCGACTCTGCAGCAGCGGCCGAGATTCTTGAAGCCGCCTTGGCGCACGAACGCTTACAAGACCGCCAACCATGAAACCTCTCCACAAGCGGTTCATCGCAGCAGGGGCTCTTGTAATAATTGGTATCGCAGGTGCTTTCGTTCTTCTTCCTTCACCTTCAACTGAATATCCGGAAGGGAGCGCGGGAGCACCAGTAAAGATTTCGGTAAGTTCAGGCGAGAACGGCTCATCCATCGCTGCCGACCTTGAGCGAAATGGCGTGATTCTTAAATCTTCTTCCTTTATAAAACTAGCAATTAGCGATCCTCGCTCGCTCTCTATATCGCCTGGTTTACATACAATCGATAGCCATATCACCTCAAAGCAGGCGCTCACACAATTACTCGATCCGTCGCGCAATTCGGGGTTGATCCGAGTCATCGAAGGTTCCACTCTTGCTGACATTCTGTCGACGTTTAAGGCGAATGAGATATCTGGGCCGACCGGAAATCTATCAATCCCATCGGAGTTTGGGGTCCATCAATCTGTTGAAGGTTTTCTCTTCCCCGCAACGTATTCATTTGCTCAAGGGACGACGAGGAACCAGGCACTTCAGGAAATGGTCAAAAATTTCTCTGACCGGATTTCCTCCACCTCGATTCTCTCTGGATATGGCAAATATTCCCCCTACCAAATATTGACGATTGCTTCACTGATTCAGATCGAGGCAGATGCAGCGGACTATGGGAAGGCAGCACAGGTCATCTACAACCGCCTGAAGATCAATATGCCACTTCAACTAAACTCAACAGTGCAGTATGCACTCAATACGCGTGGGAGGATCGCTTTATCAGCAAAGCAGACCCGTATTGCATCACCATTCAATACCTATCTCAATACCGGTCTACCGCCAACACCTATCTCCAATCCAGGGTTGGACGCCATCAACGCTGCACTTCATCCTGTTGCAGGGGATTGGCTCTATTTCATTACCGTCAAGCCTCATGACACTCGGTTTACTAAGAGCTTCGAAGAGTTCCAGAGTTGGGTTACGCTCTACAACAACAACTTGGCGAATGGACTTTTCAAGTGATTAAAGCAGCTGTTTTGGGATCACCGATATCGCATTCGTTATCTCCATTGCTCCATAATCATGCATATTCAATCCTTGGCGTGAAAGGTGATTACTCTGCGATAGATGTTCCTGAAGCGGCGCTGATCCCATTTCTTTCAGAATCAATCTCTGAAAACTGGACGGGGTTCAACATGACGATGCCCCTCAAAGAGCGAGTCTTCGATTCTCCTCTCGTTCTCCTCGATGAGAACGCAACGCAAATTAAAAGCGCAAACACATTGATCCGACGGGGCGATGGGTATGTCGGTACTTCGACAGATCTGACCGCTTTCAAAAGACTTCTCGAACCTTATTCAGTTGACCGTGTGGCGCTTATTGGTGGCGGAGGAACGGCCCGTGCTCTGCTCGGAGCTCTCGCTGATCGCTCAACACGTGTTGATGTTCTCCTTCGAACCCCTAAGCGATTAGATCTCCTCTCATCAATCGCGCCACAGGCAATCCTTGCTGCGATTCCAATGGGTTCCTCGTTAGAGGGATATGACCTTGTTGTAAACACCACACCTGCTGGCGTTGCAGATCATTTGGCATCGACGTTACAAAGTGCAGATGGCCTTTTCTTTGAATCTCTCTACAATCCATGGCCAACTGAACTTGCATTTGCTTGGAGTCAATTGGGAGGGAAGGTTCTGCATGGCATCGATCTTCTCGTGGAACAGGCGCTTGATGCTATCCATCTCATCGCCGAAGTCGATTTCGATTACGCAGCAATGCGGAGCGAATTACTCTCGGTAGCTTTATCTGGGATTAACGCACACCCACAGTAAAGAGAGAATGGCGTTGTAGAACTCCATTTAGGGTCGAGTATGAACATTTCTCGCTATCTAATACTTCTCACTATCGGCATTTGGATTTCTTGGATCGATCTTCGAACGCGGAGAATTCCGAATTCACTCCTTCTTGCAATGCTCGGGCTATCAACAGCTCTGTATATCTTCGACATTCATGTCATGCCCAAGGCTCTGATGGCTGCCCTTATTTTCGCCGTCATTCTCCTACCGCTCACCTTGATACGGATGCGCTCTCTCGGCGCGGGGGATTCAAAACTGATTCTGGTTCTGGCCATGCTCTTGGGTAGTGGTGATCGAACGGTGAGCGCCCTGATCTTCGCATCGTGTTTCGCCCTGATTCAGATTGCGCTGATCTATCTCAGAAGCCGTCACTGGCCAAAATCGATCCCCTTTGCTCCTGCGCTGATTTTTGGAGCTCTTCTCTCGGTCTAATCCTCTGATTTCGGCACGAGGGAGCGGGGAGATCTGACAGAATTACCTCCTGACCTCGAACTCCTGATGAGAATGGATCACTGATGTTACGTTGGCTAACGGCGGGCGAATCACACGGCCCGGCACTTACTGCGATTCTCGAGGGACTCCCAGCTCACGTTGAGATCACAAGTGAGATGATCGATACCGACCTGGCCCGACGTCGTCTCGGCGTAGGACGAGGTGCGCGCCAAAACTTTGAAGCAGATGTCGTTACATTGCTTGGTGGGGTTCGACACGGTCGTTCGCAAGGTGGTCCTATCGCGCTGACTGTTGGAAACTCAGAGTGGCCAAAATGGGAGAAAGTTATGAACCCAAATCCCGTTGATAGTGAGGAGTTGGCGGCTCTTGCACGCAATGCACCACTTACACGACCTCGCCCTGGACATGCCGACCTCGTTGGGATGCAGAAATATGCCTTCGATGATGCACGACCAATTCTGGAGAGGGCGAGTGCTCGAGAGACAGCTGCTCGCGTCGCCTTAGGGGCCGTTGCTCGAGCGTTTCTGGATCAGACAATCGGAGTAAAGATTCTCTCTCATGTTCTCTCCATCGGCTCTGTTTCGGTACCAGAAGATTCAGCATTGCCGACATCTGATGATCAAGCTCTGGTGGATGCCGATCCGGTTCGCTGTTTTGATTCATCGACCAGTGCAAAAATGATTGAAGAGATCGGCGATGCTCATTCTTCTGGTGACACGCTTGG
>CAJBLC010000053.1 GCA_903953805.1 uncultured Actinomycetes bacterium | reverse complement strand
TGACAAACGAAACGTCAAACTCTGTTGGCTGGGCTACCGATACGGCCTCAAACCGAAAGGGCTGAACGTTAAACGTTTGGCCAGGCTGCATCACGGACGCAGACTCAGCCACCACGGCGCGCATGTACTGCAACGCCTTGATGAGGTTGGATTTGCCACCCGCATTTGGCCCATAGATGGCCACGCTGCGAAGGAGCGTCGGCGCAGCTTTGATGCCCGATGGCATTGTGTTGAGCTCTTGCAGCGACTTGTCCTTGGCTGCGACGAGGCTCAGAGTCTGCTCATCTCGCAAGGAGCGGAAGTTTTTCACTCTGAAGTCAAGCAACATAAAACCCTCTTGATTAAACGAATAAACAGCTATTTTGCACCATTTCTTCCAAAAATTAATTTATTTTTTACATCAGTCGATGTTTAGCAACAAAAAATCGACCATGGAGCCGCACAATAGCCAACTCCTGCATGCCCATTGCCTCAGTATTGGCCTCGGTGGCCTAAGACCGTTTATTCTTTCCCGAGCAGATCCAATATTTCAGAAATGCGGCTCAGCAATTCTTGGGGTTTCGCGACTGGCGCTTGAAGTCTGGCAAATGCCTGCTTGATTTCTTCACTCATCGAGGATGATTTCACTCGTGGCTCGTCGATCTGCCAGAGCTCTACGGCTACATAGCCCGTCGGGGCAACGGGTACGGTCACTAGATCGAGCTCACGTGCAATGGCGTACTCCTTACGCACGCCGTCCGCGAGGACTGTCTTGCCATCGCTCAATTTGTTGCCGAACATGAAGAGCGCGATACCAGCTTGTGAAATCAGATCTTTACGGAACTCATGCCACAGAGCATCTCGCACGCCGACGTCAGCGATGTAGCGTGGGAACGGGCGAACAATCAAATGGTCCTGGATGTGTCCGATCCGTTGGCCGTAGATTTGCTCGATGGCGCCAGACAAGAGATCATTACTGATGCCCCAGCCAAAGCCTGACACGAGGCGAAAACCCCGCTGAATGACGATCTTTCCGAGGTCGTTGAGAAACTCAGAAACATCCGTCTTCTGCCAATCACCAAACTCCTCAGCACTGCCCGAAATGAACAACGTCTTTCGGCGATAGGTGCGTTCGATACGGCGCAACAGTTCTGTGATTTCATCGTAGCTGTCGACCAGCAAGGTTTTGATGTTGAAGCGCTTCAGGTCATTGATGGCAAGGCGCTGCTTAATTTGTAGATATTCGTACTCGGCTTGTGACTGACCAGCCTGCTCCTGCACACGACGAAAGACGCAGTAGTGCTGGCGTCCGTTTGCTTGAAAGGTGAGTCGAATCCGCGCCAAGATGTAGTCAAGGTTGGGATCCTTGAAGCTAAAACCAAGAAACAGAAAGGTCTTGGAGACAAGATCACCGGTCAGCCCATTGATGAACGCGCCCCGATCGATCGGGTAGCGCTCGTAATCATCCTTTGTCAACACGACTTGCGCCGGATGCTCGACGTCACCATGCATCTTGAAAACAACCGCATCCCGGCGTGGCTTTGTGAAGGCTGGCATTCCCCCGATCTAGTAGACATGTATTATTGTCAACTATGAATCGGAGGAATAGAAATGAAGAGAACTCAATATACTGCAGAGTTTAAGGCTGAGGCTGTAAAACAAGTGGTCGAAAAAGGTCACTCGGTGGTTGATGTAGCCAAGCGGTTGGGATTTGGAGAGGGGCTTTTATACCGCTGGGTTCAACTAAGCCGTCCAGCTGGAGGGCCAGTTGTTGAAGATTTGAAGTCTATACAAGAAGAAAATGCCAGGCTCAGAGCTGAACTAAAGCGAACCACTGAGGAGCGCGATATCCTAAAAAAGGCCACGGCGTACTTCGCAAAACAGCAAGGGTGAAGTACGCTTTTATTCAAGCGCATCGAGATGAGTTTAGGCTGATGAGTATGTGCCGTGTCCTTAACGTGCATAGAAGCGGTTACTATGCCTGGCTTAAAGCACCGTTGTCTCCCAGAGCCATGGTGAATGAAACATTGTCCAATCAAATAAGACATTTTTACGATCTCAGTAATGGGATTTATGGAAGTCCACGTATTTTTACTGACTTAAAGGAGGCAGGGATTAAATGCAGCGAGAACCGCGTTGCACGCTTGATGAGCGTAGCTAAATTGAGGTCAGTCAGGGGGTATAAGCGTCCCCGATACAAGGTGGGTAAACCATCGTTGGTAGCTCCGAACCAGTTACAGCGGCAATTTACTTACGATCAACCTGATCAAGCTTGGGTAACAGATATTACATATATCCGAACCTATGAAGGCTGGTTGTACTTGGCTGTTGTGATTGATCTTTACTCAAGAGCAGTGGTCGGTTGGAGCATGAAGAACAGTTTGGAGACAAAGAT
>CAJBLC010000052.1 GCA_903953805.1 uncultured Actinomycetes bacterium | reverse complement strand
ACGCCAGCCTGGATCTGAATTTTCTCAGAGCGTTTGGAAGGCGATGCGGAAAATCCCCGCCGGAAAGACCTGGAGTTACTCAGATTTAGCGAAGAAGATTGGATCACCTGCCGCAGTTCGAGCGGTAGGAACTGCCTGCGGTAAAAATCTTATTGCGCCGATCATCCCATGCCACAGAGTCGTTAAAAGCGGCGGAGCAATTGGAAATTACGGCTATGGGGTTGAGGTTAAAGAGTTCTTATTGCGTCACGAAAGCGCAATTTAGAGTTTTCCTAGCGCCTTTGGCAGAATCTCCAAGACTTGTTCTAACTCCTTATCAGTGAAATCCATATGAGTTACGAAGCGGAGCAATTTTGAGCCCATCGCTCCTGCAAGGATTCCGTGATCTTTTAACGTTGAAACTAATTGACCAGCAGAAGTACTTGTATGCGATACATCAATCGCAACGATATTTGTCTGAACTGATGATGGATCAATAAAAGCATCAGAGATTCGAGAAAGCGCCTCAGCAATTGTTCGTGCGCGTTGATGGTCTTGCGCGAGGCGTTCAATGTTATGGTCGAGCGCATAATCGACGGCTGCAGCCAAGATGCCAATCTGCCGCATGCCCGCTCCATATCGCTTGCGCCAGCGACGAGCGTTCTCAACAACTTCATGAGTTCCGAGCATCATCGACCCAACAGGTGCGCCAAGTCCCTTTGAGAAACAGACACTCACTGTGTCGAAGTGTGAGCCATATTCCTTGAATGAGACTCCTGAAGCAACGTGTGCATTCCAAATACGCGCACCATCAAGATGCATAGATAAGCCAAGTTTCGAAGACTCGTCACGAAGTAGGGCAATTTCGCTAATAGGCTGGACTGTTCCACCGCCAAAGTTATGCGTATTTTCGACGGCTATAGCCTTCGTCGAGACAAGATAGGGCCCGGCATCAGGAGAGGCGATTGCCAATGGATCAGCCGCTTGCAGTAATCCATTCTTTGCTGGCCACGTTCTCGTTGTAATGCCGCTAAAGACTGCCCCAGCACCGAGTTCAGCGCGAACGATATGAGATTGAGTTTCAGTAAGTAGTTCTTCTCCAGGTGCAACGAGCGAGCGAATTGCTAGTTGGTTGGAGAGGGAGCCTGTGGGAGTAAAGAGAGCTGCCTCTTTGCCGAAGAGGGCAGCGACTCGCTCTTGAAGTTTATTGACGGTGAGATCGTCACCATAGACATCATCACCAACTTCAGCTGCAAACATCGCCTCTCGCATGGCTGGCGTAGGGCGGGTAACGGTATCGGAGCGTAGATCAATCACTCGTTACAACCTCTTTCGACTCTTCAGACTTTATGATGACAACCATGGCAATAATTACGAGAGAGCCACCTAGCAAGGTACGAAGCGCAAGGGTCTCATGTCCAAATATGACACCGAAGATTGCGGCAAAGATATATTCCATGGTCAGCAAGATGCCAATGGAGGTTGCTGTCATGAAAGACTGCGTCCACGTTTGGACAAGAAAGGCGAATGCACTGGCCAATATCGCCGTGTACAAGATTGCCTGCCACACACCTGAATCATGTGGGGCTTCAATGCCTTGCTTGAATCCGCCAAGGAATGAAATCGCGCTCACCATCGCCATCTGAATGAGCGTTAGGGCATATGTATCCATCCCATTGCTCCACTCACTCAATGCAATGATGTGCCCAGCGAAGAGAATCGCACTCACAAGGACGAGTGATTCGCCAACGCCGATGGAGAGTCCTTTAAAAGAGAGCATTGCTAGCCCAGCAAAGGCGAGCGCCGTAGCTGCCCACTGGATTTTGGAGACATGCTTCTTAAAGAGTCCGGCGGCGAACAGAGGAGTAAAGATGGCATAGAGGCCAGTGATAAATCCGGTCTTCGCCACTGTCGTTTGAGTAAGCCCAAAGGTTTGGAAGAGGTAGCCCCCACCAAGGAGAGAGCCAACTACAACGCCTTTTACGAGAAATTTTCCGCGGATATGTTTAAGCGCCTGGGGACGGATAGCAGCCATGACGCAGGTTGCTATGAGAAAGCGCCACCCGAGAAAGGAGCTGACATTGATTCGATGGAGCGTATCTTTCATAACAACAAATGCGCTACCCCATATTGCTGCGACAGTTAAAACGAGAGATACGACAAGATATTTATTTCTTCCACCAGTCATTTGATCTTCGCCCGCATCTTTTTGAGCAGAGCGATTTCAGCCCCGTGTTCAGGTTCCATGCCTGGTGTCTCAAGAATAAGTGGCGCATTTGCAACTGCAGGATGAGCAAGGAGTTCTGCAAATGGCTTCTCACCTATTTCGCCTTGACCAATATTTTGGTGGCGGTCTTTGAGAGCGCCACAGACATCCATAGAGTCATTCGCATGAATAAGTTGAATGCGTTCAATACCAACTAACTCAACGAGGAGATCGAGAGTTTTGGTCATTCCACCTTTCACAGCGATGTCATGGCCTGCCGCAAAGACGTGGCAGGTATCGAGGCAGACACCAACCTTTGGGTGCCATTCGAGGGCATCAAAGTATTGAGTGAGATCTTCAAGTTTCTTCACCAATGATTGACCTTGGCCAGCAGTCGGCTCGAGAAGCAACCACGGATCTTCATCACTTAAGGCGTTAAGAACAGGCATCATGCCATCGTGGATCTGCTTCCAAGCAGTTGGGAGATGCTTCTCATCTACAGCTGAACCAGTGTGGATGACGACACCCTTTGCGCCGATTTGGCGTCCTCGCTTGAGCGAGTAAGCCGTAGATGCCAAGGAATTTTCATATGTGCCGACCGTTGGGGAACCTAAATTAATGAGAAAGGGTGCGTGTACATAACTCTCGATATCGAGTTCATTCGTGCGTTCAATAAATTTTGCATCAGCTTCAGAATTGGCCTCCGGCATAGCCCAGCCACGAGGGTTAGATGCAAATACTTGGATTGCTTCAGCCCCGGTCGTTAACGCGTACTCAATGGAGCGTTTGGCCATACCTCCCGAGGTAGGAGTATGAGCGCCAATGCGAGGGAGGGTAGCCATTGCGCCACCCTATAGGAAGTCAACCGAGCGTGATGGTTACGGTCGAACCGCGCTTCACCTTGGTCCCTACCTTTGGCGAGATATTGGTGACGCTCTTGATCTTCTTGCTTCCAATCTTCTTGACCTTGACGTGAAGTTGGAGGTTCTCAAGGGCTGTCGTTGCAGCACGTTGGGTAAGGCTATAGACATTTGGAATATAGACGCTCGATGAGCCTTGGGAAACGACAATCGAAACTCGAGATCCGACCGCGATGGCCGCTCCACCATTTGGGGTTTGAGAGATCACATTTCCGGCGGCAACGGTGTCGCTGTATCCGAAGGTAGAGATGACCTTGAAACCGGCGGTCGTTAATTCATTTGTTGCTTGGTCTCCAGATAAGCCAACGTACGAATTCAATGAGAGTGTTTGAATACCCTTACTAATCACAAGATTCACTATCGAGTTTCTACGGACAGGAGTGCCAGTTACTGGATCACCATCAATCACCATGCCAGATGCAATCGTTGAGCTGTAATCCTGTGTTGTATTACCGACTTTAAGTCCAGCTCCGAGAAGGGCTGCCGACGCTGCATCCGAAGTCATTCCAGCAATTGACGGGACTGCAATGCGTTCTGGGCCTTTGGAGAGGATGATGAAGACTGTTCCGCCTTTACTGAGGTGGCCACCCCCGCCAGGATTAGAAGAAATGATCTTTCCAGCAGGAATATCTTCGCTAAATGATTTACTGCCAATAGCGAGATGAAGGCCGAGGGGAGTCAATGTGTTCTTAGCATCGTCTTGGCTTAACCCCGCGATTGATGGAATTGAGATCTTGGAGCCAATGAATTGATACCAAGCGCCACCTGTAGCAACTGCGATGACCAGGACCAGTGCAATAAAGCGATTCCGAATTACCCGCTTAGAGTTTCGGCGACGAACCTCAACTGTAGTTTCGCTCTTCTTCGATAAGGTCACAGTTTTCTCCGCTTCTTTCCCAGCTGATGAAGCAAGCGGCTCGCTCTGCTCTCTATTGACGATGGTGTTGCCGATTCGAATTTCGCCGAGGGGTTTACGGCTTCGCTTCTTCTCTCGGGGTAGAGGAATATCTAATTCAAGACTCAATTGGCGCTTGAGTGGATCAATCTCGATCGCAGCAGCCCGCAGCTCAGAGAGAAGTACTCCGGCATTACGTTGACGTTGATCTGGGTTAGGCGAGGTCGCCTTGAAAATAATGGCATCAATAGTTGGAGGTATTGAAGACACAATTGTCGAAGGTGCAGGAATGCGTTCATTGACATGCTTATAAGCAATCTGAATGGGGGATTCGCCCTCATAAGGTTTTCTGCCCGTCATTAACTCAAAGAGCACGACTCCAACAGAGTAGATATCACTCCGCTCATCAGAAATTCCTCGCTGCACTTGCTCGGGGGATAAGTACGAGACACTGCCAAGAACAACACTTGATTCCACTGTCATCGTGGCACCAAGTTCAGCGCCTCGAGCTAATCCGAAATCTGCAAGTTTTACGCGACCATCTTTAGAGATTAAAATATTCTCTGGCTTGATATCTCGATGAACGATTCCATGGCGATGCGCTTCAGCGAGAGCGCTGACAATAGGTGTCATATACCGTAAGAGATCTGTTGCTGAGAGCGGTCCCTGTTCGTGTAAGAGTTCACGCAAAGTAAACCCGTCCACATACTCCATCACAATGAAAACGGCAGGACTTCCGCCCTCATTCCAGCCTTGATCTTGAATGGCAACAATATTTGGATGAGAGAGCGCAGCTGCCGCCTTAGCTTCTCGAATGAATCGGTTGACGAACTCTTCATCATTTGCCAGGTGCGGGTGCATGATCTTCACTGCCACGCTTCGATCGAGACGAGTATCCATCCCAATATAGATTGAGGCCATACCTCCGGCAGCGATCAGCCGCTGTAATTGATAGCGACCATCAATGAGTTCTCCAGTGAGGTCTGACACGCTCAAAGTTTAAGGAGAAGCACCGGAGTTCGACGGCTAAGGCGCGCTCTTTACTGTGTAATCCGCTGCACTTTTTGTACCCTCTAACAGGAAGTGCTCAGCTTCACGCAGTTGCCACCGTTGCATCTCTTCACGTATCTCTTCACCATCTCGGTCAAGCACTCGCTCAAGAGCTAGATCTGAAGGCGCCTCAATCCATAATTTGATCTCAGCCATGGTCCTCGTAACCCGTTGACCGCTGCCGACACCCTCCAGAATAAGTACTTGTGGAGTGGGCAGAGCGAGTGATTCACCAAATCGACCTTCGCTCCAGTTGTATTGCGGAACGTTCAGGTAGTCAGATCCCGAAAGTCCCTTCATTAATTTCTCGAGCGATTCGGTAAGTGAACTATCGAGCGCCTTCTCCCAGCCGTTGTAGAGATCATCCATGTGAATGGTGAGTACTTCAACGCCATCTCGGACCAAAGCATCTTGGATGAGACCTGCCAATGTGGTCTTTCCAGAGCCAGCAGGTCCATCAATAGTGATGAGTGACTTCATGATTCGAATTTAGTGGGTTGTCACTGATGTGCTTGATTCGCGTTTCCAACGGATCCACCCTGCTACTGCGATTCCTACAAAGATGAGATAGAGAATCGAAGTGAGATATTGCCCGCCATGCCAGAACTGATAGGTATAGACGGCATCAACCACAAACCACAGTGGCCAGGTCTCAAACTTCTCCTTCACCATCAAAACCTGTGCGATGCAACTACCCACAAAACCAAAAGAGTCAGTCAGGGTTGCTGCCGCTCCGATATGAATTAAGAGGGGATTGAGCGCAATCCACCCAACCGCAAATCCGGCTAGCCAAAGAGAGTTCTGCTTTAGAGAGAGTCGTGCTGGTTTTGCACCCTGTTTGCCCCAACCAAACCATCCCCAGAAGCCACCGGCGATGAAGATAAATTGAAGGAGTCCGCTGGCGTAGTACTTCTGCTCGAAGAAGAGAATGGCATAGAGAAAACTACTGACGTTCCACCACGGCCATGTAGAGCGGGGTCCAAGGACTCCCAACCCAACTCCAATAACAGAAGTGACAAAGGCGAAGAACTCCAAAATGCTCAGGTGATAGCCCCACGCAGTAAAGAGAGTGGTCATGATGATCGAATTTATTGAATGCATGAGTGAACCCCTTCCAATTCGCATTACCGAACTGGTCATACGGTCGACTTGGATTTCAAGTCCTCTCAGCCAAAGAGCGGCTCCCGTTAATGGAAGGTTACCATTACTCCCATGATGAAGTGGGGCTATGTAGTGATGCTTGCCTTCACAGTCGTTGGCTCCTTCTGGCTCGAAATAGTCTTTAAAGTTCGAGTCTTACAACGAATCACACGAGCCCTCAAATCGATCCTTCCGGTTGCACTTGCATTTCTCGTATGGGATGCGTGGGCAGTGCATCACCACGATTGGTACTTTGATACCAAGCAGATTCTTGGGATTTACGGACCGTTTCAGATTCCAATCGAGGAGTACCTCTTCTTCGTTGTAGTTCCACTTGCCGCAATCATGACGATCGAAGCGGTCCGGAAAGTTAAACCACAGTGGAAGATTGGCGATGAGAAATGACATATACCTTCATCGTCCTTGCCTTCGTTACTTCCAGCCTGGCTCTTGATCTCTTTGTGACAAAGATTCGGCTCGTCACTCGACGAGCTTTCTGGACTTCGTACTCCATTATTCTGCCCTTTCAACTTCTGACAAATTGGTGGCTGACTTCGCGCAATATTGTGATGTATCGAGGTGGAGCAATAATTGGATGGCGCATCGCTTCTGCACCTGTCGAAGATCTGCTCTTTGGTTTTGCACTTATTCTTGGCGTGCTGACCTTGTGGGTGAAATTAGGAAAACGAGGTTAGCGGGCTGCGAGCGCTCTGCGATATGCAGGTACGGCAACTTTTAATCTGCGCCAGGTAGAAGTCTTCGCCCGCTCATCAAATATCTGATAATCAATTTTTTCTACTTCATCAACGATGCCGCAATAGAGTTCACTCGCCGCCTCAATACATGCTCTGCTTGATGGTTCGAGAAGATGGATACCTGCATCAGCCTCACGTTGCAATTGTCGAACTCGTGCGATCTGTTCTTTGAGCGCTGAACGGATCTCGGGAGTTGTTACGCGTTCATTTAAGATCTCCCAGCTCACGCCATGAGCCTGTAACTCTTGCAATGGCAAGTAGATTCGTCCTCGATCTAAATCTTCACCAACATCGCGAATAAAGTTTGCGAGCTGAAAGGCTGTTCCGAGTTTCTCGGCAAGGGGGTAAGCCTCAGGGGAGAGTGGACCCAAGATTGGGACCATCTGTAGGCCGATGACACTGGCACTTCCATATACATATTCCATGAGGTCGTCATATGTCTGATACTCCGAGACCGTGAGATCCATCGTCATGGAGTGGAGAAAGGATTCGAAGTATTCGATCGGAATAGAAAAACGCGAAACGGTATCTGCCAGCGCCATTCCAATGGGGTCTCTGCTGGCTCCAGTTCGAAGATCAGTGAGCACTCCTTCTCCCCACGTAGATAAGTGGGCTGCCTTCTCATCTTCGCTCAGGGTTGAGGCGAGGTCATCGACGATCTCATCGGCGTAGCGTGCAAAGCCATAGAGCGCATGGACAAAGGGCCGCTTCGCCTTAGGAAGAAGTAGCGTTGCTAAGTAATAGGTCTTACCGTGGAGCGAGTTGAGTCGTTTGCATTCGGTGTAGGAGGCGCGAAGTTCCTCGCCGACAATTCCAGCGGCATCGAGCTCGTTCATACGGGGAGTCTAGTGATCGGAGGGCTTCTTCACGCTCAACCCTCAAGTAGAAATCGAGAGTGGCTACTCACCAGTTTAAAAATTTCCTTATACCGTTCTCGTATTCCCTCGGTCTGTGAGCCGTCATTTCACACGGGGTCGCAAACACCCTCGATAACAAAATCAGGAAGGTCCCTCATGCTTGATTCTTTCTTCAAGATCACTGAGCGCGGGTCAACGATCGGCCGTGAGATTCGTGGCGGTTTCGTCACATTCTTCACCATGGCCTATATCGTGGCTCTCAATCCGCTCATCATCGGCCTCACAAAAGATGGCGATGGCAAGTTCCTCGGAGGAGATGGATCACATCCAAATCTCGCTCTCGTAGCTGCAATGACTGCCCTTATGGCTGGTCTGCTCACAATCTTTATGGGAACAGTTGCTAACTTCCCACTCGCTCTAGCAACAGGTCTTGGTCTCAATACCTTCGTTGCTGTTGGTATCGCATCCCGCATGACATGGGCAGATGCAATGGGTCTTGTCATTATCGAAGGCCTCATCATCGTCGTCCTCGTCGTGACCGGTGTGCGCGCCGCCGTCTTCCGTGCCGTTCCATCACAGCTTAAAATCGCTATCGCAGTTGGTATCGGTCTCTTCATCACCATGATCGGCCTCGTCGATTCAGGTTTTGTACGCCGCACAGGTGCTGGACCAGTTCCAGTTCAACTTGGCGATAACGGAAATCTCGTTGGATGGCCAATCGTTGTCTTCGCATTCGGACTCTTCTTGATGATCGCTCTCGTCGTTCGCAAGGTTAAGGGCGCGCTCCTTATTGGAATTGCGACCACAACTGTTATTGCAATCATCGTTGAGAAGGCATTCAAGATCGGCCCTAACTTCGATGGCGCAACTGGCAAGGTCAATCCAAAGGGTTGGGGACTCAATGTTCCAACAATTCCTTCAAAGGTCTTTGCTAAGCCAGATTTCAGCCTCTTCGGTCACATTGACCTAACAGGTGCTTTCAACCGCGTTACAGTGGTTACCGCAATCCTTCTCATCTTCTCACTCTTGCTCTCTGACTTCTTCGACAATGTCGGAACAGTTACAGCGATTGCAACTGAAGGTGGACTCATCGATGGTGAAGGAAATATTCCAAATATCGATCGCATCTTGTTGATCGACGGTGTCGCCGCTGTTGCTGGTGGAGTTGGAAATATCTCTTCAAACACAAGCTATATCGAGTCGGCTTCAGGTGTTGGCGAAGGTGCTCGTACTGGCCTTGCATCAGTCGTGACTGGAATTCTCTTCCTCCTCACAACCTTCCTTGCTCCGCTCGTAGCAGTAATCCCTTACGAGGCTGCAACTCCTGCACTCATCATCGTTGGCTTCTTGATGATGACTCAGATCAAGAATCTTGATTGGGCAGATTATGGAATCGCGATTCCAGCATTCTTGACCATCATCTTGATGCCATTCACATACAGCATCTCTGTAGGTATTGGTGCTGGCTTTGTTTCACATGTACTTGTACGTGTCGTCCAAGGTCGCGCGAAAGAGATTCACGCACTTCTTTATGTCGTGTCAGGTCTCTTCGTGATCTACTTCTTGCAATCTCCAATCAGCATCTGGACAAGCAAGTAATTAATAACACTCGCAACTCCGATCAGGCTTCGAAGGATCTCCTTCGGAGCCTGATTCGCGATGTGCCCAACTTTCCGCATGAAGGCATCCTCTTTAAAGATATAACCCCGCTGCTTCGAGAAGGCGGGGCCTTTGCTGTTGCTGCCGAATTATTTGCGAACGTTAGCGAGAGCTATGACGTTGTTGCTGGTGTTGAAGCCAGAGGTTTTATCTTTGCAGCTGCCGTGGGTGCAGTTACGGGCAAAGGTTTCGTTCCGATCCGTAAGAGTGGAAAACTTCCGGCTGATTCTTTCTCACAGAGTTATGCCTTGGAATATGGTGAGGCATCACTTCAGATACATAAGGATGCATTGCATCCACACGAGCGAGTGCTACTTATTGATGATGTGCTGGCAACAGGTGGAACGCTTACTGCTGCAGCTAAATTGATCCAACAATGCGGTGCTCTCGTTGATAGCGTTGCAGTCTTAATTGAGATTGATGGCCTGAACGGCCATGAGAAGTTCGCGGCAAGCGGAGTAAACGTTCCGATCTCTGTTCTTCTGTAAAACCTACTTAAGCGATATTTCCAACAATTCTCTCGGCTGCGAGTCGACCAGAGATCAAAACCATCGGAACGCCAACACCCGGCTGAGTGCCAGAACCAGCAAAGACGACATTTTCAAAGCCTTCAGCGATATTGCGAGGACGGAATGGCCCAGTCTGCATAAAGGTGTGGGCGCTGGCGAATGGTGCGCCTGCTTCAAGACCCATCTTCTGCCAATCTAATGGTGTGATCATATGTTCGACTTCGATCGCGTCACCAAATCCTTCATAGCCGCGGCTCTCAAGGACTCTGATCATTTCATCGCGATATGAGGGTCCGATCTTCTTCCAATCAATATCAGCAGTGAGGTTCGGGGTAGGGAAGAGTACGTAATATGAGTGTTTGCCGGCTGGAGCGATGGATGGTTCATCCATGCTTGGCACAGTTACAAGCAAACTTGGGTCAGTCATGAGCTGCTTCTTATTGATGAGCTCATCAAAGACACCATCCCAAGACTTTCCAAAGTGGATATTGTGATGTGCCAGGTGGTCATAGGACCTGTTTGAGCCAACCAACATCGTTACGCATGATGGGGAGTAGTTCAGCTTCGCGACCTTACGAGGGGTCTTTCCTAATAGTTCTCGATAAGCGACTGGCAGGTCGGGATTAAGCACAACTGCATCAAAGGTGTAGCGCTCACCTGATTCGGTAATCGCCGCTGTGGCACGTCCATTGTGGTGTTCGATCGTTGACACAGTGGTGTTGTAGTGAATCTCGACGCCATGCTTTTCCGCTGCTGCCGCAAGTGCTCGTGGCAAGGCGTGCATTCCGCCTTTAGGGAAGAAGACGCCGTTCACTGAATCCATATATGCAATCACTGCATAGATAGCGAGAGCCTGTTGTGGGCTTACTCCTGCATACATCGCCTGGAATGAGTAGACCCGTTGGGTGCGTGGATCCTTTAAGAACTGTTCGACCTTTGGGGCCAATCGTCTAAATCCACCGAGCGCAACCAGCTTCGCCAAGTTTGGGGTTAAGAGGTTGAGTGGATTATCAATATTTCGATCAATGAAGTCATTCATCTCGTACTTGTACAACTTTGTTACGAAATCGACATATCTGGCGTAGCCAGCTGCTTCATCGGCGCCAATGACATTTCTAATCTCTTCTTGCATTCGAGCAGTGTCGGCGTGGACATCAAGTTGTGAACCATCGTCGTAGAAAGCGCGGTAGAGGGGCGCAACTGGGATCAGGTCAAGCCAATCCTTCATATCTTCACCAACGCAGGCAAAGGCATCTGCAATCAGCGATGGCATGGTGAGAACGGTCGGGCCAGTATCAAAGGCATAACCTTCTTTATTGAGCAGACCATTACGTCCACCTGGGTAACTCTCGCGCTCAAGGATTGTGACCTTTCTGCCAGCGCCTGCCAAACGAAGGGCGGTACTTAAACCAGCAAGCCCAGCGCCAACAATGACGACATGATCAGTAGGACCTTTAATTCTCTTTGGCATGGTGTCCTATATCTTTCGTTGGGTTGCGATGGTAGCCATCTGGTGAAGCAGGCTCTGAACATGTGAGGTGATGAGAGGATTGTCGATCGCAGATACCGCCTCTTGAGTAAGAGTTGAGATCAGACCCTCAAGATGATCTCTTGCGCCCGTGTCGATGATAATTCCACGCAATTCGTTGACTTCATCGAGGGAGAGATCAGGCTTTCCTAGTAACTCTTTTATTGTCTTTCGCTGCGACTCATTAGATCGTTCATGAGTGAGCGCCATTAACACCGTTCGCTTTCCCTCGCGTAGGTCATCTCCCGCAGGCTTGCCAGTTTCGGCAGGCTCACCGAAGACACCCAAGAGATCATCTCTGAGTTGGAAGGCTTCACCAAGCGGCAGGCCATAGGCAGAGTAAATCGGATAGAACCTCTCTGGATTCTTATTTGCAATTGCTGCACCAAAGTGGAGTGGTCGTTCAATGCTGTACTTACCGGATTTATATCGGGCTACCTTGAGCGATCGCTCAACACTCTCGCTTGCAAGTGCTTGCTCATAGATATCGAGATATTGGCCAGCCATCAACTCAACTTCCATCTCATCAAAGATTGGAAGCGCCGCAATTATCTGCTCAGCAGGAATCTTTGATTCATGGAGCATCTTTGAGGCCCAGACTAAGGCGAGATCTCCGAGAAGAATTGCGCTGGCAATTCCAAATTGTGCAGAAGATCCAGATAATTTCTTGGATTGGTGCAGGTTCTCAAATTGCTTATGAATTGCAGGTGCGCCGCGGCGGGTATCGGAGGCATCCATCACATCGTCGTGGATGAGAGCGCAGACGTGAATAAGTTCAACGCTCGATAACGCGCTAAATAATTCAGGGGAGAGAGGTGACCCTGTCCCTAAGTAGCCGACGCTGGCAAAGAGTGGGCGAAAGCGCTTACCGCTTTGAAGGAGAAATTCTTTGAGTGCGGCAGCGACTGGTTCGAGCTCCGGTCCGATCTGGGTGAGGTAGTGATTGTCTGCAGCAATAAATGCTGAGAGAGCCTCGTTGATCGACCCACGCAACGCGGGGAGGTCGAGGTGTTCGCTAAGTTCCACGCGGTAAAGGTACCCTGCCTCTCTATGGTTATGCCTGTCGAGAGTGCCAAAGAGTCGAGAGCAACGCTCTCTATCGAGCTCTTTCCACCAAAGGACTCTGAAGGAGAAGCAAAACTCTGGCATGCCGTCGATGCGCTGAAAGTCTTGCATCCGGACTTCGTCTCCGTGACATATGGCGCTGGTGGTAGTACCCGAGATCGTACGATCCGTATTGCAGAAGAGTTCACGACTCGAACTGGCGTTTCAACAGTCGCACACCTCACATGTGTGGGTTCTACGCGAGAGGAACTCGTCGAAATTCTTCGTCATTACAAACGGGCAGGGATTTCTAGCATCCTTGCATTACGTGGCGATCCAACTGGTGGTCCTCGAGCAGAGTGGGTCACAACACCTGGGGGATTAGATCACGCCGATGAACTTGTTGAGCTCGCGAAATCTGAAGGTGGGTTTGAAATCGGGGTAGCTGCCTTCCCGGACGGTCACCCAGCTTCACACGGAGATTTTGATCAGGATATTGACACTCTTATTCGAAAAGAAGAGTTAGGCGCTACCTTTGCGACAACTCAATTCTTCTTCGATATCACTTCATATGACCGTCTTATTGAAGGCCTGGCAAAGAAGGGTTCGCACCTGCCGATCATTGCTGGGGTGCTTCCGGTTACCAATTTCAAGCAGTTGACTCGAATGGCTGAACTTACAGGTACGCCAATTCCAGAGTCAATGCTTCATAGATTTGAAGCGATCGAGAACGATCCTGATGCGATTCGTAAAGTAGGAATAGAAATTGCTACGAAGTTGTCCCAAGATCTTCTTGAACGTGAAGTCGCCGGATTGCATTTCTACACAATGAATACCTCTGCCGCCACTCTTGAGATTGCAAAGAACCTAGGAATGGATCGTCGTGGATCTCGATAATTTTCTTACCGAGTGGAGTGAGCTCCATGGTGGAGCAGAAATATCTGGATTTGTAAAAGGTTGGCTCAGAATCTCATACATCCTCATCAAGCCACTCATACGTCTGCGCATCACGCCAGATTTAGTGACGTATGCCGGTTTGATTTTGGGATTCTTGACCTGGCAGCGAGCTTCGCATCCAATAGCGATTCTCTTTCTCGTACTCTCGCTTATTGCAGATGGAATCGATGGATCTTTGGCGATTGCTTCTCAGAGAACAAGTAGATGGGGCGCTGAGTTAGATTCAGTGGTTGATCGAGTTGTCGAATTTTTCTGGGCACTTGCTTTTATTGCAATCGGCGCACCAATAGCGGTTGTGGCAGTGGCCTGGTTGTCGGCCTTCATCCAAGAATACGTGCGGGCGAGAGCTGCAGGAGTCGGTTACCGAACCATTGGAGTTATCACGCTTTCTGAACGGCCAGTGAGGGCGATCTTCTTGGCAGTAGCACTTCTCATGCACGTTCTTACGTTCCACTTCACGGGCGTGATTGCGTCAATGTGGCTAGTCGTGCAAATGATCTCGTTAGTGATGGTCCTTCGGGATACCTACGCCGCCCTGCGCAGCGATAATTGATTCAGCGACTAATTCACCGCTAATTCCAACTAAGGGAAGTCCGCCTCCAGGGTGTGCCGAACCTCCAACGGAGTAGAGATTCTTGATCGTACTTTTGTTCTTTGTTCTCAAGAATGCTGCGCGTTTACCGTTGCTGGAACGTCCATAGATTGACCCACCCGGAGCAGAGACAGATTGTTCTAGATGATATGGAGTCCGTATCTCCAACAGATCTAACCGCTCGGAGACTCTTAATCCCAGCGCATCCAATTTCTTTACGATCGAGGTGGCATATGTCTCTGGATCTTCCTGCCAGTTAAAGCCGTGTTCTGGATCATGCAGTGGTGCGTTGACTAGCACGAACCAAGCCTCTTTCAACTCCTTGTTATCACCCTTCACCATATCTGGATCGCGAGGTGCGCAAATGTAGATCGTTGGATCAGATACCGAACTCTTCTCTTTGAAGAGCTGGTCGAACTCTCGAGAGTAATCCTCTGGGAAAAAGACATTGTGATGCGTGAGTACTGGGATATCGCCTGAGATCTTTGAATTATCGAGTCCAAGCAACAAGGAGAATCCCGAGAAAGACTTCTCGGAACGTGCCAATTTTTTACGCTCTGGTTGAGCTCGCCTCTCATCCTTGGCGATCAACTGATTGAAGGTGATTTCAGAATCTGCATTAGAGATTATGTAATCAGCGGAATGAAGCTCACCATTAATGAGCACGCCAGTGGCGGTTCCCGATGATAATTCAATCTTTTCGGCGGGCGCATTGAGATGAATAACAACGCCAAGTTCTTTGCAACGCTCGCCCAGCGCTTCGGCCAAGGTACCGATTCCACCTTGGATATGCCATGCTCCAAAAGTTATCTCTACAAAAGCAATCGTGAGTAGAACCGCTGGGACTTCACGCGGGTCAGAGCCGGTGTAGGTGGCATATCGATGAATGATCTTGGTGAGGTATGGATTTGAGGTGAACTTCGCTGTGAACTCATCAAGGGTTGTAAGTGGCGCGATGCGCTTAAGATCTTTGATAAATCCTTTGCGGCGAATCAATTCGAAGAGCGTTGGGAGTTCTGACTCTATGAAAGGTCCGCGGGCGGCATCCCACATATTCTCTGCCTGCTGCATCAAGGCGTGCCATTGATCGCCCGCCTCTTTGCCCAAGACTCGATCGATCTCTTTGCAGATATCGGGCAATGAGAGATTTGGAAAGGTAAGGGTCTTTCCATCAGCGAAGGTATATGTAAATGCCGGATCAACAGGCTGCAATTTTTTGACTAGTTCTAATCGCTTACCAGTCTTTTTAAAGAGATCTCGGTAAACGGCAGGCAGTGTCAAGAGAGATGGCCCCGTGTCAAAGGCATAATCTCCGATCCACTCGGTTCGACACTTACCGCCGACGCGATCAGATGACTCGAAGATCTCCACCGCAAAGCCAGCTCTTGCTAACCGAGCGGCAGCGGCCATGCCGCCCATCCCCGCTCCAATAACTATGACCTTGCGCATTAGAGAACTCTACGACCTCGCCATTCCAATCGGCCCACGAGTTTGCGGCGATACGACTCACAGATCAAGAGAATAAGGAGCGCGATCGCAACGGGATGAGTGAGGGCATTCACCGGGCGAGAACCAGTTTTCATTGAAGCGAAAACATGGGTAAGTCCCGCACATGCAAATGGGATTATCGCCCAACGTTCTCCAGTTAGAAGGAGTAAAAGAGGGACGATTTGGGTGAGCGCCAAAAGGAGTATTGCAAAGATGGTTCCAATTACCCCACCGAATGCTTTCCAGAGCGACTTGGTATATCCAGTTATGAGATCAACATTGCGTTCATACATTGAGCAGGTAACCACTGTGCTGCCATCGGCGACACCACCTTTGAAACCCGCGCTCGCGAGAGCTCTTGCCAAGCAGAGATCTTCAAGCACCTCTGCCTTCACCGATTCATGACCCTTGATTGACTCGTAGGCTTGTCGCTTAACAATAAAGAATTGACCATTTGCGATGACCATCGAGCTCTGACGACCCGATTCAGCGATGCGCAACGGAACACTTGAAAACCAGGACCATTGGAGGAGAGGTTGAATCAGTTTCATGACCTTCGTACGTGCAGTCTGTGCAGGATAAGGAGAGATGAAATCCCAATTGAGCGTGCGCATCACACTAATTGCAGAACTTATAGCAGAAGGTGATGGACGAACATCAGCATCCAGGAAGACTAGGTATTCAGAGAGCGAACTTTCGGCTAATTGGTGGCAGGCAAATGGCTTACCCATCCAGCCCTCAGGAAGTTCGCGACCGTTGAGTATTGAGATATTCGCCGCGAATTTCTGCAGATGATCATAGGTCTGATCTTCGGAATGATCATTGAGAACTGTGATTTCAAAATTATTTAGATTCTGCGTTGCTAATAGCGATTGAAGAAGTGGTTCGACATTCACTTCTTCATTCCTCATCGGAATGAGTATGGATACGCTCTCAGAAATGATCGCATCGGAACTCCGCACTACCCGCATAGTGAAGTAATTGATGAGAGAAATAAGAAGAGAGATGCCGGTCAGAAGTGTTGAAAGAAGGAGAAGATTCTTCATAAGGTGTTAAAAGGTATCGGGTCTTCCAAAGCGCAGCACGAAGAAATAAGGAGCAAGGACCGCACCAAATACGACCCCACCAAGTAGAGCCACACCTGGTCGATGGAAGAAGAAGAGGTTTCCGACGATGCCAGAGAAGAGCGCCCATCCGAGAAAGGCATTAGGGATCAGAAGAGGCGCGCCATTCTTCCTGCGATCGTGTGGAAGCGCCCAATGCAGGAGCGCCATAAGACCCATTCCTGCGAATAACCACCCTGCGCTATTGGAGAGCGGAATCTCTGGCGCAAAGGGAAGTGATGTTTTGTGGGGAGCCCAGGTCCAGCGATGTGCGCTCACCATTTGTGGATCCATGAAGAGATCCCAGGCCATTAAACCAAGTCCACCGTAGAGAAATACCCAACTCTTACCCACTCTCCGAGCCGCGATGAGAATGGGATAACTCATCATCAGCCAAGCAAGTGGAACAAGTAACGGTACCGATCCAACTGCGTAACCCAATGAGTGGTTATAGCTATATGCACCAAAGGGCCAACTTGTCTTTGTTCCTATGATCTCCACGCCAAGTGCAAAGAGAGTGGTGAGAGCGAAGAGAGTGAGTGCGAAGCGAGTTCCGAAAGCGAAGTTCGAATGGACAACCATCGTCAGCGATCCACAAACGACTGTTGCAATAGTTATAAGGCGCAGAGAATCACCATGGACAAGTGGGTAGGTGATCATCAGTAGAATCGTTGAGATAAAGAGTGCGTTAAGAAGGAGCGCTCGCTTACCCGAGAGGAGGCGTTTGCTCCTCGTGCGCGGCCGGTATTGGCGAATCGACATGGTTCAATTCTGCCTCACCGCGGGCTGGTTGTGGACCTTATCTCGGCAGAGTCCGCGTGTAATGATTAATCACTGCAAATCGGGCAAAGAGCTCTTCCTTGTACCAGTGGCGCTCAGCCGTCTGTGCAATTGCTCGTTTGTGGGCCTCACTCTGATAGGCGAAGGTTCGGAGCGCTTCCTGTGATCGCCAATGCGAGAAGGTGCCTTGCAGACCAATCGGTGCCTCACCGATTCCAATGGTACTGATCAATCCGTCATTTCCGAGCAAAGATTCAGTAACTGGTGGAACGGCTCGCCAGAATCGTAAATTTTCACGCCATGCAATTCTTGCTCTGGTAATTGTTGCGACTTCGCCATTCCAATCTCCACCGCGGGTCGATAGGAATGGCTCCATCTTTGCCCACTGTCCATGGGAGGAGATCGCTTCGAGTTCAAAGAACTCTTCCGATTGCGAGAATGAACGCCAAGCGGCGATCGGTGCGAGGCGCGAGAAATCTTGAATGGGTTCGACAGTTGAGATCACAAGGGCCCAGGTAAGAGGGTCGGCATCATTTGGTGTAAATGTTTTTCCAGCGCCTGCGCCCAATGATTTGAAGAATGTAATCTGAGAATTCTTACCAAGTGCGAATCGATCAAACGCCATGTGAAAAAGCGCACGAGGAATCTGTCTGCGAGAGATCTTCCAGATGAAGAAATAACTTTTCATGGTTGTGGTTTATGCCTGAGAGGTGGTGTGGAGAATTTCGGCAACTACCTCTGCTGGTCGATCCCACATCGGTGCATGCCCAGATTCTGGAAGCACAACCCAGCGAGAGTGCGGAGGTACGAGTGATCGCTCTTGAGAAAATTGAGCAGGAAGGGTGTTATCGGTATCGCCAAAGAGAATCGTTATCGGAATGTCGGGAGAAATCTCTTTATCAAAACGAAGTCCGAGCATCGCATCCCAAGCGGGGAAGTAGCCGAGTGACGTTCCCATAGCCTTCGCTGCATCAATACATATCTCTAGTGGTAACGATTCCCATTGCGGGCTCACCATTCCAAAGCCCATCTTCTTTGCCCAGCGATATTTGAGTAGGTGCGGAGCAATCGGATGTGTCGTCTGTGCCATATATCGAGAGAGAGCTCCCAGCGACTTTCGTTCAGTCTCAGGAACTAACCAGAGTCCTGCTGGAGCAAGGCCGGTGACAGATTGAATGACCTTCGGAGAAGCTGCTGCCATCTCAAGTGCAGCCCAGCCACCAAGGGAATTTCCAGCAACGTGAAATTGGTCGTAACCCCAATGTTTCATCTGAGAAATAACTAACTCACCAAGCGAGCGCGGGTCCATACGTGTTCCACCGGGCATCTTGCTGGCGCCATGTCCAGGGAGATCGAGAATGACAACTTCGTGGTGTTTCGACAACTCTGGCGTGATCAACTTCCAGGCATCATGAGAAGAGCCCATGCCATGAACGAGGAGGAGCGGTTCGCCACTTCCCATTTTCTGGTGCCACAGTTCAAACATTGCCGCAGTTTATCTGAAGCGAGCGGGGAAAGTTAATCGATGTGCAGGTTGCAATACTTTCTACCGTCAGCTCCAACCTCAGCATGACTGCAATCGACTCCAAGTTTGTCGAAGGAGCCATCGCCAAATTGCGCGCGATATGCAAGTGCGAGTAATACCCGGAGATTGACCTCGGGTCCTGAGAGGATATTGAAAGCCCTCGCCATTCTCGAGACAGTATTTTCAATGACCTTCTCAGTATGTGCAGTTTCGCGAGCTATTGCGGCATTCGATTTGCCGTCACACAGATGTTTTGCAACTAAATGTTCAAAAGGTGTGAGTTCGCGAGAAAGAATGATGATGTCCATGGAACTTTCCTTTCTAGTGGTTTGACCCCATTGTGCTCTCTTTTGAGTGCTAGCCCAAGGGTTTAGTAGATGAACTTCATAAAAATTTTCCTATATCGGAGTAGCGTCGTCAATACCTAGTATTTCTTTTAGGCAATCTGAGAGGGAGCTCTAGCAATGAGTATCAACCGATTCGCAGAAATTAATCTCAATCATCCAGCCCACTATCTCTCGATCGGGCCAGTTTCAGTATCTATCGGCAATCTCTCCATCATTATTGCAATGGCGGTTATTTTCACGATCGCGCTCTTTGCCCCATTCCCCGAACACAGATCACCTTCTGGCGTGAGGATAAAGAGAGGAATGCACCAATGAGCACTCAAAAGGTGACCCCACAACGATCGTGGACAAGTCGAGTGCGGATGGCAACGATCGAAAAGTTTGAACCTGAAGATCTCCTTCCTGATCACCAACCAGCATATGTCGCCTCGTGGATCTACATCTTTGGAGTTGCCACGCTCGCGGCCTTTGTCATGTTGATTGCATCCGGCCTCTATCTCACTTTAGAAGGACCGGCTTGGTGGCATTCTTCAAAGGTGGGGCATTATGTGAACTCTGTTCACTTGTGGAGCGTTGAACTCTTCTTCGTCTTCATGGTGGTGCACCTCTGGGGGAAGTTCTGGATGGCGGCTTGGCGCGGCCGGCGCCTAGCAACGTGGGTGACTGGCTGCCTCGCTTTCTTCGCCTCAATAATTACTGGCTTTACCGGTTACATCATCCAGACTAATTTTGATTCGCAATGGATTGCCACGCAGGCTAAAGATGGATTTAACGCGATGGGCATTGGAGCATTCTTTAATACCTTGAATACCGGACAGGCGATTCTCCTTCATGTCTCTCTTCTACCGCTCACTCTCGGATTTATTGTTGTCTGGCATGTCATATTGGTGCGTCGCAAAGGCGTCGTCCCTCCTATTGAAGAGGGAGGTAAGTAAAAGTGAGTCGTAAACTTTCAACAATTGACCCTTCAAAGAAGTGGAATGGTCCAGTTCGCGAGTATGACTTGATTAAAGAGTTTGTCATCGCTGTAGTCGTTGTGGGATTTCTGGCACTCACTCTCGCTGCGGTATTTAGCTCTCCTGATGAGAAGGCGCTCACTATGCAGTCGTGGGCAAAAGCCGCACCAGCAGATTTTGTGCAGACAACTGCAGGTGAACTTGCTGGGACGACAACGAGCGCAAGTTATGGACCGCCCTATAACAAAAATGGTGAAGGCCAGAATATTGGACCCATCAATCTCTCTAAGGCTGCAGGCGTTCGGATTCCAATCGATCCTGCACAAAGCTTTGTCATTGAACCACTGAAGTCACAGAGTGATTCAAAGATCCAATCTGCGGTATCGATGTGGATCTCAGCATCTGCACAAGTACAGGCTAAATGGGCGAGCGCCTATTCTGATGCGCTCACTAAAGATGGAAAATCGCTCTCGCTCAAAGATCCAAGCGGAAAATATGGACCAGTTCCGACGCTCGTCACCTCACTTTATGGGATGGCGAGTACAGGAGCCCTTGATGGCGCTCTCACCACAAGCGACTCGACGTTGCCAACCAACTTTACGAAACCACTTCTCTTTCTCGCCGATAGCGGAAGTTACTTCCCAGATAAAGCAGCTGCTCAACATCTGAGTGGAGACCAATGGGGCGTCATGAATGAGACGGGATCCTGGCCGGGGCAGTCATGGCTCTGGCTTTACTCACTGTGGTATCAGATCGAACCATTCAAATCTTCGGGCAATGCCGACATTCTGGTGATGTCATTGATGGGGGTACTAAGTCTGGGTCTTCTACTGTTGCCAGTACTTCCGGTGATTTCACGAATTCCTTATTGGATTCCAGTTCACCGACTCATCTGGCGAAATTGGTACCGAAGATCGGGAGAGTAATTAGGCTAAGAGAAAGGTCTTGATCAAGGTAAATGCCGAGAGGCTGAAGAGCAGATAAGCGAATGAGCTCTTGAGTAGCTTGGCATTCGCCTTTCCACTTTTCTGTGATGCAATGCGCGAGACGACGATGGCGACGAGAGCGATCGTAAAGGGAGTCTTCCACTCAACGATATGCCAGCTCTTATAACGTTCAAGAAATGATGTTGTGCAATTCATCGCAATTATCAGGAGTGAAGTCCCTGCGGCTTTATTCTGTGGCGTGTTATAGAAGAGGACAAGTACTGGTATCGCGAGAAATCCACCGCCGATTCCGAAGAGACCTGTGAGTGTTCCAATAATGAGTGAGATGAGAATAAGTACCGGCACCGGCATGCGTCGTTCTGGATTTGCTTTAAAGGGTCCGCGCAGCATGGATGCACCAGCGATAACAAGCACGAGTGCAAAAGCTGAGTGAAGAACTTTGACATTGATATGAGTTGCAAGGACAGTCATAGAGAGAGTGGTTACAAGTCCGATCGCCCAGATCGAGACCGCCTCGCGCACGAGCACCTCTTTACTCTTGAATTTAGGGAGTACTCCTGATGCAGCGGCAAGGCCCACGATGACCAGGGCGGCGATCGTGGCCGCCTCGTTGGTGAAGTGGAAGATATAGAGCAGGATCGGGACCGAGACCATGGCGCCGCCAGCGCCGACAAAGCCCAAGACCGAGCCGATAAAGCCACCTGCCAGAAGGGCCTCGATGAGAGTCATGTGGGTATCGTGGCAGATCGGCGAGGCTCTGTAAGCCAGGCTGGACTACGGAGCGGAGCCACCTTGCCACTGTCAGTGGCGAGGGCTATCTTTCGAACATATGTTCGAATCAACGAAGAACCCAGCAACCCCTGAGAGCTCCGAGCCATCTAGCCCCAGGGTCCCTCCGGTATTGGCCCCTGAGGGCGAGCCGGTCGAATTTATCTACCAAGGTCGTCGCTTCCACATCCATGCCATCGCCTCGAGATGGCGCGAATCAGGGGGATGGTGGAACCGGATCGATGATGGAAATTATCGCCAGAGGCCGTTGGATCAAAGACATTTAGAACAGACGATCTTCGATGATGGAGCGCGCGCTATCTGGCGGGTAGAGGCGGCGCCAGTTGGTGCGCTCGCTACCTTTGAACTCGAACTCGATGAACTCACTGGGAGTTGGCAGATTCGTCCAACATCTCGGCCCCGATAGCTCGAGTTAATAACGAGATAGCGAATTATGGACTGCAATGTTTAAAGAGTTTACACACCTTCACCTCTCAAGCGGCTACTCCTTTAAATATGGAACAGCACAGCCCGATGCCCTCGTTGCTCGAGCGGCAGAGCTTGGGATGAGCTCACTCGCTCTTACTGATCGAGATGGTTTAGCTGGTGCAATTCGTTTTGCTCAAAGTTGTGAAGCGTATGGAGTGAATCCGATCCTCGGTATCAATCTCAGCTTTATTCAGAAGAAGTACCGCGTGACGCTGCTTGCTCCAGCAGGGAAGCTCTCTGCGCTCTATCGCTTAGTCAGCGCTATGAATAAGGTCAATAATGAGAACCTCCTTACCTATGAAATTCTTCAGCAAGAGTCTGAACATTCATCACAGCTCTTCATCATGCATGGCTATGACTCTCAACTCGCACAGAGCATCGCTGCGCGTCGCCACGATGCTGCACTCTCTATGTACAACGCGACGCGCGATCTCTTCGCTGAACAAATTATTGAATGCACATCTCACTTGGCAAAGGGAGATGGTCCGCTCTCTACTCCCTATGCGGCAAAGGCTTTAGCCTTCGCTCGCGATCATGGATTACCAGCGGTACTCACAAATGCTGCGCGAATGCTCAATCGCACAGATGGGCCGGTCGCAGATGTTCTTGATGCTGCCCGGTTACTTGTTCCGCTTCACCATAGCCATATCGAGCGAACAAATAGCGAGGGATATCTCAAAAGTGGTGAAGAGATGCGTTATGTCGCAGATGAGATTGCGCGCATGGCGGGTGAACGAGATGGCAAGACCCTCCTTGCGGCAACTCACAATTTGGCAGAGCGCTGCATCCTCTCGCCACGCCGCGATATCGGCATCGGGGGAGTCCACTTGCCAGAAGCATCAGTAGTGGGCGCCCGCAACCATGCAGAGATGGCTATCCAGCTCCGCGATCGTGCTGAAGCTGGCTTTTCGCGGCGTTACTCATCAGCTGAATCAGTCGGTGCAGCAATGCGACTTGAAGAAGAGTTAGCGACTATTCGCACCCTTGGATTTGAATCATATTTTCTTACCGTTGCAGATATAACGGATATGGCACGGGATAGAGGAATTCGGGTAGCAGCGCGAGGAAGCGGCGCCGGATCGCTCATCTGTTATCTCTTAGGAATTTCTGGAGTTGAGCCGATGAGCCAAGGACTTCTTATGGAGCGGTTCTGCTCAACGCTTCGCGGTGAACTTCCAGATATTGATATCGATGTTGAATCCGCACGTCGCCTTGAAATCTACGATGCAATCTTTGAGAGGTATGGCCCGGAGAGAACTGCAACAGTTGCAATGGTCGATACCTACCGAGCACGTCACGCTATTCGTGATGTCGGAGCAGCTTTGGGGATATCTCCGATGGAGATTGATCTGATTGCAAAATCTCTGCCGCATATTCGCGCTCGCAACATCGGTAAGGCACTTGAGAACCTTCCCGAGCTCAAAGGACTCAAACTCAATACGCCAATCATGAAGATGGCGATTGAACTTGCCGGAAGGATTGATGGATTACCGCGCCACCTCTCGATGCACCCCTGTGCCATCATCCTCTCGGATGCAAAACTTGGCGATGTCGCACCGACTCTTCGGAATTCAAGCAACTATCCCATGGTCTATTTCGATAAAGATGATGTTGAGGCGATCGGCCTTCTCAAACTCGATGTTCTTGGTGTGCGGATGCAATCTGCTATCTCATATGCCCTCTCTGAAATAGAGAGAGTAGAAGAGAAGCGTGTCGATATCGATGTTATTCCACTCAATGATCACAAGACCTTTGATTTGATTAAATCGACTCGGACCTTAGGAATATTCCAAGTAGAGAGTCCGGGGCAGCGTGAGCTTGTCGGAAAGTTTGCTCCCTCGACATTTACCGATCTCATCATTGATATCTCTCTCTTCCGTCCTGGGCCAGTGAAGAGCGACATGATTACCCCTTTTATTAATACCCGACATGGCCATCGAAGTCGCACCCTTCTCCATCCACAGCTCGATCCAATTCTGGAAGAGACTGAAGGAGTTGTCGTATTCCATGAGCAAGTCATACGCCTGATCTCGGTCATGACCGGCTCCTCACTTGCGCACTCAGATGAGCGCCGTCGACAGTTGGGATCCCTTGAAAGTCAGCAAGCGGTCTGCGATTGGTTCTACCCAGCAGCGCTTGCGCAAGGCTTCGAGATGAAGGTTGTCGATAAGGTCTGGGATGTTCTTCGAGCCTTCGCCTCCTTTGGATTCTGCAAGGCGCATGCAGCCGCTTTTGCACTTCCTACTTATCAATCGGCATGGTTGAAGACACATCACACTGCGGCATTTATAGCTGGAGCGCTTACCCACGATCCGGGGATGTATCCAAAGCGATTGATTCTTGATGAGGCTCGCCAATGGGGGATTGTTATTGCTCCTATCGATATCAATCGTTCAGATCGAACGTATCGCGTAGAGAAGATCTCGCCTTCTGATGATGGAGCACGAGCCCCTTATGTCGCACCAGATTTAATCAGCACCGGAAGTTCACTCTCGCTACCAGATGCGCGAGGGTATGCGATTCGTATCGCACTCAGCGAGATCCAGGGAATTAGTAGTGGCGAAATTGAGACGATTCTCAGTGCGCGTCCTTATCTTGATCTTGCTGATTTTGTTGCACGATCTGGCTCTGCATATCCAACAACGCAAGCTCTTATTCTGGTTGGAGCATTTGATGCTCTTCATAAGATTGGACCAGAAGAGAAGAGCGCTCTTAATAGAAGAGACCTCTTGCTGCATGCGCAGGATCTCTATAAATTATCAGCATCGAAGAAGGGTAACCTCGGGAGCGGTCAGTTAACTCTTGGATTAACGCCGCCACCACTTGAATCAACTGGGCTTCCAGATCTCACTGCAGCTGAGCGAGTGCGCCATGAGATTGATATTACGGGAATGGATATCTCCCGCCATATGCTCGAGTTCTATGGCGATTTTCTCAACCATGTAGGGGCGATCAGATCTTCCGATCTCATCCACCAACGAGCAGGAAGCCCAGTACTTGTTGCTGGTGTAAAGGTTGCGCTGCAAACACCGCCAGTCCGGTCAGGCAGGAGAGTCATCTTCTTAACACTCGATGATGGCTACGGGTGTAGTGACATTACCTTCTTCGAGGATGTGCAAAATAGCTGCGCCGCTCTTCTCTATAGCTCATCACTCTTTTTGGTAAAGGGCGAGGTGCGCAGAACGGGGCCGCGCGGACTCTCTATTCGCGCAACAAAGGCGTGGGAACTCGGCTCCTCATATGAGAAGTGGCGTAATCTCAACTCTCGTGAGCGAGCAGTCCATGAGTGAGTTAGATGAGAAGCGGCTCACCATTCTCCACGTTGATATGGATGCCTTCTATGCATCGGTTGCAGAACGCGATGACCCAACACTCAAAGGAAAGCCAGTTGTCGTTGGCATGGGAGCACGCGGAGTTGTCTCATCGGCAAATTATGAAGCGCGAAAATTTGGTGTGCGCTCTGCCATGCCCCTCGGACAAGCGCGACGATTAGCCCCGCACGCAATCTTCGTTCCGGTCAATATGGAACGAAATGCAGAAATCTCTCGCCACATTATGGAGATCTTCCACTCCTTTACCCCGCTGGTTGAGCCGCTCTCTCTTGATGAAGCCTTTCTCGATGTCACAGGAAGTCAGAGGTTGCATGGCGATGGAAGAGTGATCGCCGCCAAGATTCGGGCACGAGTTGAGAGCGAAGAGGGGATCACCTGCTCAGTAGGAATCGCCCCTTCGAAATTTATTGCCAAGCTCGCATCAACATATGCCAAGCCAAATGGAATGTTGGAGATTGAGCAGAGTCGTATTCTTGAATTTCTCCACCCACTACCAGTGAGTGCGATGTGGGGCGTTGGGCCAAAGACAAATGAAGAACTTCAGCGTATTGGCTTAACCAAGATCGGTGATATTGCGCAGACGCCGCGTGCGACTTTGATACGCGCTCTCGGTCAATCAGCAGGGGAGACGCTCTACGAGTTGGCGTGGGGTCGCGACTATCGAAGCGTAACAACGGATGAACCAGATAAAAGTATTGGTGCGGAAGAGACCTTTCTGATCGATCTCGATAATCACGAGGAGATCCTTCGCGAATTACTTCGCATGGTGGAGCGGGCATCTCATCGACTTCGTGATCGTGGACTTGTGAGTAAAACAATTGCGATAAAAATTAGATTTGCAGATTTCACAACCATCAGCCGCTCTAAGACCGTGCCACTTCCGATCAGTGGAGTTCAAGAGTGCTACGAGGTAGTCCGGAATCTTTACAAGGCGCTGAAATTAGATCGAGCGAGAATTCGCTTAGTCGGCGTATCGCTCGAAAATCTCAGTGATGGCACCGGTTCCCCCCAGCAACTTCTCCTCGGTGAGCGCGAAAAGGGCTGGCGGGAGGCGACGGCGGCTATGGATGCGGCAACAAAGCGTTTTGGCAGAGGGAGCGTTCGGCCTGCCCGCCTGGTCTCCTCTACTGAGGCTGACGAATCCCAGGATTAGGGCTAATCTAAAGACGTGGCACTCTCAGAACATGAACAGAAGCTCTTAGCGGAGATGGAGGCGGCGCTTGCCGCGGATGACCCACGTCTCGTAGGTGCGCTAAGCGGTAAAGCCCGTACGCGTCAGGCTTCACGTGTTCTCGCGGGATTCTTCGCCGTTCTTACTGGCTTGGCAGTTATCGTCGCTGGCCTCGTTGCAAAGAATACTGTGGTTGGTGTTATCGGCTTCATTATCGCTCTCAGCGGTGCATTTACCGCTATCTCAAATTTCTCATTGCGCCAGATGATGGGCAAGAACACCGGAACTTCTTCCGGAAAAAATCGCTCGCCACGTTGGAGCGATCGCCTCGAGCGTCGCTGGGATGACCGCAATAATCAGTAGTCGTTCAGATTTTTAACGCATAAAGAGTGCGCGCAGGCGACGGGTTGTAAATGCAAGCCCCACACCAATCATGACGGCAAAGTATGCGCAGTGTGCGAGCAAACTCCAATGAATCTCCCCTAAGCAGAGCGCGCGAATAATCGAGATCGCATGCCAGAGCGGGAGAGCTTCGATAACTCGCTGAAGCCACACGGGATAGATAGAGAGTGGGTAGAGCGCTCCCGAGAAGAGAAAGAGGGGGAGCATGATGATGTTGACCCAATCCATGTGCTGGAAGGATTTCGCATACGAGGTATAAAGCATTCCAACGGAGGCAAAACCGAATGCGATGAGCACTGCTGCAGGGATAGCTAGCAAGCCATACCAACCCTTGATCAACCCTAGAGGCATCACGATTGCGGTAAAGCCGGTGGCGTAAATAAGACCGCGTATGAGCGCCCACCCGATCTCACCCATCGCAACATCAAGAGGCCCAAGTGATGTTGCAAGCATCGCCTTATAGGTACCGTCATATTTCAATCGAAAGAAGACATTCCACGTTGAATCAAAGATCGCACCGTTCATTGCCGATGTGGCCAATAGTGCTGGGGCGATAAATTGGGCATATGTGACAAAGTGGTGCTGGCCAACTTCAACTTTTCCGACGAGTTTTCCAACTCCGAATCCGAAAGAGAAGAGGTAGAGAACAGGCTCGATAAAACCGGTAAAGACAACGATCCAATGACCTTGTTTAAAGGCGAGTCTGCGATGTTCCAAAATAGTTCGAGCGCGACGCGAGTAGGTACCCTCACCAATTCGACCCTTTTGCTTTTCGGCGATCTCTACCGCTCTACTGATCGTCATTTTGCCAACCTTTGAGCGAAGAAGCGGCGAGAGAAATAAACTCCAACGATCAACATCACTGCCATATATGCAAAATGGATAACTAGCCCAAGGCCTGAAATTGAGTGTCCATATGCAATCCATCGTCCGATTTCGGTGGAGTGCCATAGAGGTGAGAACCATCCGATTACCTGCAAGAAGAGCGGCATAGTTTTCAGAGAGTAGAAGGTTCCGGAAAAGAGGAAGAGCGGCATAATCAGAAGCCGGTTTACGATGTTGAGTAAGAGATCAGGATTCTCAACTGCTGCACATACGCCTAGCATGACTGAAGCAAATGATGCTGCGGCAAACATGGTCGCCGGCAATAGCCAGAGCGAATTCCACCCCGAGACTCCACCAAAAGCTAACAATGCGATGTAATACATCACCGTTCCAAAGAGTGCGCGAACCAACGCTGCAACAAGTACGCCATCTGCAATCTGCTTGGCCGAGAGCGGGGTCGCGTTCATGGCGAAGAAATTCTTATTCCATTTGAAGCCTTCGAGCGTGGGGTGCATAACTTCATTCACTGCGCCGATAATGCAGGCAGATGCAAGGAGGGCCGGTGCCAAAAACTTTAAATAGGAGACCCCATCAATGCCAGCTGATTGGTGAGAACCAACGAATTTGCCGATACCGATACCGATCGAAAGCAGGTAAAAGAGTGGGTTTGCAATGGCTTCACCAGCAATCGACCAGCGCCACTTCCACATAATTCTGATTCTGGAGGCAGTAACAAAGAATGAGCCAAAGGAGAGGACTTTGGAGAGATCAACGATCTGTAACGAGCCCTGGCGGGCCAACTTAGGAGAGCTCATTACTCAACCAATGACCGTCCGGTGAGACGCAAGAAGACATCTTCGAGAGAGCTTCTACGTACCAGTGAAGTCGTGGGATGCATGCCTGCTTGAGTAATCTCGTGGAGAAGCTGTTCGCAATCATTGGAGTACATCAAGATGCGGTCAGGAAGAACTTCAATTCGTTCACACATGCTCTTTAGTTGATCTGCATAAAGAGCATTTCGATCTGTTCCAAATCTCACTTCTAGGACTTCTTTAGTGGAGTATGTTTTAATTAAATTGGCAGGTGAATCCTCAGCCATAATGCGACCTTTGTCCATCACAATTAAACGATCACAAAGCTGTTCAGCCTCATCCATGTAGTGAGTCGTGATGAGGAGTGTTACTCCATCTTCTTTCAAACGAAAGAGCCGGTCCCACAGAATGTGTCGCGCCTGAGGATCCAAACCAGTTGTTGGTTCATCGAGCATCAAAATTTCAGGTTCGCTGACAAGTGCGCGCGCGATTGTTAATCGACGTTTCATGCCGCCAGAAAGTGCCTCTACCTTTACTGAGCGCTTCTCTTGAAGCTGGGCGAAGTCCAAGAGATCTTCAATCTTCGCTCGAATAAATTTCTTGGATAGACCGAAGTATCTTCCGTAGACGTACAAGTTATCTTCGACAGTAAGAGCGTTATCTAAATTATCTTGCTGCGGAACGACGCCAAGATGTGCACGAATTTCTGGTCCATGCCTCTCAGGATCCTTCCCCAAAATTGTGATCTCTCCTGCGGTACGAGTGAGCGTCGCAGCGATGATCCGCATTGTGGTTGATTTTCCAGCGCCATTAGGCCCTAAAAATCCGAAGGATTCTCCCTTTTTGACCTGGAAGTCGATCCCATCGACTGCCACAAAGTCGCCGTACTCCTTACGAAGACCTACAGCGTTGATCAAGACCTCGGATTCACCACTCATTCGGCGAACTGTAGTGCCGCCTGCCCCTGATGGAGCCATTGGTGAGGCTCACTTCCGATGGGGAAGTGGGTCCCAAGGCGATAAAAAGGTGAGAAAGTGGGCAAAGATGGTTGAAAATGGAGAAAAGTGGAGTAAAGTGGTGCCACGACCTTAAATCGGGGGATTTAGGCGTAAAAGTGGGTAGATAAGGGGGAGCCATTGATGTTTCTCGGCACCCATGAACCCAAGTTGGATGAAAAGGGTCGAATTATCCTCCCCGCCCGTTTCCGCGATGAGCTCGCGAAGGGCCTCGTTATCACCAAGGGGCAGGAGCGCTGCCTCTATGTCTTCCCCGTCAATGAGTTCTCCGCAATCACCGATCGCCTTCGCCAAGCACCCGTCACCGAGAAGGCAGCTCGTGACTACATGCGTGTGATGTTCGCCGGCGCCCATGATGAAGTTCCCGATAAGCAGGGTCGCGTAACGATCCCTAGCGGGCTTCGAACATATGCCGGTCTAGAGAAAGAGTGCGTCGTTATCGGCGCAAATACTCGGTTAGAAATTTGGGATAGCGCTGCATGGAATACCTATCTCGCAGATCGCGAGAAGGGTTTTGCAGATGTATCCACGGAGGTGCTCCCAGGACTCTTCTAGATCTCTACTAAGGCCATCGCCGATCTTCAGCTATCGACGCCTCTTCCCCGGCGCCGATGGACCCCCCCCAAGATCCGTCGGTCGGCGATGACCTCAGTAAAGAAAGAGAAGGGCCGGGAGCCCGATAGGTAAGAAAGGGGAAGCAGTTGCAACATATTCCAGTAGCACTCGATCGTTGTATCGCGCTGCTTGCTCCTTCGATAGAGCGTGCAATCTCCGAGAAGGGGAGTGCAGTTGTTATTGATGCAACTCTTGGACTTGCAGGTCATACAAGTGAACTTCTCGCGCGTTATGAAGAGTTGACTGTTATTGGGTTTGATCGCGATTTGGCAGCGATCGCAATCGCACAAGAGCGTTTGGCTAAATTCGGTGATCGTGCAGTTGTGGTTCACGCTATCTACGATCAAATATCCACGGTTCTTGAAGATCTTGGTTATGACTATGTGGATGGAATCCTCTTTGATTTGGGTGTCTCATCGATGCAACTTGATGAAGCAGACCGTGGTTTTGCATACTCGCAAGACGCTCCGCTTGATATGCGAATGGATCAATCACAAGGTCTTTCAGCCTTTGAGATTTTGATGACCTATGACCGCAACGCGCTTGTTCGCATCTTGCGAGCATATGGAGATGAGAAATTTGCTCCGCGCATAGTCGATCGCATTATCGAAGCGCGCTCTGCCGGCACATTGAACAGCACGAAAGTGCTTGCCGATATCGTTAAAGAGAGCATCCCAGCTCCTGCACGCCGTACTGGTGGAAACCCAGCAAAACGCACATTCCAAGCGCTTCGTATCGAAGTAAACAAGGAACTCGAAGTTCTCTCACGCGCTATTCCCGCCGCGCTGGAGGCAATCACGATTTCGGGTCGTGTAGTTGTGATGTCCTATCAATCGCTCGAAGACAAGATTGTTAAAGCAGAATTTGCTCGAGTCTGTAAATCTGGAACACCTCTTGGATTACCAATTGATCTTCCTAATTCCGCCGCGAAGTATCGGCTCGTTATTACAGGTAGTGAGGCTGCAAGCGACTCTGAAATCGAGAGTAACCCACGTGCTCAATCCATGCGCTTGCGTGCAGTCGAAAGGCTGGCCGCATAATGGCGATCGCATTACTTACTCCAACAATTGCTCGTTCACGAGCTGCGGTCATCAATGGTTCGACAAAGGTCGTGCTACGACTCGTTCCTGATCTGCGCGTTGAAGCTGGTGAAGAGATACAACTCCGAGCTTTCTCGACCGTACTTGTTGGAATATTTGTTGTAAGCCTCGTGGCTCTCCTCGTTATCAATACTTCGCTCAATCAAGATGCATTTGTTCTCCAGCGAATGAAGCATCAGATGAATGTTGTGAATGACCAAAGAGATGCAGTTCTTCGAAGTGCGGCGCTCAAGGGATCACCCGATGCCCTCTCCGTTGCCGCTACAAAGTTGGGCATGGTCCCGGATTCGACTCCTTCGTTTATCGATCTGAGTAAGACAAGCAAATGAGCGAAACGCACCTCACCTCCAAGCGCATCCGTCAATTAGTGACGGCATCAGCGGGCATATTTTTACTCTTTGGCCTTCGCCTGATCGATGTTCAAGCAGTTCAAGCAGGCGGTTACACAGCGAGAGCAAACTCTGAGTTGCTCAATTCTTCTGTTTTACTTGCACCACGCGGGACGATCACAGATATCAACGGTGTTGAACTTGCTCGAAGTGTGGCAGCCATCAATATTGTTGTAGATCAAGTTCAAATATCTGACCCAGCGAAGACTTCCGTATTTGTTGCCCCATACCTTTCCATGAAGCCAAGCGAGTTGCTCCCATTGCTGAGCGGAACGAAGCGCTATCAAATTATTGCTAAGCAAGTCCAACCGGCAGTGTGGAACTCTCTCAACGAGGCATTAAAGTCGTATAACAATCAGATCGTAAAGCAACCGGGCGGTCTCGCCCAGCGAATGCTCGGTTTCTACTCTGAGCGGTCATATGTTCGGGATTATCCAACTGGCATGCTCGCCGCCTCGCTCATTGGAAAGATCAATGAAGCAGGAGTTGGCGCAGGTGGATTGGAATCGAGTTTAGATTCAACATTGACTGGATCTAATGGCCGTTATCTCTTCGCCAACGGTGCCGGCACTATCATTCCCGGATCTAAAGAGGTCATCACGGAGGCTAAGCCAGGTACGAGTGTTCAATTGACGATTGACCGTGATGTTCAGTGGGTTGCACAGGATGCAATCTCTGCCGCGGTGAAGCAGGCCCATGCCATCTCAGGAACTGTGATCGTGATGGACCCAAAGACTGGTGCGATTTTGGCACAGGCATCAGCACCAACATTTGATCCAACAAAACCGATTAAAGATGTATCAGTTCTTCAGAACCCTGCAGTGACAGATGCATATGAGCCTGGTTCGGTCGGAAAGATCATCACTTACTCAGCTGCGATGGAGGAAGGGAAGATTCTTCCGACTTCCACGCTTACCGTTCCTTACTCTCTCAAAGTTGGTGGTTCCACTTTCCATGACCATGAAGGTCACCCAACTGAAGTCTTGACTGCAACTGGTGCACTCGCAATCTCAAGTAATACGGCAGCCATACAGGTCGGCTCCATGATTTCACATGACACCTTGTATTCGTACCTTCAAAAATTTGGCGTAGGCCAACTCACTGGTTCGCATCTGCCAGGTGAAACCCAAGGAATTCTTCACCCAGTATCAACCTGGTCGGCTACCTCAGCTCCCACGATTGCATTTGGTCAGGGATATTCAGTGACTGCGCTTCAAGCAACGAGCGTCTTTGCAACAATTGCAAATAATGGAGTTCGAGTCACGCCCAATGTTGTTGCAGGATACTTCGATCCAAGTGGAAATTTCACACCATCAAAGCCTTCATCAACCACCCAGGTTGTGAGCCCAACTACTGCAACACAGATGCGCTTGATGATGGAGAGTGTTGTTGGTAAAGATGGAACTGCCCCTGAAGCAGCCATACCTGGCTATCGCGTTGCTGGTAAGACAGGAACTGCGATGCGGGCAAATGGAAAGGGCGGATACAGCGGATACACCGCTTCATTCATCGGATTCGCACCGGCTGATGCTCCTCGATACGTTGTCAGTGTTGTTGTACAAGCCCCGCAAGGTCAACATTTTGGTGGAGTTGTATCAGGACCAGTATTCAAAAAGGTAATGAGCTTTGTTCTGCAAGCAAAGCACATTGCACCTACCGCCCCGTCGAAGATTTCCTATCCGCTCACCGAAGTTGCATTAAAGGCATCTCAAGTGAAGGCATCACATGCGTCCCGTTAACACGCATTCAAAGACGCTGAGCGAACTTGCTCGTTTTCTTTCGATAGAGTCTGCGAGCGACATTGCATTCACAGGACTTTCAAGTACGAGTGGATATATCCAATCTGGTGATCTCTTTATCGCACTACCTGGAGCAAAGAGTCATGGTGCGCTCTATCTTCAAGAGGCGATAGAAAGAGGCGCAGTCGCAGTCCTTACCGATAGCGCAGGCGCTCAGATGGTTGGCACACTCCTGCCTGTTGTGATCTATGAGGATCTGCGTTCCGTAAGCGCCGATGTGGCTTCGTGGTTTTACAATCGCCCTTTCTCTGCAATGTCGAGTTTTGGAATTACCGGCACAAATGGCAAGACCACGACCGCCTCGCTCTTACATCAACTATGGGAGGCTCAAGGTCGTTCCGTTGGCATGATTGGCACAACTGGCGTTGTCATCGACCGAGATGAATTTCCAGCAGTATTTACAACCCCCGAAGGAACGGAATTACAAGCAATCGCTGCAACCATGAGAGAGCGCTGTCTGACGCACATGGTGATGGAAGTAAGTAGTCACGCCCTCGTTGAGAAGCGGATTCGCGGTTCGCACTTTGATTGCGTGGCATTCACAAACCTCACGCAAGATCACCTGGACTATCACGGAACGATGGACGAGTACTTCGCGGCAAAATCACTTCTCTTTACTCATGAATATGCTGAGCGTGCGATTATTAATATCGATGACCCTTGGGGAGCGAAACTCTTCGATCAGGTGCCTATTCCTGCAGAGACCGTCTCGAGAAGTATCACAGCAGCTGACTGGCACTACACATCGATTGAGAAGCTTCTCACCGGCGGTTATCAACTTTCGATTCGAGGCGTGGGTGGAATTCTGATTGAAGGAAGAACTCACCTGATTGGTGAGCACAACTTAGATAATCTTCTTCTTGCTATTGCCATGGGTTATGCAAGTGGATTAGACCCCATTGCAATGGGAGTTGATCTACCTCGCCTGGTTGGCGCAATCGGTCGACTAGAGCGTGTAGATGTTGGACAGAAGTACTTAGCTCTCGTCGATTTCGCTCATACTCCCGATGCCGTGAAGAGTGTCTTGCAGGCGGTTCGAGGCGTGAGCGAAGGCCGGATCATTGCCGTCTTAGGTTGTGGGGGAGACCGCGATCCCGGCAAACGACCGATCATGGGAGATGCTCTTGTAGCAGGTAGCGATATTGCAATTTTCACAAGCGATAACCCACGTAGTGAAGAACCTTCACAGATTCTTGCAGCGATGGTCAATGGCCGTGAAGAGAGTGAGAGTGTTGTCATTGAAGAAAATCGTCGGCAGGCGATTGCTCGTGCAGTTACAGAGGCGCTTCCTGGAGATACCGTGATCGTTCTTGGAAAAGGACATGAAAAGGGTCAAGAAATACTGGGCGTCAAAGAGCCATTTGATGATCGCATTGAATTAGCCAAGGCAATTGAGGCGCTCTCATGATCTCTATGACAATTGAAGATATTGCTCTAGCGATCGACGCACGCATACATGAGATATCACCTGATCAAACCATCACTGAAAATGCGGTTATTGATTCGCGCCTTGCCAAACCTGGAACATTCTTCATCGCTCTACCTGGCGAAAGTGTCGATGGAAATGATTTTGCCCTCTCTGCATTAGAGAGTGGTGCCCGATTTGTCATTACCACTAGGGAAGTAGATGGCCCATGTCTGGTCGTTGAGAACACTTTAGTTGCGCTTCAATCTCTTGCACACTGTGCACGCACCTTGGCAAAGAACTGTACCTTTATTGGAATCACTGGTTCGCAAGGTAAAACAACGACTAAGGAACTCTTAGGTCATATCTTGGCGACCGCGGGTGAGACCGTTGTTCCGCAGGGATCCTTTAATAACGAAATTGGTCTGCCCCTCACCATTCTTGGTTGCTCGGATTCAACTCGATTCTGTGTATTGGAGATGGGTGCCCGCCACATCGGAGATATTGCCGCATTAAGCAAGATTGCCGAGCCAACAATCGGAACGGTATTGGTAGTCGGAAACGCTCATGTTGGTGAATTTGGTGGTCGTGAAATGATCGCTAAGGCTAAAGGCGAGATGATTGATTCTCTTCCTCATGGTGGCATCGCAGTACTCGGAAAGTATGACGAATTTACTCCCAGAATGGGGGAGGAGCGTTCGGATTTGCGCCGTATGACATTCGGTGAAAGCTCGGATTGCAATGTCAGGGCGGCCGATATTGAGATCCGTGAGGGTCGAGCTCACTTTGATTTGGTTACGCCTTCTGGAAGGGCTGCCGTAAGTTTGCGATTGATTGGTGCCCATCAGATTGCAAATGCCTTAGCTGCAGCCGCTGTAGCAACTACTCTTGAGATCCCTATTGACTCGATCGCCTCCGCGCTTTCGACCGCTGAGATCACAAGCAAGTGGCGAATGGAGTTACACGACTTCGGAAACTTCGTCATCATCAATGATTCATACAATGCAAACCCAGAGAGTATGAAGGCGGCGCTCACAACGCTTGCGCTCTTCGCCCAAGAGCGCGGTGGCTCATCCTGGGCGATTCTCGGGAAGATGCACGAACTCGGCGAGTCCGAGGCACAATCACACCGAGAAATTGGCAGACTTGCCGCCGAAATGGGAATTGATCATCTCGTTGCAGTTGGTACTGAACTTTACGGAACGACAAGCGGTGACATGACAGTACATCAGTGTGCAAGTCAAGAAGAAGCGCTTGAGCTCGTAAAGAATAGTGAGGCCGGAGATTGCTTCTTGATTAAGGCATCGAGAGCAGAGGCGTTGAATACCTTAGCCGAGAAGATCGTTGCATGGTGCTCGACAAAGAGTGAAGAGGTGGAAGCGTGAAAGGTATCTTGTATGCAGGAGCGACGGGATTATTCCTCTCACTATTTCTTACACCGCTCTTTATTAAATTTTTAGCGAAGCAAGGGTATGGCCAGCAGATTCGTGATGATGGCCCAACAGCTCATCATGTGAAGCGTGGAACTCCAACCATGGGTGGCGTTGTTATCCTGGGTTCAGTTGTGGTCGCATACCTGATCTCTCACCTGTTGGCAGGTTCAGACATAAGTTCATCCGCCCTCCTTGTCATGGCGATGGTTTTCGGTCTTGGTCTACTTGGTCTGCTCGATGATTGGTTGAAGATTTCAAAGCAGCGATCACTTGGTCTCACTGCTAAGCAGAAACTCCTTGGCCAAGCACTTGTTGCAGGGGGATTTGGCTATGCCGGCCTTCACTTCGTTGACAAATATGGATTAGCACCGATCTCTCGACACCTTTCAACAGTTCGAGATACCTCGATCGTTCTGGGAGCGGCAGTTGTTGTTGCGTGGGTTCTTCTTCTCATCATGGGTTCGAGTAATGCCGTTAACCTCACTGATGGCTTAGATGGCTTGGCAAGCGGTGCTGCGATCATGGCATTTCTCGCCTTTGTCTTAATCGGTATTTGGGAGTTTAGACAGAGTTGCGCATACACACACCTCGCAAAATGTTATGCCGTACGCGACCCGCTTGATATGGCGGTCTTGGCTGCAGCATTTGCGGGCTCGTGTGCTGGCTTCTTGTGGTGGAACACCTCACCCGCAAAAATCTTTATGGGAGATGTCGGTTCTCTCTCACTTGGTGGTGCGATCGCAGGATTAGCAATTACCTTACGTACCGAACTTCTTCTTGCCCCGCTTGGTGGGCTTTTTATCATCATCACTCTTTCGGTGATCATCCAGGTTCTCTATTTCAAGGCCACAAAGGGAAAACGTTTCTTCAAGATGGCGCCGCTCCAGCATCACTTTGAACTCTCCGGTTGGGGCGAGGTGACGATCGTGGTCCGCTTCTGGATCATCGCAGGTATCTGTGTCGCATCTGGACTCGGCCTCTTCTATGCACAATGGGTAGTTCGATAAGTGAGTTCGCTGAGCCAACTACTTCATGGCAGGGTCGCTGTCTTGGGTGGTGGCGTTACTGGAAGAGCGATCATCGCCTTTCTGCAAGAACGCACCATTGAATTCTCGCTCTTCGATGAGAAGAACGGTGAATTCGATGGAATCCAAGCACTTACAGTTATTGAAAACCCTCATGATTACCAATTAGCGATCGTTTCGCCTGGCTGGCGACGTGACCATCACCTTGTTGAGAAATTTACTCAGGCAGGAGTCCGAGTAATTTCGGAGATTGACCTCGCTTGGTTGGTGAAGAGCGAGATAGTTCCAGAGCAAAAATGGATTGCCCTTACTGGTACAAATGGAAAGACGACCACCGTTCAGATGGTTCAATCGATCTTTGACTCTGCGCAAGTTCGTGGTCTGGCATGTGGAAACGTTGGCGAACCAGCAATCTCTGCCGTGATGAGCAAGGAACCATACGACTATCTCGCTCTTGAACTCTCTTCCTTCCAGATCGATTGGAGTGAACTGCCACAATTCGAGTCGGTGGCAATTCTTAATATCGCTGAAGACCATATTGATTGGCATGGAACCTTTGATGCCTATGCAAATGCGAAGATGAGTCTTATGAGAATGGCGCCAGTGGCAATTCTTAACGCTCAAGATCCAGAGATTGTTACTCGCAGTACAGCATTCACCGGGCAGAAAATTTTCTACTCCCTCGATACTCCTGCCAGCGGCGAGCTCGGTCTCGTCGAAGAGCTACTTGTCGATCGAGCTTTTGGTGCCGACTCTTCGCAGGCCGAGATGATTGCCGAACTTTTGGATATCAAGCCGCAAGTGCCTCACAACGTCTCCAATGCACTCGCCGCGGCTGGCTTAGCGCTTTCTCTTAATATCTCTCATGCCGCTATTAGAACAGGCCTCTCTTCATTCCAACTCGATCATCATCGGTTGGAGTTGGTTCTTGAGAGGGATGGAATTTCGTGGATCAATGATTCAAAGGCGACCAACCCACATGCTGCTATCGCCGGAATCCTCTCTCATACGTCAGTTATTTGGATTGCAGGTGGCCTTGCTAAAGGGGCGCAGGTCGATCAGTTGGTCAAGCGGGCTGCTCCACGGCTCAAGGCTGTTCTTTTAATAGGTACTGATCGGGAGTTATTCGCTGATGCCCTCTCTCAACATGCACCCGCGATTCCGATCTACCGTATAGATAGCAACGATGGCTCCGAGTCACTTATGAATGCGATTGTCGCCAAGGCATCAGATTTAGCAACAGCGGGAGATGCGGTCTTGTTGGCACCAGCATGTGCATCGATGGATCAATTTAACTCGTATGCCCACCGGGGCGAACTCTTTGCTCGGGCTGTAGTCGCAAAGGTGGCATCGTGAGCGGAAGTAATCAAGGACGAGAGCGCTACCTTAACTTCTTCCAAAAGCCGACCGCTGCCTATATTTTAATCTCCGCCTCAACCTCTTTACTAACAGCCCTTGGAATTGTGATGGTGCTTTCATCATCTTCCGTCAAAGCGTATGAGACAACAGGTTCAACGTATTCGATCTTCTTTAAGCAGCTCCTCTTTATCGTCGTTGGTTCGGGTGCTCTCTACCTTGCTATTCATCTCAAGCGAGCCCTATGGGAGAAAATGGCACGGTGGGGACTCGTCATTGGGGCCATAGCACTCGTGCTTCCTCAAATCCCTGGCGTTGGAAAAAATATTAATGGTAATAGATCGTGGATTGGCTTCGGCGGATTCACGATTCAGCCAAGTGAGATAGCTAAGGTGCTACTCGTTCTGTGGTGCGCGATGATCCTACGTCGTTTCGATGAACGCGAAGAACGACCAAGTACCTTTGAAATTCTAAAAGCGGTCGCACCGGCACCGGCGCTCTTCTTGGTTTTGATTATGGCAGGAAAAGATTTGGGCACAGCGATGATTGTTATGGGTATCGCATTTGCAATGCTCTTTATTGCGGGAGTTGATTCCCTGACATTGGTAGGCACTGGGTTACTCGGCCTTGCCGCAGTAGCTGGTTTTGTCGTGACATCGCCAAATCGCTTGCAACGATTTAGCGCGGTACTTCATCCATTTGATCCTGGCGTCTACAAATTAGCTGGTTGGCAGACTGCGCACTCCATCATGGGTCTTGCGAGCGGTGGCTTCTTCGGCGTAGGTCTCGGTGCGAGTCGACAGAAGTGGGCGAACTTATCTGAGGCGAATACCGACTTCATCTTCTCTGTCATCGGTGAAGAGTTGGGATTGCTCGGAACAATCATCGTCCTTCTTCTCTACGTGGCACTTATCTATGGGATTTTTCGAACAGCTCTTCATACTAAGGATCTGCTTAATAAGTATGCCTGTGCCGGAATCGGTGCCTGGTTAATGCTCCAGGTGGCGGTCAATGTTGGCTCGGATATCGGCGTGCTGCCAGTGGTTGGAGTATCTCTACCATTCCTCTCATATGGCGGATCAGCGCTCCTCGCCGACTTTATTGGTGTCGGATTCGTTCTCTCTGTGATTAGGCGGGACCCTGAAGTTCGCGCCGCACTTCGATCTAAGTCACGAAGAACGGCAGAATAGGGACTCTATGAGAGTCTCACTTGCTGCCGCTGGTACGGCTGGCCACATCGAACCAGCGCTTGCATTGGCACATTGGCTGAAATCGGTCGAGCCTGATCTCGAATGTGAATTTCTTGGAAGTTCTGCTGCGCTCGATTCATCACTGATGCAATCAAGTGGCTTCTCACTCCGGCCAGTGACAAAGGCCCCCTTTCCACGGAAAATTTCGTTCTCACTCCTGACCTGGCCAGTAAAATTTACTCAATCACTTCTCCAACTTTCACGTTACCTGAGTGATACCGATCTTGTGGTTGGTTTCGGCGGTTATGTCTGCGCCCCCACATACATCATGGCGCGGATTAAGAAGATCCCCATCCTTATTCACGAAGCTAATGCAAAACCTGGAATGGCGAATGATTTAGGAAGACGCCTTGGTGCTCACCTAACAATTGCCTTTGAAAGCACGCGAACGATCGCACCAACCTGGGAGAGCGCAGAATTAGTTGGTATGCCAATCCGCTCTGCCATTAAAGATCTTGCGAAAAGTGGCGCGAGTGATAGATCTCAGATTCGATCTGCGAAATCTGCGGAGTGGAACTTTGATGAGAAGCGTCCGATCATTCTGGTCTTTGGAGGCTCACAAGGTTCACGTGCGATCAATTCCGTCTTGGCGAAGATCTTGCCTGAGACCGAGAGGGTAGGAATTCAAATTATTCACGCAGTGGGTAAGGCGAATGCGCTTCCGGCGCGAAGTAAGAATTACCTTCCACTTCATTACATCGCTGATATGGGAGAGGCAATGATCGCAGCAGATCTCGCCATCACTCGTGGCGGTGCCGTTACGTGTGCCGAACTGGGAATACTCCGAACCTACGGCGTGATCGTCCCACTTCCGATCGGCAATGGCGAGCAACTCTTCAATGCCAAGGAACTTGTGGAATGTGGGGGAGCGACCATTATTCCGGAGTCAGAATTTACGGCCAGGAAACTCTCAGAAGAGTTCTTTACTTTCATCAAAGCTGCTCAGGAATATCGATCACGAGTAACTGGCCCAGCCTTCACGACCTCTGCACATGAGAAGTTAGGAAAGATTGTGCTCTCTACTTTGAAGGCGGATAAGTCGCGATGACGCAATATCTCACCTTCGAAAGTCTCATCGGAAAACAAGTCCATTTCATCGGTATTGGTGGTGCCGGGATGAGTGGAATTGCACGGATCATGATCGCTCGGGGTATTCAGGTGAGTGGCTCCGATGTTAAAGCATCGACCGTAACCGAGAATCTTCAGACTCTTGGTGCCACAATTTTTATTGGTCACAGCGCAGAGAATATTTCAGCTGCGAACCTCATCGTCCTCTCAACTGCCATCTCTGAAAAGAACCCAGAGCGGTTAGCAGCGGTTCAAGCTGGAATTCCGACAATCGCTAGAGCACAGGCTCTCGCCTTATTAATGAATGGCATGCGATCAGTTGCCATCGCTGGTACCCACGGAAAGACCACAACAACATCCATGTTGACCGTTGCATTGCAGAGCGCCGGAGCAGATCCGTCATTTGCAATTGGTGGCATGATCAACGCGTCAGGAATAAATGCGTACTCTGGCTCAGGAGATATCTTTGTAGCAGAGGCAGATGAGAGCGACGGCTCATTCCTTCATTACAAACCCCTCGGTGCAATTATCACAAATATTGAACTTGATCATGTCGATCACTTTGCTGATCTCGACTCCATCTATTCAATCTTCCATGATTTCGTCAGCTCTATTCAAAGCGGTGGGTTCCTTATTCTCTGCGGAGATGATCCAGGTGTCCAAGCGCTGCGAACGAAGCTCGTCAGAACCGATATCTCGATCATTACCTATGGTGAGGGAGATGCTGATTGGCAGCTCTCGCGAGTGCACCTTTCTGAAGGTTCATCAATAGGTCGAATTACTCATAACGGGAAAGTTTTAGGAGAACTAGAGCTTAAAGTTCCGGGCCACCATAACCTTCTCAACGCTACTGCCGCTCTAGCTGCGGCACACCAGTTGGGATTGCCAGTTGCATCAATCTTGGATGGCTTGAAGAATTTCACTGGGTCGAGAAGGCGCTTTGAATTAAAGGGAGATGTCGAAAAGATCCGAGTTATAGACGATTACGGACATCATCCCACTGAAATTAGAGTCACTCTTGAGACCGCTAGACGGTATGCCGGAACTGGAAGAGTAATTGTGATCTTCCAGCCACATCGTTACTCGCGAACAAAGGCCTTCTATCAAGAGTTTGCTCAAGCACTGAATCTAGCTGACCATATTTATTTGCTTGAGATCTATGCAGCGAGCGAAGAACCACTATCGGGAGTCTCATCCTTGTTGATTGCACAGCAGATGGATCCATTAAAGGTGACATACGAACCTTCCATGGTTGAGGTCGTCGAAAGAGTTACTTCGGAGGCGAAATCTGGGGATGTCATCATGACGCTGGGTGCAGGCGATGTCAGCTCGCTAGCCCCGGTAATTGTTCGATCGCTTGAAGACAAAATGTGATGAAGAAATTTAGACGCTCGCCTGGAGCCTTTCTTGCCGTTCTACTCCTTGGACTACTTACTTATTTACTGGGATGGTCGCACCTGCTCTCCCTCAAGACGATTGTTATCCATGGTGTAAAAGCGCAGTCAAATATCCAAAGTTCTTTACAGACAGTGAAGCCACCTATCTATATTGGAGAGCCACTTGCTCGTATCGATGTTAGAGCAACAAGTCGTGCTATCAAACAGAATGAGTGGATCTCGAAGGTTGATGTTGGCAGAAGCTGGATCCATGGCTCACTAACAATCTATGTTGAAGAACGTAAGCCAGTTGCTTCCTATCTCAATGATTTAGGTGAGCTTCGATATTTTGATGCAGATGGACGGGATTTCTCCTCTCCACTGACATATCCGAATATCCCGACGATAAAACTGCGCACCCATGACATTCCAACAAAGCGAGCTATCTCAAACCTTCTACAACTCATGCCACAGAATCTCTTAAATGAGGTCCAGAGTTTTACCGTAAATGGATCTGACGATATGGAAACTCATGTTGCGATAGATCAAAAACGCCAGGCTTTGATTAAGTGGGGAAGTCCCAACGATATTTCGTTGAAAGTTGAAATCTATAAGAAGCTTTTGGGGCTTAAAGAGAATGCGAAGGCAGTTCTCTTCGACCTCAGTAATCCACTTTCACCGATTACAAAATAACGGTTGCCATTTCGTGTCGGTCGTTGCACGAACCACCACACACCTTTACTTTCTGCCTAATAGTTATTACATAACTTTAAGTCTCAAGTAGAGATTTAGAGATCAGGAAGAGGCGAATCGTGGCAACTCCACAAAATTATCTTGCAGTGATCAAAGTCGTTGGCATTGGCGGCGGTGGAGTAAATGCTGTCAATCGCATGATCGAAGCAGGACTTAAAGGTGTTGAGTTCATCGCTATCAATACTGATGCACAACAATTAATTATGTCTGATGCTGATGTGAAGTTAGATATCGGTCGCACATCTACTCGTGGACTTGGTGCAGGGGCTGCACCTGAGGTTGGTCGTCAAGCTGCGCTCGATCACCTCGATGAAATTGAAGAAGTTCTTCGCGGAGCAGATATGGTCTTTGTTACTGCCGGTGAAGGTGGCGGTACCGGTACTGGTGGCGCACCTGTTATTGCGAAAGTTGCAAAGGATCTAGGCGCACTCACTGTTGGTGTTGTTACTAAACCATTCTCCTTTGAAGCGAAGCATCGCACCTTGCAGGCCGAAGAAGGTATTTCGAATCTTCGTGCAGAGGTCGACACTCTCATCGTCATTCCAAATGATCGCCTCCTTGCAATCTCTGATCGCACTATTACTGCAGTTGAAGCATTCCGCAGCGCTGATCAGGTTCTCCTCTCTGGCGTGCAAGGTATTACCGATCTCATCACAACTCCCGGCCTCATCAACCTTGACTTCGCAGATGTGAAGAGTGTTATGGCTGGTGCTGGATCGGCCCTCATGGGTATCGGTTCGGCTCGCGGTGAGTCACGGGCAATACGTGCTGCTGAGTTGGCTATTGCATCTCCACTTCTTGAAGCTTCCATTGATGGTGCTCGTGGCGTACTCATGTCTATCGCGGGTGGATCAGATCTCGGTCTCTTTGAACTCTCTGAAGCTGCAGAGATGGTGGCAAAAGCGGCTCACCCAGATGCAAATATCATCTTTGGAACAGTTATCGATGATGCGCTTGGCGATGAAGTCCGTATCACCGTTATTGCAGCTGGATTCGATGGTGGTGAGCCAAAGAAGGTGCAGATGCCAGTAATCGATGCAGCAGCGCTCAGCGGTCAGGCCGATCCCATCGCGGCGAATGATCCACTTGCGGTTGCTCTCGATCTCGGAAACTCGGAGAACACTGGTGAGGTTCCAACGATCTCAACGCCACGTCGAAAGATCACCTTCGAAGAGTTGGTCGTTGAAGATGAGATTGATATCCCCGATTTCATGAAGTAGTACTTTGGTATGCCAAAGATCCATTTCACTTCGGCACCGTCAAACCTCGCGCTTCATACCGGCGATAATGCAGAATCAGTAGCCCGAAATCGGTTTGCTTTAACAGAAGAGTTGAACCTCGATAATCTGCAGTTCATGAGTCAGAGCCATAGTGACCAGGTTCGAGTCGTAGATGAGTTCTCCTCCGTTGATCTCCCATCCGATGCACTCATTACTCAACGGCCGGGTCTTGGACTTGCTGTTCTGGTTGCCGATTGCATTCCCTTACTTTTGAGTTCGACAACATGTGTGGCTGCGGTTCATGTTGGACGAATTGGGATGACGAATGGCATCGTCGATAAGACGATCGACATTATGGAAGGCCTCGGTGCGACAGGGATTATTGCCTGGATCGGCCCCGCTATCTGTGGGAATTGTTATGAGGTTTCGCAAGAGATGTATGAAGAGGTAACTACCTTCTTCCCCGCTTCTGCTACAACTGTCCAACAACATAGTTTGGATCTGCCCCGCGGAACGATTGCGCTTTTGCGAGAGCGCGGGGTGGATACCCATGCACTCGGGCTCTGCACCCTCGAAAATTCTCAATTTTTCTCTTATCGACGAGATAAAACGATCGGCCGTCAGGCAGGGGTTATTTCATTGTGAGTGCGAGAGAGATTGAGCTATCAAAGAACCTGCAAACGGTTGAAGAGCGGATAGTGAATGCGGCAAGCTCAGTCGGCCGCTCCCGCTCTGAGATCACATTGATCGCCGTCACGAAGTTCTTCCCAGCTTCGGATGTTCAGACTCTGTACAACCTTGGTCTCCGGGATTTCGGGGAAAACCGAGATAATGAAGGAGCCGATAAGTCGGCGCTTCTTCCGAGCGATGCTCATTGGCATTTTCAAGGGCAGGTACAGAGTCGAAAGATTAAATCGATCGCTACCTGGGCAAAAACTATCCACTCACTCGACTCGTTGGACCATGCCGCGAAGTTCAATGAGATCCTTGAGTCACCAGAACGAGCAACCGAGGTTGAGCGAGACTTCTTCATTCAGGTGAATCTTGAACCGGAGCGAAACGATCGAGGGGGAGTGGCCCCATCTGATCTGGAAAATTTTCTTGGTTCGGTCCGAAAGTTCTCGGCGGTGAAAGTATCTGGCCTCATGGCCGTCCTCCCGATTGACCTGGAGATCGAGAAGGGCTTTGAGATCGTCGCTGGGTTACAGCAAAAATATGACCTGGCCAAACTTTCCATCGGCATGAGTAATGACTTCGAAGCTGCAATCCTCGCAGGAGCGACACATATCCGGGTAGGTAGTTCAATCCTCGGTTCGAGGCCGACGCTCACCTAAACTTGGACTATGGCAAATGCATTCAAGAAGATGGCCGGATATCTAGGACTCGTTGATGACGAGGCAGATTTCGAAAGTACGGTCGCAATGGAGATTCCGCAGAAGAGCGTTCGAGTCACCACTCCTTCCGTAACTTCATCAGTACGTACAACACCAGCCGCGCCGCTACGCGAGCGTGCCGTTGCACCAGTTGCAGCACCAGTTGTTCAGACTGAACTCCCAATTTTGGATTCCATCTTCACTATCCATCCTCGCTTCTATAACGAGGCACGCACCGTCGGCGAACATTTCCGCGAGGGACAGCCAGTTTTGATGAACCTCAGCGATATGGAAGAGTCAGAGCGCAAGCGCCTCGTTGACTTCGCATCAGGACTCGTCTTTGGACACCACGGAAGTATTGAACGAGTTACCTCCAAGGTATTTCTCTTGACTCCTGCAAATGTCAGAGTCTCATCAGAGCATAAGGCAGCTGCAGCGGAAGCTAGCTTCTTCAACCAGAGTTGATTGGCAGATGTCACTTCTTGTTATAGTTTTAAAAATTGCTCTACAGATCTTTGTTCTCTCACTCTTTGGGCGATTGATCCTCGATTACATTCGAATCTTTGCGCCACAGTGGCGGCCTCGCGGAGTTATCTTGGCTATCGCCGAGGCGATCTACGCGATCACCGATCCCGTCATGCGATTTGTGCGACGCTTTATTCCACCGCTTCGCCTAGGACCAGTTGCGATCGATCTATCGTTTATTTTGATCTTTATCGTCGTGCAGATGCTCGCGCGATTCGTTAATACCCTTTAATTCCTACACAGTTAATTCTTACGGAGCGCGAGTGCGAGACCGATCTCGGCATCGGTGATATCAAGGCCCTCATCGCGAGTGATCTCAACGGCTAAGACCTCATCAGAGATGAGTCCGCTCTGAGCCGCAATTGCATCAGCGATCTCCGAGGTGCCATTCCAATTCACAACAATCCGATCTGAGATATCGAACTGAGAGTTTTTGCGCTCCTCTTGAATTGCACGAATAACTTCGCGCACGAGGCCGGATTGGATTAACTCTGGAGTGAGTGCCAAGTCCAGCGCAACGCTCTCTCCTGAGTGAGATGCGACCGACCAGCCGCTCTTTGGTGTCTCGGTAATGACGAGATCTTCAAGATCTAAGGTCACGTTCTTTCCATCATAAGAGAGGGTCAGGCTGCCATCTTCACGGATCGCGCGAACAGTTTCGGTGTGGTCAGTTGCAAGGAGAGCCTTTGCGATTGCTTGGACATCTGCGCCAAATTTCGCTCCGATAGTTCGGAAATTCGCCTTAATAGAGACATCGACGAGATCACCATCAGCATGAGCAAGGTCATCAAGATGAAGAACATTTAACTCTTCGGAGATGTGCGCTCTAATCTCTTCATCCATCGCACTAAAGCCGGCAGCGGCAACGAGGGCACGACCGAGAGGTTGGCGGATCTTAATCTTTGATTCAGCACGAGCGGCACGTCCAAGTTCTACAAGTCGGCGCGAAAGTTGAACCGAGCGAGAGAGTTCTAGATCGACGAGCTCTGTCTTCGTGACAGGAAAATCGGTGAGGTGTACCGACTCCGGCGCTCCAGGTTCTGCTACGCGAACGAGCTCCTGCCAAACATGCTCTGAGATAAATGGAATCATCGGAGAGAGCAATTGTGTAAGAACTTTCAGCGCGTTATAAAGAGTTGCGAGAGCGGCGGTCTCGCCATCCCAGAACCTTCTGCGAGAGCGGCGGACATACCAATTTGAGAGGTCATCAATAAATGCGGCGAGCAGTTTTCCGGCAAGCTGTGAATCGAAATCTGCATAAGCCTGATCAACCTTTTCAATGAGGAGGTTGAGCTCAGAGTTGATCCAGCGATCCATGGTCGCGGTTGCGACTGGGGCAGATTGATCAACCGTAAAGCTTGCAGCTTTTGCATACAAGGTGAAGAAAGAGACGGTGTTCCAATATGTAAGTAAGGTCTTGCGCACGACATCAGAGAGTGCATCGTGACCGACGCGGCGGGCAGACCATGGTGAACCAGCGGCGAGCATGTACCAGCGAACCGCATCTGCACCATGTTGATCCATCAATGGAATCGGCTCGAGCACATTTCCTAGGTGCTTGCTCATCTTGCGACCATCTTTATCAAGGATGTGGCCTAGACAGAGAACAGTTTCGTAAGAACTCTTATCGAAGACAAGGGTTCCAATTGTCATCAATGTATAGAACCAACCGCGCGTCTGGTCGATCGCTTCTGCGATGAAATCTGCAGGGTATGCCGCTTCAAACTTCTCGACCGAACCAGGTTTATGAGGGTAGCCCCATTGCGCAAATGGCATCGCACCAGAGTCGTACCAGCAGTCGATAACCTCACTCACGCGGACCATCGTCTCGGAGCATTCACTGCATGGGAAGGTAATGTCATCAACAAATGGTCGATGTGGATCAGATGCAGTCAACTCTTTTCCGCTTAACTGGGAGAGTTCAGCGAGCGAGCCAACGCAGTAAAGATGGTTCTCTGGGCAACGCCAGATAGGAAGGGGAGTTCCCCAATATCGATTACGTGAGACCGCCCAGTCAATATTGTTGGTTAGCCAATCACCATAGCGGCCAGTCTTGATGGTCTCTGGGTGCCAATCTGTCTTCTCATTTTCGCGGATGAGATCATCCTTGATGGAAGTCGTGCGGATGTACCACGAAGGTTGCGCGTAGTAGATAAGAACTGTGTGGCACCGCCAGCAATGCGGATAGGAGTGTTCATATTGCGTGTGCTTAAACATTAAGCCACGTGACTTCAAATCCTTGATCAGAACCTTGTCGGCATCTTTAAAGAAGGCGCCACCAACGAGAGCGATCTCAGGTAGAAAAGTTCCATCTGGAGCAACTGGATTGACGACCGGAAGGTTGTACTTACGGCAGGTGAGAAGGTCATCAGCACCAAAAGCAGGGGCTTGGTGGACTAACCCAGTTCCATCTTCGATCGTGACGTAATCAGCGAGGATGATGAAGTGGGCATCAGGGATTTCAATGAGATCGAAGGGGCGTTCATACGTAGAACGCTCTAAATCAGCTCCGAGAATATTTGCTAGGACGGTCGTATTTTCAGGCTTAGCGATCGCAGCAACAAGATTCTCTGCAACAACGAGGCGCTCATTCTTTTCGGGATCTTCATCTGAGGTGATTTCAATAATTTGATAATTGACCGAAGGATTTACGGCGATCGCGGTATTAGAGACGAGTGTCCACGGCGTAGTCGTCCAGACTAAGAACGAAGCACCATGTTCGGCAGCGATACCCGAGGTTGCTTTGAAACGAACATAGACCGATGGATCTTGAACAGTCTCATAGCCTTGGGCAAGTTCATGATCAGATAGCCCTGTTCCACAGCGTGGGCAATAGGGAGCAACTCGATGATCCTGAACTAAGAGCCCCTTCTTAAAGATCTGCTGAAGTGACCACCAGACGCTCTCAACATATTCGGGGGACATGGTCCAGTAGGCCTCATCGAAATCGACCCAGAAGCCCATGCGACGCGTCATGTCACTGAATTCGCCGACGTGGCGTTGGACCGATTCGCGGCACTTCTCATTAAATGCAGCGATACCAAATTTTTCAATATCGCCCTTGCCTGAAAAACCAAGTTCTTTCTCTACTGCGATCTCAACTGGGAGACCGTGACAATCCCAGCCAGCCTTACGGATGACTTGATTCCCCTTCATCGTCTGATAACGGGGGAAGAGATCCTTAAATACTCGAGCCTCAATATGGTGGGTGCCGGGCTTTCCGTTGGCAGTCGGTGGACCCTCGTAAAAGGTCCAACGCGGTGCGCCCTCGCGCGCAGCGATAGTCTTCGCAAAGATTGAGTTCTCTTCCCAGAATCGAAGGATCTCGTGCTCGGTAGCTGGCAGATCGATGGCCGGTGCGAGCGCCTTGAAACTACCTGTGCTCAACTCTGCTGCCCCTTTTCGCGCCCCGAGAACCTGGAAGGTCTCGTAAAGGTCGTAAGTCTAGCGCGGCGAAGTTGGTGTTTACCCCTCGGAAGACCTAGCCTGAGCCCCCTGTCGTACTAAGAACTCGTACTACTTGGGAACATAAAAGAGGTAGATAGTATGAAGAAGGCAGTGAAGAGAGTCTTGGATACCGTGAAGAAAGCTGCACCGGCGAAGAAGGCCGCACCCGCAAAAGCACCTGCGAAGAAAGTTGCTCCCGTTAAGAAGGCGGCACCTGCGAAGAAAGTTGCTCCCGTTAAGAAGGCGGCACCTGCTAAGAAAGCACCGGCGAAGAAGGCCCCAGTAAAGAAGACCGCACCAGCTAAAAAGGTAGCGCCAGCGAAGAAAGTTACACCCGCTAAGAAGGCGGCGCCAACAACTCGCTCACCCAATATTGTGAAGCCGCAACTTGCGAAGAAGGCACCAGTCAAGACAGTTCCAGCAAAGCTACAGAGCACGACAACCGGAGACTCGACCACGATCTCGGTCGCTCCAAAGGATGTTAACTCCGGCCCAGAGGTAGTTGTTGAAGAGCGTCGCTTAGTGATGCCACCTCCACCTCGTCCCATTAAGGCAGGTAAGAAGGTAGCTCCACTCAAGCCAATTAAAGGCGCCCCTGCACCATTTGTGATTGAGGAGAGCGAAGGAGTCTGGACCGCCGCTGAATTAAAGTCGATGCGCGCTGAACTCGCAAAGGATCTCACTCGTCTCAAGGCAGAGCTCCTCGAGGCCGAAGGAGAGATGGAAGATCTCATTATTTCTGCAGGCGTAGGTGCCGGCGATGATCAGGCCGATGCTGGAACTAAGACCTTTGAGCGCGAACATGAGATGTCACTCGTCTATAACGCACGTGACATGGTCCTACAGACAGAGCGCGCTATTGAGCGAATTGATACGAAGAGCTACGGGCGTTGTGAAGAGTGTGGCAATCCGATCGGAAAGGCACGTCTTCAGGTCTTCCCACGCGCAACCCTCTGCATGTCATGTAAGCAAAAAGAGGAACGTCGCTGACCTTCGTTCCACGATCACAGGCGCATCGTCGCCTCGCGCTCACACTCTTTCTTACCGCCGGTCTCGATCTAGCATCGAAGTCGGCTGCGCTCGCTACCTTAGGAAGTCAGAGGCACAAGCTCTTAGGAAACTTCCTCTCGTTGCATCTCCTTTATAACTCTGGGGCGGCATTTAGTTTTGCCCCGAATCGGACAACACTTCTGACCGCCTTCTCGATGACCGCTGGGACGCTCATTCTGATTCGCGCCAAGGAGTTCACTCATCGCCTCTGGCTTCTCTCCGCCGGACTCGTCACTGGGGGAATTTGCGGCAACCTGATCGACCGAATTTTTAGAGCACCAGGCGCGCTGGCAGGGCAGGTCATCGATTGGATTGAGCTCCCTCATTGGCCAACATTTAATCTGGCAGATTCCTCTATTGTTGTCGGAGCAGTTCTCGCGGCGGTCCTCGTCTTGAGAGAGATACCATCGCGTGAATCTCATGGTAGAAAGAACAGCCATGGTGGGCTCGATGAAAGAGACACGACTAAAGGTGATGACAATGAGTGAGCGCGAGCGAAAGATCCTTTCTATTCCAGAGGGTCTTGATCAAGAACGGGTCGATGCTGCACTTGCCAGATTATTAGGACTTTCACGTTCTGTTGTCGTTCTTCTCTTAGAGGCGGATGAGATCACTCGCAAAGGAAAGGCGCTAGGCAAATCCGATAAAGTTTCGGATGGAGATCTCCTAGAGATACTTATGCCGGCAGCAAAGAGTGAGCCGACTCTTACTCCAACACCCGTTGATGGTCTTACCGTTGTCTTCAACGATGACCACATTATTGTGATTGATAAGCCTGCGGGAGTTGCAGCACATCCAAGCCCTGGCTGGAGTGGGCCAACAGTTATTGGTGCAATCATCGCCGCTGGTTACAACGTCTCAACAAGTGGAGCTGCAGAACGTCAGGGGATTGTTCATCGCCTTGATGTTGGTACAACCGGTCTTATGGTTGTTGCGAAAGATGAAGCTTCCTATACAAACTTGAAAGATCAATTTAGAGATCGCACAGTGGGTAAGGTCTATCACGCATTAGTGCAAGGCCATATGGATCCATCAGAGGGAACAATCGATGCTCCGATTGATCGCCATCCAAAAGAGGATTATCGCTTTGCTGTTGTTGCCGAAGGAAAGCCGAGCATTACGCACTACAAGGCCTTGGAATATTTCCGGGCTGTCTCACTTCTTGAAATTGAGTTAGAGACGGGCCGCACCCATCAAATTCGCGTCCACTTCTCGGCGCTACACCATCCATTGGTGGGGGATCTCACCTACGGAGCGGATCACACGATCGCAGATCGACTTGAGATGAACCGACCATGGTTACATGCGCGCGAGCTCTCCCTGAAACACCCAATTACTGGTGAATTGCTTCACTTCACCTCGCCATACCCAGCCGATCTGACACGCTCGCTCCGCTCACTTGAAGCAAATCAAGAGCGCGATTGATCCTCAGTAGTAATCTCGCCAATCATGTCCGATAGCTTCGTCCACCTTCACGTCCACACCGAGTACTCGATGCTCGATGGTGCGGCGCGCGTCGACGAACTCGTAAAAGAGGTGGCTCGGCTAGAGATGCCAGCTATAGCGATTACCGATCATGGCAATGTCTTTGGTGCGTACGAATTTAATAAGCAGGCCTTAAAAGCGGGCGTGAAGCCAATCATCGGCATCGAAGCTTATGTTGCGCCCGAATCGCGCTTCACCAAGAGTCGCGTGAAATGGGCCGATGGTGGAGAAGATGATGTCTCAGGTGGCGGCGCATATACACATATGACCTTGCTCGCTGAAAATAATGAGGGTTTGGGAAATCTCTTTAGACTTTCTTCGCTCGCATCCCTTGAAGGTTTTTACTACAAGCCACGCATGGATCGTGAACTGCTCGCGCAATATTCGAAGGGAATCATTGCAACGACGGGTTGTCCCGGAGGAGAAGTTCAAACTCGATTGCGGATGGGGGCATATAAAGAAGCTCGTGCAGCAGCGAGTGAACTTCGAGATATCTTTGGAAAAGAGAATTTCTTCCTTGAAGTAATGGATCACGGAATTGAAATTGAGAGCAGAGTGAAATCTGAACTTCTCAAATTGGGTAAGGATCTTGGGCTTCCGCTGTTAGCGACAAATGATCTTCACTATACAAAGCATGAGGATGCTGGCGCTCATGAAGCACTGCTCTGTGTGCAAAGTGGTTCAACGATCGCCGATCCGAAGCGATTTAAATTTGATAATGACGAGTTCTATCTCAAGACCCCTGCGCAGATGCGCGAGAAATTTGCAGAGCTCGAAGGTGCTTGCGACAACACCCTTTTGATCGCTGAACGTTGCAATACGACGATGCGCGACCATGAAAATCTCTTGCCGCAGTTCGATGTCCCCAAGGGCGAGAGCGAAGATTCTTGGCTACGAAAACTCGCTAACGAGGGTATGAGAGTTCGCCTTGGAGGCGATCTTCCAGCTGAGTATCAAGAGCGACTCGACTACGAGCTGGATACGATGATCAAGATGGGATTCCCGGGGTACTTCCTCGTTGTCGCAGATCTGTGTGAGCATGCCCGTGAAGTTGGAATCCGCGTCGGTCCAGGTCGTGGCTCCGCCGCCGGCTCGCTCGTCTCCTATGCACTAGGAATCACTCAACTAGATCCGATCCGCCATGGCCTGCTCTTTGAGCGCTTCCTCAATCCAGAACGTATCTCCATGCCAGATATCGACCTCGACTTCGATGAACGTCGTCGCTCCGAGATGATTGCCTATGCGACTGAGAAGTATGGTGAAGATCGAGTAGCGCAGATCATTACGTACTCCAATATTAAGTCGAAGCAGGCGCTTAAAGATTCAACACGAGTTCTCGGCTATCCCTATGCACTAGGTGAGCGTTTAACAAAGGCGCTGCCACCAACAGTGATGGGGAAAGATATAACGCTCTCAGGCATCTTCAATCCAAAGGATGATCGATACGGCGAAGCCGGTGAATTCCGAACACTCTATGAGACAGATCCTGATTCAAAGAAGATTGTTGATACAGCCCGTGGTCTAGAGGGACTCAAGCGACAATCTGGCGTGCATGCTGCTGGCGTTATCCTGAGTAAGTACCCATTGCTCGATGTTATTCCTATCCATCGCCGTGAAAATGACGGTGCGATCATCACTCAGTTCGATATGGGAGCCTGCGAAGCGATCGGATTACTCAAGATGGATTTCTTGGGTCTCCGAAATCTCTCGGTGCTCGATGAAGCGCTTCTCAACATTAAGTCGAATCAAAATATTGATATTCGCCTCGAAGATCTCGAGCTTGCAGATGCAAAGACATTTGAACTTCTAGGTCGCGGAGACACCCTGGGAGTATTCCAACTTGATGGCGGCCCAATGCGAGCACTCCTTAGACAGATGGCGCCAGATTCCTTTGAAGATATCTCAGCGGTGATTGCACTTTATCGTCCAGGACCGATGGGCGTTAATGCACATAATGATTATGCAGATCGAAAGAATAAACGTAAGCCGGTTGTCCCTATCCACCCCGAGCTATCGGAGCCGCTCGCTGAGATTTTAGGTAATACCTACGGCCTGATCGTCTACCAAGAGCAGGTTATGGCGATTGCTCAAAAGGTTGCGGGCTTCTCTCTCGGTCGTGCGGATCTCCTTCGTAAGGCGATGGGTAAGAAGCAGAAAGAGATTCTGGATAAAGAGTTTGTAAATTTTGAGGCGGGCATGTTTGAGAATGGTTTCTCCAAGGGCGCGATCGCAAAGTTATGGGAGACGTTAATCCCGTTTGCGGACTATGCCTTCAACCGAGCACATAGCGCAGGGTATGGAGTGGTCTCATTTTGGACCGCCTATCTCAAAGCTAATTTCCCTACTGAGTACATGTCGGCACTTCTCACCAGCGTGCGGGACGACAAAGATAAGAGCGCGCTCTATCTCAGCGAGTGTCGTCGCATGGGAATCAAGGTTCTCCCTCCGGATGTCAATGAATCAGAATCTGATTACACACCACGTGGGAGCGATATCCGTTTTGGATTGAGCGCTATCCGCAATGTCGGTGAAAACGTTACTGCAGCTATTGTTGCCGCCCGCCACGAGAAGGGTCGTTACACATCTTTCGGCGATTTCTTGGCGAAGGTGGATCAACAAGTCTGCAATAAGAAGACCATTGAATCGCTCATTAAAGCGGGAGCATTCGACTCGCTCGGACATAGCCGCCGTGGTCTGATGATGATCTACTTAGGTGCGATTGATTCAGTCATGGAGAGCAAGCGAGCAGAATCATTGGGTCAATACGATCTCTTTGGATCTACTCCAGATAGTGGTTCTACAGTCTCAAGCGTTGAGGTCGATATCCCCTCAGAGGAATGGGAGAAATCTCTTCTTCTCAGTTACGAACGCGAGATGTTAGGTCTCTATGTTTCAGACCATCCGCTCTTTGGTGTTGAACATATCTTGCGCGCAGCGGTTGATATGCCGATCTCGGCACTTGCGGATGATTCAGTTGGTCACGAGGCTATCGTCTCGATCGGTGGACTCATCACCTCAGTACAACGAAAAGTTTCCAAGCAAGGTAAATCATGGGCGATCGTCACGATTGAAGATCTTGAAGGCTCTGCCGATGTTCTCTTCTTTGCAAATACCTACACAACTCATGCCATGAATCTTGTTGAAGATAAGGTGGTCGTGATTCGAGGCCGGGTCGACCGCCGCGAAGAGAACCTCCGCATCACCGCACTGGATATGTCGATGCCGGACATCAGCGCTGCACCGACTGGACCAGTCCTCATCTCGATGGATTCAGCTCGAGTCACTGCGCCAATTGTCGAGCGAATGAAAGAGATCTTGAGATCTCATCCTGGAAATCGTGAAGTCCATCTCAAAGTTGAAGATGGTCGTGGTGGCATGGTGATGAAGATTGATGACGCCCTCCGAGTGACCGCTTCACCGAGCCTCTCCGCTGACCTCAAGCAGATTCTTGGCGCAGATTGCATCCTCGCCTGACCCTGATCTGCTCTCCTGATTATGCGAGATGGGGAAGGCTGGGCAACCTCTAGACTTCACCTATGAGCGTGCAGATTCGTACCCTAGATCTCCGCGGCCAACACCTGTCTAAAGGCGAATACCAAAAGCGCCTCCCGCGGGCGACGCTCGATATCGCGACCGCCATGGTCGCTATTGAACCGATCTTGGCGCAGGTAAAGAATGGCTCTGAATCTGACCTGATTGCCCTGGGCGAAAAATTTGATGGCATAAAGCCAGCGCAGATTCGAGTCCCAGCCCACGTCATCTCGGAATCCTTAGCGACGCTTGCACCTGACATTCGCAGCTCTCTTGAAGAAGCAATTCGTCGAATTCAGAAAGTTCATAGCGATCAAACCCGTGCATCGGTGGCGACACAGGTCGTGGATGGCGGAAGAGTTGAACAACGGTGGATCCCTGTCGATCGCGTAGGACTTTATGTCCCAGGTGGGCGAGCGGTCTATCCAAGTTCGGTCATCATGAATGTTGTTCCTGCGCAGATCGCAAAGGTCGGCAGTATTGCAGTTGCCTCCCCACCACAAAAAGAGAATGGCGGATACCCGCACCCAACGATTCTGGCGACATGTGCCTTATTGGGAATCGATGAGGTCTATGCCATTGGTGGCGCTCAAGCTGTCGCCATGTTCGCATACGGAGTTGAAGGCGTCTGTGAGCGCGTCGATATGGTCACTGGACCCGGGAATATTTATGTAGCAGCAGCAAAGCGAGCACTTCGAGGAGTTATCGGAATCGACTCAGAGGCGGGTCCAACGGAGATCGCTATTCTCGCCGATGAATCTGCGATAGCAAGTGAAGTCGCAGCTGACCTTATTAGCCAAGCAGAACATGACACGATTGCTGCCGCGGTACTCGTTACTCCTTCTGAAAAACTCATCGCTGCTGTTCGCGCTGAACTCGAAAAGAGAGTCGCTCTCACCAAGCACCGTGAGCGTATTGAGATTGCACTCAGCGGCATTCAATCTGCACTTGTATTAGTCGACTCGCTCGATCAAGGCTTTGATGTCGTCAACGCTTATGCCGCCGAACATTTAGAGTTGATCTTCGAGAATGCACAAGCACTTTCTCATCGGATTAGAAATGCTGGTGCTGTCTTTATTGGTCGATTCGCTCCCGTCTCGCTGGGGGATTACTCCGCGGGCTCAAATCACGTCCTTCCTACTGGTGGTTGCGCCTGTCACTCAAGCGGACTCTCGGTCCAGAGTTTCTTACGTGGATTGAACTTTATTGAGTATGACAAGAGTGCATTTATCGATATCGCTCAGAATGTCATCACATTGGCGCAAGCAGAAGATTTACCTGCACATGGCCAAGCGATGAGCGCCAGACTCGAGACAATCGCTTCGGAAGAGAATTAGGAGAAGCGCTGATGAGCGAAAAGAATGTAACGACGAATAGCCACAACACACGTTGGCCTGGCTGGCTTCCACTTCGACCTGCTCTTAAAAATTCAACACCATACGGCGCTCCACAGCTCGACCAGGTGATTCAACTCAATACAAATGAGAATCCGAACTCCCTTCCTGATTTGGTACGGGATCGAATGATGGATCGAATCGCAGAGATCGCGACTGGATTGAATCGTTATCCCGATCGAGATGCGGTGGCACTTCGTGAAAAATTGGCGGGATATATCAATCGCGCTTCTGATACTCAGTTCGGAGTTTCACATATTTGGGTAGCAAACGGCAGTAATGAGATTCTTCAGACACTCTTCTTGGCCTTCGGGGGAGCGGGGCGAACTGCAATCGGTTTCACTCCTTCTTATTCAGTACATCCGATGATCGCGAATATCACCGGCACATCATGGATCGTCGGAAGTAGAGATTCAGAGTTTGGTGTCGACGCATCCGGTGCAGCGACTGGAATTCGCGAGCTCAAACCTTCGCTAGTCTTTTTAACAACACCTAATAATCCATCTGGAACTGCGACATCAATCTCTGATATCGAAGAGATTGCTCGAGCAACGGGGGATGTTGGGGGACTTCTTATCGTCGATGAGGCATATGCCGAGTTCTCGCCTGAAGATTCAGCTGTCACTCTCATCAGGAGATTTCCACACGTGGTTGTCTCTCGCACAATGAGTAAAGCATTTGCCTTTGCAGGAGTTCGACTTGGATATCTCGTAGCTCATCCAGCAGTGATTGATTCCATGCTCGTCACGAGACTCCCGTATCACTTGAGCGCTCTTACACAGGCAGCCGCTGAGGTCGCCCTCGATAATGCAGAATTAATGCAATCGGGAATCGAAGAGATTAAGGCTGAACGTGAACGTGTTGCGGCGGCAATCTCTCTCAACGGGTGGAAGCCGCTTCCAAGTGCCGCAAATTTCATTCTCTTCAGTGGCTTTCCAGGAACGAGCCATGAGGTGTGGCAGCGCTTCCTTGATGGCGGTGTCCTCATCCGAGATACCGGTCTTGAAGGATATCTGCGAGTCACGATAGGAACTCCTCGTGAAAACGATGAATTCCTCTCGGTGATGCATAGCTTTGCCTCATAATTAGCTCTGATTAAAAAGAAACGGGAAGAAGGAAGATGACTACATCAGCGAATGGAAGTGCTCGTCGTGCCAAAGTCGTACGCGAGACCAAAGAGTCCAGCGTTAGCGTTGAGATCAATCTTGATGGCGCTGGGCAGATCAACGTTGAGACCGGTGTTCCTTTCTTCGACCACATGCTCTCACAATTAGGTAAGCACTCAGGTTTCGATCTCACCGTTGTAACAAAAGGCGATGTCGATGTCGATTCACACCACACTGTTGAAGATACTTCCCTTGCCTTTGGGCAGGCACTTAGAGAGGCGCTTGGCGATAAATCTGGAATTCGTCGCTTCGGTGATGCCATGGTCCCGCTTGATGAAGTTCTTGTCCAAGCAGCGGTAGATCTCTCTGGACGTCCTTACCTTGTACATCGCCAACCAGAAATCGTAGAGCTCATAGGTACCTTCGATACGACCTTAGGCCGCCACATCTGGGAATCAATCGTCGCTGAAGCACGTATTGCATTGCACGTTCGCGTTCTTGAAGGACGCAATGCCCATCACGTCTTCGAAGCACAATTTAAAGCTGTCGCTCGCGCACTTCGCGATGCCGTTTCTCGCGACGGAGTAGCAGGGATTCCTTCTACAAAGGGAACTCTTTGATCGCGATACTCGACTACGGATCGGGGAATCTTCGCTCTGCACAACGCGCCTTTGAATTAACAGGGCACGATGTTGAGATCACTGCTGATCGCGATCGCGCCTTAGCAGCCCATGGACTTGTCGTGCCTGGCGTTGGTGCGTTTGGTGCCTGCATGGATCAACTTCTCGCAATCGGTGGCGAAGAGATCATTCGAGCAAGAGTGGAATCTGAGAAGCCGTTACTTGGTATTTGCGTAGGAATGCAGATCCTCTTTTCGCGCGGTGCCGAGAAGGGCTCTCACTCAGGCGTTGGAGTATTTTCGGGTGAAGTGACACCGCTCGACGCGCCGGTCCTGCCGCATATTGGGTGGAACACTGTCTCGTCAGCGCCCAACTCGAAACTCTTTCACGGCATTGAAAACGAATCTTTCTATTTTGTGCACTCTTATGCGGTGAAGAGCGTTGATTCAGCGATCCTCGCGTCCACAACAGAATATAGCGAGCGCTTTATCGCTGCTGTTGAGTATGGAAAGGTGAGTGCCACACAATTCCATCCCGAGAAGAGTGGTAAAGCGGGAGCAAGATTGATCAAGAATTGGGCGGAGACCTTATGAGCGCTTTAGAACTGCTTCCGGCTATTGATGTAAAAGGCGGCAAAGCTGTTCGCCTTGTGCAAGGTGAACTCTCAGCTGAGAGTCAGTACGGAGACCCTCGTGAGGTTGCGCTTGAATTTCTCGCTGCAGGTGCCGAGTGGATCCATCTCGTTGATCTCGACGCGGCATTTGGAATCGGAAGTAATGCCGATCTCTTGGCAGAGGTAATCAAGAGCGTTGATCTACGCGTAGAACTCTCTGGCGGAATTCGTGATGACGATTCGCTTCGCCGTGCCCTTGCAACCGGTTGTGAACGAGTGAACCTTGGAACCGCAGCACTCGAAAATCCTGATTGGACTGCAAAAGTGATCTCTGAATGTGGGGATCGAATTGCTGTCGGTCTCGATGTGCGAGGCCACACGCTCGCTGCACGAGGCTGGACACGTGAAGGTGGAGATCTCTTTGAGACGATCGAACGTTTAGATCGCGATGGGTGTTCTCGCTATATCGTGACAGATGTTGCTAAGGATGGAACGTTAACCGGGCCCAACCTTGAATTACTTCGAGAAGTGTGTGCTGCTACAACAAGGCCTGTTGTCGCAAGTGGTGGTGTATCAACACTGGCTGATCTTGTTGCAATCAAATCGCTCACTTCTATTGGCGTTGAAGGTGCGATCGTCGGCAAAGCGTTATACGCAGGCGCATTCACACTTCCAGAAGCGATTGAAACCTGTCGCTAATGCTGGCAAAGAGAATCATTCCCTGCCTTGATGTGGCAGCAGGCAGAGTCGTTAAGGGAGTTAATTTCCAAAATCTTCGTGATGCAGGCGACCCGGTAGAACTTGCAAAGTTGTACGGAGATGCTGGCGCAGATGAGTTGACCTTCCTCGACATATCAGCATCTGTTGAAGATCGATCAACAACTCTTGAGATGGTGAGTAGAACCGCCGAACAGGTCTTTATTCCACTCACGGTAGGTGGTGGCATCAGAGCGAGTGCAGATGTGGATCGTCTATTGCGTGCGGGCGCCGACAAGGTTTCCATAAACACTGCAGCGATCAACAATCCGCAGTTAATTAATGAGATAGCAGATCGTTTTGGCAACCAAGTATTGGTCTTATCAGTCGATGCGAGAAGGGCAGAAACCCCTTCGGGATTTGAAGTCACGACTCACGGTGGGAGAAAGAGCGCTGGCCTCGATGCACTCGCATGGGTAGAGGAAGGCATCACCCGAGGTGTGGGTGAGATTCTGCTCAATTCAATGGATGCTGATGGCACAGGTGATGGCTACGACATCGAGATGATTCGAGCAGTTCGAGCAATCTCTTCTGTTCCGGTCATTGCAAGTGGAGGAGCTGGAAAGTTATCGGATTTCGCAAGCGCCCTCGACGCTGGGGCTGATGCGCTCCTAGCGGCGAGTGTCTTCCACTTTGGCACCTTCACAATTGCTGAGGTCAAGGAAGATCTCTCGGCACGTGGTTATTCAATTCGCCGCTAGGCGCCAATAGGGCAGAATGGGCTGATGACGTCGACAATTCCTGTAGAGATCACGGAGCACTTTGACCGTGGTGAACTCGTCGCCGCAATCGCGCAGGATCACTTGAGTGGTGATGTATTGATGGTTGCTTGGATGAACCGCGAAGCCCTTGAGCAGACGCTCGCAACCGGAAGAGTTACTTACTGGAGTCGAAGTCGAAATGAGCTCTGGGAGAAAGGGCTCACATCGGGCCACACTCAAAAGTTGGTGAGCGCTTCTTATGATTGTGATGGCGATGCAATCCTTCTCAAAGTCGATCAGATAGGCGCTGCTTGTCACACCGGCGAGCGAAGCTGCTTCCATCGAAATCTGGATCTCTAGCCATGATGACCTTAGAAGAATTTCGCGAATACGCTGCACGTTATAACGTTGTTCCCGTTTGGAAGCGCATTCTTGCTGATCACGAAACTCCATTAACTGTTTATAAGAAGCTTGCCGGTGATCGAAGCGGAACATTTCTTTTGGAGTCTGCCGAACATGGTGGAGTCTGGTCGCGTTACTCCTTTGTTGGCGTTAATTCACTCGCGACCCTTACTGAAGAAGATGGCCTTGCAGTGTGGAAAGGAAAGGCACCGGCTGGAGTTCCAACCGGAATCGATCCACTTGATGCCTTGAAGATAACTGCTGCACATTTGAAGAGTCCGACGATTGACGGTTTGCCACCGTTAACTGGTGGTTTAGTTGGGTACGCTGGCTATGAGATTGTTCGTCGTCTCGAGAAGATTCCTGAAATTGCAGTAAACGATGTTGATCTGCCGGAAATCGCATATATGTTGACATCAGACCTTGCGATCTTTGATCACCTCACTGGCTCGCTCACACTTATCGCGAATGCAATTAACTGGGATGGCACTTCGGAACGGATGGATGAGGCCTACGAAGATGCGAGTGAGCGTCTTCAGTTGATGATT
>CAJBLC010000051.1 GCA_903953805.1 uncultured Actinomycetes bacterium | reverse complement strand
TAGCTATTTTGCAACGCGGGATACTCGATGGCGACTCGGCAGAACACCGCAATCCCACTGTTGAATATGAGAAGGCCCAATCAATTTCATCGATTGCCCATTCATTAACTGACGTTTCAGATGGGCTGATCTCAGAACTCAATCAGATCGCTGATGCATCACATGTTCAGATTGAGATCGATCGCGAACTCCTTCAGAGCTCAGATGGCTTTAGCCGTCTTGCCTCGCTTGCAACCGAACATGGCTGCGATGTCTGGGAGTGGATTTTGCATGGGGGAGAAGATCATGCTTTTCTGGCAACGGTGCCGAGCGGTGTAACAATTCCATCCGGGTTTATCGAGATAGGTAGGGTTGTTGCTGGCTCACGAGTTCTCGTCGATGGATTCATTGCTGAACATCAGGGCTTTACCCATTTTGAATAAGCTTTAAGTGAGCCTTCATCTCGCCAGGTTTATCACTCATAACAACCGATGCACCGGCACGATGTGCAATCTCTAAATCCGACGTGGTGTTGACCGTCCAAATAAAAATCTTCCGTCCGCGCCGTGAGAGTTTGGGGGCAAGCTCGCTATCATTTCGAAGCAAAAATATGCCTGGACCTATTGCATCAAAGAGGTTGAAGAGTCGCTGCCAACGATGCGCGATGAGGTAGACGCCGGTGAATCCACGACGCTTTACTCGATTAATTGCCCACCAGGAAAATGACATGATCGCGATATCGATGCCTGCTTCACGAATTCGATTCTCATGAATGGAAAGTCTTTGCAGAAGTGCACGTTCAACTGCGCCGCCGGTTGGGACTGGATGCTTTGTCTCTAGTGCGAGATTCTTCTTATGCGTAATCGCAATCTCGAGGAGTTCGTCGAAGGTGAGTATTTCGGCCCGATCTTGAAGCTGAGCCAACGTTGATGAAGCGATCTGGAGTTCCGATCCGGCCATTCGTACAAGGTCGTTATCGTGCCAGCAGATTAATACGCGATCTTTCGTTAATCGCAGATCGCATTCGAAACCATCGGCCCCTTGATCGACTGCGCCCAGGTAGGCAGCACGAGACATCTCAGGAAAATCCGCAGAGGCGCCGCGATGGGCATAGATCAACACAGGATCAATATAGGGTCAAGAGAGTTTTCGATGCCCTAGGCGAGCATCACAGTGAGCAAGTGTTAGCGGGTGACCTTGCCGGCCTTGAGGCATGATGAACAAACGTTCTGACGCTTGGTATGTCCGCCTACGAGGGTACGGATGCGCTGAATATTTGGATTCCAGCGGCGACGGGTCTTACGCATGGAGTGCGAGACATTGTTGCCAAAGCTGGGGCCTTTGCCGCAGATATCGCAGTTTGATGCCACGGTGAACTCCTTTAAAGATAAGTGTCGCTTCAAGTACGTTCTTGAAGCCCTCTTGATGAAGGCGAAAGATTACCGCCTCGACGCTCATTTAGGCGAATCGACTGCGAGATCGGGCCGCAGATCAGGCAGAGCGGGCTCGGTCAGGAGAGAATAGCCCCGTGCCGAATCTCGAAACCCCGTTGAAAGCTGTTCTCGGGGATAGGACTGCGAAGGTCCTAGAGAAGGGGCTGGAACTACGGACGGTCGGCGATCTCTTACGCCACTATCCGCGACGCTACGTTGAGCGCGGTGAACTGACCGATATCGATGCCCTCCTTGAGGGGGAAGAGGCCACTGTCCTTGCCGAGATCTCCAAGGTAAGTCTGCGCCGAGCCTCTGGGCGGACCATTCTGGAAGTTATTCTGACGGACGGTAAGGCGACCATGTCGCTCACCTTCTTCAATCAACCGTGGCGTGAGAAGGAGTTACGAGTAGGCCGATCAGGTCTCTTTGCCGGGAAGGTCGGCATCTTCAACAACCGACGCCAGCTCTCGCACCCTGATTATGAACTCATCCCTGATGGTGATGATGTCGATGCTGCGATTGAAAAATTCGCTGGTCGCTACATTGCGGTCTATCCCGCGGTCTCCAAGTTACCGTCATGGAAGATTGCCAAATGTGTTGAGCTCGCCTTCGACGGCTTGGAAGAAATTCCCGAAATCCTGCCAGATAGCGTCAGAGATGAATTGGGCTATCCAACACTGACACAGGCGTATAGAGATATCCATCTTCCTGATACACGTGAAGCGGCCGAGTTCGCACGAGAGCGATTAACTTTTGATGAAGCGCTACTTCTTCAGCTCTTATTGGCGAAACGTCGTGTTGAACTTCGTGCGCTCGCTACGACTCCTCGGACTGCAACTGCGAATGGGCTAGTTCAAGCATTTGAGAAGCGTCTGCCATGGCAGTACACCGATGGC
>CAJBLC010000050.1 GCA_903953805.1 uncultured Actinomycetes bacterium | reverse complement strand
TCTTCCAATCTTGGAGAATCATTACATAAATGATTAAATTGTCAATTATTGAACCCAAATTTGCACCCGCCCCTTTGGCTCGATCGATGCACTGGGATCTACACTCAACCCATGGCAGCGAAGAAGACCGCAGCACCGGCCCCAGGGGGGCGCCAGGCTGCCTACACCGCTCGCAACCGGGCAGCCCTCATCAAAGCAGGGCAGGAAGTTCTCGCTGAGATCGGTCCATCGGCCACCATTGAGCAGCTATCTGCCCATGCTCAGGTCTCCCCGACGACGATCTACAAATATTTTGAGAACAAGGATGTCCTCTTCGTGCAGGCCCTTGCCGCTGCATGGAATTCATGGATGGAATGGGCACTGTCACAGAATCTCGCCGAAGATCGGCTTCAACGAATCATCGAAATTGGCCGAAGACTTCTTCGAACTGGACAGACCCATCCACTCTTCGCCCAGATGCTTCACAACTCACTTAATGAGAATCCAAACTTCATGGTTGAAGCGGATGAAGGCGAAGGCAAGAGAGTCTTCAAATTCTTAGCTGATGCTGGCGAATTGAAGGGTGATAATTTTGAAGAGCGCTGGGTATTGTGGTCCAATACCATTACGGGTTTAACAAAATCAGTGCTTGTTGATCAGAACCTCTCCCCTGAGCAAGCTGACACTGCATTGGGCATTGGTCTCTCAGTGTGGGGTATCAGCGAAGCGAAGGCGAAGAAGCTTGTGTCTCGTGACTTGGGTTTGACTCTTCTCAAGTAAAAATGGCCCCACCCGAAGGTGAGGCCACTCTACGTTCTACTTGTTAAGCGCTCTCACCGAGAACTGAGACACGGTTCTTCGATACTGAGATAAAGCCACCGCTCATCTGGAACTCATGTGATGAGCCATCGCTCGCTTTGATTGAAACAGTTCCATCGACCAAGACACCAAGAAGTGGTGCGTGGTCAGGCAAGATTCCAATGTCACCTTCGAGGGTGCGTGCTGAAACCATTGTTGCTTCGCCAGACCAGACGCGCTTCTCTGGAGATACAACTTCAACGGTGAGATTGGATGATGCCATGTATTAAGCCTTTACCGATGCAGCAAGCTCTGCAGCCTTGCGCTCAACATCGTCGAGGCCACCGCACATGAAGAATGCCTGCTCTGGAACGTGGTCATACTTACCATCAGCAAGTGCTTCGAAGGCTTCGATTGTGTCCTTCAATGGAACGAATGAACCATCGATACCTGTGAAGACCTTCGCCACGAAGGTGTTCTGTGAGAGGAAGCGCTGGATACGACGGGCGCGACCAACCAAGATACGGTCTTCTTCAGAGAGTTCATCGATACCCAAGATCGCGATGATGTCCTGGAGATCCTTGTAACGCTGCAAGATCTGCTTGATGCGGTTTGCAACGCGGAAGTGGTGCTCGCCGATGTAGCGAGGATCCAAGATACGTGATGTTGAGTCGAGTGGATCCACCGCAGGGTAGATACCGAGCTCTGAGATTGGACGAGACAACACGGTTGTTGCATCCAAGTGTGCGAATGTTGTGTGTGGAGCTGGGTCGGTGATGTCATCGGCAGGGACGTAAATCGCCTGCATCGATGTGATCGAGTGACCACGTGTTGATGTGATGCGCTCCTGGAGCTGACCCATCTCATCAGCCAAGGTTGGCTGATATCCCACTGCAGATGGCATACGGCCGAGAAGTGTTGAAACCTCTGAACCTGCCTGTGTGAAGCGGAAGATGTTGTCGATGAAGAGCAATACATCTTGGTTCTGAACGTCACGGAAGTATTCAGCCATTGTGAGAGCTGAGAGCGCAACGCGCAAACGAGTCCCAGGTGGCTCATCCATCTGACCGAAGACCAGTGCAGTCTTATTGATAACGCCAGTCTCTGTCATTTCGAGGAAGAGGTCGTTACCTTCACGGGTACGCTCACCAACACCAGCGAATACAGATACACCACCGAAGTTTTCAGCTACGCGGTAGATCATTTCTTGGATAAGAACGGTCTTACCAACACCGGCACCACCGAAGAGGCCGATCTTTCCGCCCTTTACATATGGTGTGAGGAGGTCGATAACTTTGATACCGGTCTCGAACATCTCGGTCTTTGACTCGAGCTGATCGAATGCTGGTGCTGTGCGGTGGATAGGCCAACGCTCTTTAATGTCGAGTGATGATGTTGGAACGTCGAGTGACTCGCCAAGGGTGTTGAAGACGTGGCCCTTTGTAACGTCACCGACTGGAACAGAGATAGGAGCGCCAGTATCTGATACTGAGGCACCACGAACCATTCCATCAGTAGGTTGCATCGAGATCGCACGGACGAGGTTATCGCCGATGTGCTGTGCAACTTCGAGGGTCAGGGTACGAGTAGTACCTGAGAGCTCGACCTCAACACGGAGGGCGTTGAAGATCTCGGGCATCGCATCAGATGGGAACTCAATGTCCACCACCGGTCCGATTACGCGAGCAACGCGGCCGTTCTTGGTTGCTGTAGCTGATGTCATTATTCGCTCCCTGCGCTAGCTGAGGCAAGAGCATCTGCTCCGCCAACAATTTCACTGATTTCTTGGGTGATCTCTGCCTGACGAGCCGCGTTGGCAAGTCGGGTAAGTGACTTAATGAGCTCGTCAGCGTTATCAGTCGCTGACTTCATAGCGCGACGGCGAGCAGCATGCTCTGAAGCTGCTGATTGCAACATCGCGTTAAAGACTCGAGCTTCGACGTAGCGAGGTAGAAGTGCGTTCAGTACCTCAGATGCATCTGGCTCGAACTCATATTGTGGAAGCAAGCCTGCTGGCGCCTCCTCGGTGACCAATGGCAGAACCTGATTAGTAACAGGAATCTGGGTGATCATTGATTTAAATTGAGTGTAGATAATGTGGAGTTCATCGGCACGATCGTTCTCAGCAAGAAATGCTGTGATCAACGCTGCTGAAACTTCACGAGCATGGGCAAACTGTGGGTTATCAGAGAAGCCGGTCCATGATCCAGCGATCGCACGGTTGCGGAACTTGTAATAGTTCAGCGCCTTGCGACCGACTAGGAAGACATCTGGGGTAATCCCCCGCGCAGTAAGTGCGGCAACGACGTTATCGCCCTCTTTGATCGCCGCATTTGAATATGCGCCGGCCATTCCACGGTCAGCAGCGATAATCAAAACTGCTGCGCGACGTGGTGAGGTTGATGGAGTCGTCAACGGATGATCAACCTTCGAGAAGGTTGCAACCGCTGTGACAGCCTGAGTGAGCTCATTCGCATATGGCGAAGAAGCGTTCACGCGTTGCTGCGCCTTGACGATACGAGAGGCAGAGATTAACTCCATTGCCTTCGTGATCTTCTTCGTCGCCTTAACCGAACGCATTCGGCGGCGATAGACGCGTAGTTGGGCACCCATGGGTTCTTACTTCACCTCTGAAGACTGGAACTGAGTCTTGAAGGTTGTGATCGCTTCTTCAAGAGCTGAGACTGTGTCATCTGAGAGTTCGCGAGTTGATGAGATCACTTCAAAGATTGAAGCGCGCTCACGTGCGATGAAGTCGAGGAACTCTGATTCAAAGCGGCGGATATCAGCAACTGGAATCGAATCCATCTTGCCAGTTGTACCAGCCCAGATAGATGCCGCTTGGCGCTCTACTGAGTAAGGCGAGTACTGACCCTGCTTCAAGAGTTCAACCATGCGAGCACCGCGCTCGAGTTGAGCCTTTGATGCGGCATCGAGATCTGAACCGAATGCTGCGAATGCTTCGAGTTCACGGTACTGAGCGAGATCGAGACGGAGACGTCCAGCAATCTTCTTGATCGCCTTAGTCTGTGCTGATCCACCCACGCGTGATACTGAGATACCCACGTTGATCGCTGGGCGAACGCCAGCGTTGAACAAGTCGGTCTCAAGGAAGCACTGACCATCAGTAATCGAAATTACGTTAGTTGGAATAAACGCTGAGACGTCATTTCCCTTTGTCTCAATGATTGGCAAGCCGGTCATAGAACCGCCACCGAGCTCATCAGAGAGCTTTGCGCAACGCTCAAGAAGGCGAGAGTGCAAGTAGAAGACATCGCCTGGGTAAGCCTCACGGCCTGGTGGGCGACGGAGAAGAAGTGAGACTGAGCGGTATGCCTCAGCCTGCTTAGAGAGATCATCGAAGATGATCAATACATGCTGGCCGTTATACATCCAGTGCTGACCGATTGAAGAACCGGTATATGGAGCGAGGTACTTGAAGCCTGCTGAATCTGATGCAGGAGCAGCAACGATTGTTGTGTACTCCATCGCGCCAGCAGCCTCAAGTGCACCCTTAACTGATGCAATTGTTGAGCCCTTCTGACCGATAGCAACGTAGATGCACTTAACCTGCTTCTTTGGATCGCCAGTCTTCCAGTTATCGCGCTGGTTGATGATGGTGTCGATCGCAATCGCAGTCTTACCAGTCTGACGGTCACCGATGATCAACTGACGCTGACCGCGACCAATCGCTGTCATTGCATCGATCGCCTTAATACCTGTCTGCATTGGCTCTTTCACCGGCTGGCGCTGAACAACGGTAGGCGCCTGAACTTCAAGAGCACGGGTGGTCTCGGCCTTGATCTCGCCCTTGCCATCGATTGGCTCACCGAGTGCATTAACAACGCGGCCCAAGAATCCATCTCCGACTGGAACAGAGAGAATTTCTCCAGTACGGCGGACTGATGTTCCTTCTTCGATACCGGTGAACTCGCCCAAGATAACGACACCGATCTCGCGAACGTCGAGGTTAAGCGCTAGGCCTAACGTTCCGTTCTCAAACTTCAAAAGTTCATTGGTCATTGTTGAAGGTAGTCCCTCAACGCGTGCGATTCCGTCGCCTGCCTCGGTTACTGTGCCGATCTCATCTCGTGCAGCAGCTCCTGGGTTATAAGAAGCAACGTGCTTTGCAAGTGCGTCGCGAATCTCTTCGGGACGAATTGTTAGCTCCGCCATGATGTATTCCCTCTGTCTCTCTTACTGGTCAATCCCCTCTTGGGTGGGAATTGAATTCTGTTTTTAAACTGCGAGCGCTCTGCTCGCTTCTGCCAAACGATTGCTGATGGTGCCATCGATGATCTCGTCAGCGAAGCGAACTTCGATTCCGCCGAGTACTGATGGATCAAGCTCGGTGTTGATATGGACCGGCTGTCCGACCTGCTTGGTGAGAGCTGCTGAGAGCTTCTCGCGCTGAGCTGGGGTCAAGGCAACGACGCTACGGACAATTGCCACGAGGCGGTTACGGCGAGCAGACACTGCGTGAGCAAAGGCAGCGAGAGCTGCTTCGATGCTGCGACCGCGGGATCCGCTGACAAGTGCTTCGAGAAGGCGAACGGTTGAAGCGTTGGCCTTTGAAGCGAAGATGGTGTCGATGAGCGCGCGCTTACGTTCGAGTGAATCAGCGCGATCATTAAGAGCCAAGCGAAGATCATTATGTGTAACAAGCAGACGTGAGAAGGTGAAGAGCTCTTCCTCAACAGCATCAAGAGCGTTCTCCTGATTTGCTGCTGTCGCCTCAGCCTCAACTGCGATCTGTTCAAGTGCATCGGCGATCTCGCCTGATGAAGACCAGCGAGAAGATGCGGCACTTACGAGAAGTGCGAGCGCCTTTGCGCCGATCTCTTTACCGAAGAGATCATTGATAAGTGCAGTCTTTGATGCATGATCGCGTGCTGGATCTGTAAGTGCTCGGCGTAGACCGATTGACGATGCCAATGCACCGAGCGCCTTAAAGAGGTCGGCTGATAGTGCGGTGCACTCAGCTGATGAAGCGCCCTTGAGCTGCTCATCAAGTGCACCACGAAGCGCCAAGAGAGCTTGGCGACTGCTACCACCGAGAACGATCATTACTTGCTCTTCTCCAAGTCTTCTAAGAAGCGATCGACAATACGAGATTGTCGTACCTGGTCTTCAAGTGCTTCTCCGACGATCTTGGATGCAAGATCAACGGCCAAAGTTCCAACTTCAGCACGGAGAGAAGAGATTGCCTTCTCACGCTCTGCTTCGATTGAACTATGGGCTGCTGCAGTAATACGAGCAGCTTCCTCTTGTGCCTGCGCACGAAGATCTTCGATGATCGCTGCGCCTTGGACGCGAGCTTCTTCACGGATCTTCGCAGCTTCGCCACGAGCATCAGCGAGTTGAGCCGTGTATGACTCAAGTGCCTTTGCTGCTTCGAGCTGTGCGCGCTCTGCCTTTTCAATTCCGCCCTGGATCGCCTCAGTACGTGCTGCAAATGCCTTTTCAAACATTGGCGTAACGAACTTACGGAGAACCATGAAGAGCAATGCGAAGGCGATAACGCCGACGATTAACTCCGCTGGCTTTGGAACGAGCGGGCTCTGCGCTGCTTCAGCGACAAAACGAGAATGCATCTCTTTATTCCTGTCTAAAGGGTCTTAATGAATGACTTAGAGGACGAACGCGAGAACGAGTCCGAAGAGTGCCAAAGCTTCTGCAAGTGCGAAGCCGAGGAATGCGATTGGCTGCAAGACTGAGCGTGCCTCAGGCTGACGTGCTACACCGTTGATATAAGCGGCGAAGATTAAGCCAGTTGCGATTGCAGGTCCGATTGCAGATAGGCCATAACCGACCAGGTTGAGTGTGCCTTTCATCTTTGTTGCCTTTCGTTCGTTGTACTTACTGGCAAGTGCCAATAAGGAGTTGCTGGGTAAAAACTCTGATTAGTGCTCTTCTGCCAAAGCGCCTGCAATAAAGAGGGCTGAGAGAAGGGTGATGATGTAGGCCTGGAGGCACTGCACCATGAACTCGAAGAAGGTCATTGCGATACCGAAGCCAAAGGAGAATGGCGACAAGATCTTCATCAAGAGGTGGTTGTCGTGGAGCATGTAGTTACCGCCACCGATGAAGACCAAGAGGAGCAAGTGACCGGCGAACATATTTGCAAATAACCGCAGTGAGAGTGTCACTGGACGGATAAGGAAATAAGTTGCGATCTCAATTGGAGTCAAGAGAATGTAAGCAAACTTTGGAACACCCGGAAGGAATGCAATTCCCTTGAGGTACTTAATAAGTCCCTGCTTCTTGATTCCGATTGCATGGAAGATGAAGTATGAGAATCCAGCAAGCACATAGGGGAACGAAACGTGTGACATCGCTGGGAATTGCAAGAACGGAATAATTCCGAAGACATTGTTCACAAGAACAAAGGTGAAGAGTGTGAAGAGGAATGGCACGAACTGAAGGAACTCGTGTCCGATGATCTCTTCAGCAAGATCCTTGCGGACGAATGCGTAGATTGACTCGCCAACAAATTGGAGCTTGCCAGGAACGATCGCAGCTTTGCGAGCCGCAGCGATGAAGAAGATTGAGATAAGAATGACGCTCAAGAAGACGAGCAGAACTGGCTTTGTTGAGTATGCGCTATTGCCGAAAACGGGAGGCAGATTGAAGTCATTGGTGCTTGGCGGGACGAACCCCGGGCCAGCTACAGCAGACGCGAACACGCACTCTCCCTTTACATCATTTAAAGCGGCTAAAACTTAAATATTCATGGGAAGACGGCGTAACCCTATTAGCAGCGAGTCAAAAACCAAAACCCACGGAGGTAACAAAAAAGTGATTTTGAGCCTAACTCTTGGCGGGTATTACTCTCGGCCGAAGCGGAGCCAGACGAGGTAGATCGAGGCGCCCATGCCGAGCAGACAGCCGACGAGCATGAACCAGTGGTGGTGTGGGTTGAGCCAGCGATCTAATCCGTAGCCGATGCCACCCCAGATGAGCAGGCCTGATAGCAGGTAGCCCAGGATCGACCAGAGCGCGCCTTCTTCATTCGATGCCATGGTGACCTCCCCTAGTTCCGGTCTTACTTCTCTGACCGAGAGGGCAATGGTAACGCGAGCTTGAGCTTGAGAAATGCACGGATCTCCCCCGCCAGCCAGGCGGCAGTGATCGCCAAGGCGGTAATGGCGAAGGCGGGGCGGCTTACAGTGGCCGGTGAGGTGAATTTGGTGATGATGAGCAGGAAGGCGCCCATCACCATGACCTTCGCGAAATACGAGAACATCGCCAGCGCCATTGTGGCGATCGGGTCAAGATTCTTGGAGATCGCGCTAATCCCAAGATGGACTGAGAAGAAGAGGACAACGATCAAACTCGCAAGCAGTGACCCCCAAGCACCTGGGCCCTTCTTAATCGCGATCGAACCGCCAACGCAGAGCAGAGTGACAACCAAGGAAGGAATGAGTGCGCCCTTCCACATCTCCTGCTCTGAGGAATTTCCAACGTTCACATTAGACATGGGCGGCAACTCTCTCTGAGCTCTTCTTCTTTAAGGTGTCAGCGATAAGCACAATCGAGAGTGATGCAATTGCAGCCGCAATGATGAGTGCAATCCAGAGTGGTGCAAATGCGGCAATAACTGTTGGGAAGGCGAAGGTCGCAGCCCAGAGATAGAGAATAAATGTTGTTCGTCGATGTGAGTTGCCCAGATCGAGCAGACGGTGATGGAGGTGCTGACGATCTGAAGCAAATGGAGATTTCCCAGCACGCACTCGTCGAACAATCGCCATTATGAGATCGAGCAATGGAATCGCAAGAATCGTAAATGGCAAGAGCAAAGGAAGAAGTGCGGAACGCGAACTTGAATCAGAGATGGCATTGACATCGATCTGACCCGTCAGCGTGATAGCCGATGCGGCAAGGAGAAGGCCCAGCAACATGGCGCCAGAGTCGCCCATGAAGATCTTTGCTGGATGGAAGTTGTGAGGCAAGAAGCCCAAACACATTCCGATAACTACCGCAGTAATAAGTGAAGGTGCACCGGCGCGATTAAAGCCATTCACTACTGCAAGAACGTAGGAGAAGATAAAGAAGGCGCTGGCGCAGATAGCCACCACACCAGTTGCAAGTCCATCAAGGCCATCGATGAAGTTCACCGCGTTAATCACTGTCATAACAAAGAGCACGGTAAGAAGCTGGCCGATATTTGCCGGAAGCGTCAGGATGCCATTGATCGGCAGCCAGAGAATTTGGACACCGTGCAACAAGAGAATTCCAGCGGCAAGGGCCTGACCTGCAAACTTAGTGATCGAATCCAAATCGAAGCGATCATCGAGCATTCCCAGCACCATAATGAAGGTGCCAGCGAGAAAGATTCCTTGCGCCTCTCGACCAAAAGATTTTCCAACGAGCGGTAGGTGATTGACGATGAGAAATGTCAGCGACATCGCTCCCCACATCGCTACTCCACCCCAACGCGGAGTGACGGTGGTATGCATATCTCGATCGCGGATTCCGATGTAAGCACCTGACTTCATCGCCCACGCCCTGACGAGCGGGGTCAACAAGAAGGTCATCGTCGCTGCGATGAGTGCCGTTAAAAGGTATTCGCGCATTGGTTAGCGAGGATAGACAGGGAATTGCGAAGTTAGAGCATGAACATCAGATCGGATTGCAGCTGCCTTCGCCTCATCGCCACCATCCTTGATAGCGCGTGCGATGAGAGATGCGATCTCCTTCATCTGCGGAACGCCCATACCTTGGGTAGTTGTTGATGGAGTTCCAACGCGAATACCACTTGTGATTGCAGGAGTCTCTGGATCGTAAGGAATCGCATTCTTATTTAATGTAATTCCTGAGAGACCACAGCGCTCATCGGCAACCTTGCCAGTAACGCCAGTACTGCGAACATCGATGAGTGCGAGGTGGGTTTGAGTTCCACCTGAAACGGCGCGCATTCCTTCAGCTTCAAGTCCAGCAGCGAGCGCCTTCGCATTAGTAATGACGTTCTTTGCATACTCTTGATAGGCAGGTGTTGCGCACTCCTTGAGGGCAACTGCTTTGCCGGCAACAGCGCTCATGATTGGACCACCCTGCATGCCAGGAAAGACTGCTTTATCAAGTGCTGCCGCGTGCTCTGCCTTGCTAAGAATCATGCCTCCGCGTGGTCCACGGAGAACCTTGTGAGTTGTAAAGGAGACAACATCGGCATAAGGAACTGGTGATGGGATCGCCTTACCAGCCACGAGACCAATGAAGTGAGCAGCATCGACCCACATGATTGCGCCAACTTCATCGCAGATCGCGCGAACCTTTTCAAAGTCGATCAAACTTGGGTAGGCAGTCGCACCGGAACAGATCATCTTTGGCTTATTGGCGATAGCGAGATCGCGAAGCTCGTCGTAATCAATCAATTCATTATCTTGGCGAACGCCATAGGAAACGATGTTGTACCACTTGCCAGAGAAGTTGACCTTTGATCCATGTGTGAGGTGGCCACCATGTGGAAGTGACATCGCGAGGACGGTATCGCCTGGATTGGTAAATGCCTTATAGACCGCAACGTTGGCACTTGCACCAGAGTGTGGCTGGAGGTTTGCATGCTCTGCACCGAAGAGTGACTTGGCGCGCTCGATGCCGATCGTCTCGACCTTATCGACCTCTTCACAACCACCGTAGTAACGCTTACCTGGATAACCCTCCGCATATTTGTTCGAGAGGGTTGAACCTAGAGTCGCAAGAACTGCCGATGAGGTGAAGTTCTCGGAAGCGATCAACTGAAGTCCGTTGCGTTGGCGCTCTAACTCGGAGAGAAGAAGCGCAGCAATGTCAGGATCCTGAGCTGAGAGCTGATTGAAATCTGGGCCATAGAAAGTATCGGTCATGGCGTAAGACTAGTTGACGGGTGGCTCCTGCGCCCCTAGTGCCATAAGGGTCGGCACAATTGCCTGCAATTTTTCGAGTGAGATTGCTCCCTCTCGGGTCATCTCCAACCCACCGCTCACGCCAAGGATCTTTCGGCGAATCACCGTTGAGGCCGGCCCTTCTGGCAGGGTCCCCTCATCGACATAGATAGCGATCGAAGATTCCAGCGCTGGGACAAAGTTGATCTCGCGAGTAGCGGGGCGGCCAACTATCGCCGCGCTCGCGATGGCGAGTGGACCAGTCGACTCTGCGACTGCGCGCAGAAGTTCGCTCCCTGGCACTCGAACTGCAAATTCTGAAAGTTCTCCACCATCGCCAAGATCCCAATTAAGACCATAGTGCGGCATGAGATGAAGTGTGAGTAAGCCTGGCCAGAGTGAATCTGCGAGAAGTTTCATCTCATCATCGAAATCAGTTGATAGCCCAGCAAGGACATCAGATTTTCCAACCATAACTTGGCAGGCGGTGTAGGCCTGATCGCCACGTAGCGTATGTATTCGACTCACTGCATCGTGATCGAAGGCATTACAGGCATAGACATATCCATGTTCTGCCGCCAAGACTGCAATACCACCATCATTGAGCGCCGCAGTTGAAGATTCCACTGCCTCCTGAAAATTCTCAGGTGTGAGAGTGATGTACTGAGCCATAAGACGATCCTATTTCAGAGCAGCGAGCTTCTCGGCAAGAGAGCCATCGACCATGGCATGGATAGTGGTTCCGAACTCTGAATACTCTTCACTCATAATCTCACCGCGCTCGTGAATCGCTGAGACCAAGTCACCGCGATTGAATGGAATCGTCGTCCGCACTTCTACACGAGGCCGTGGCAATGAGGTCTCAATCGCTTTGAGCAAGGTATCGATACCAAAACCGGTGCGGGCTGAGAAGGCGAAGCTATTCTGTTCAGTTCGCAGGATCTGCATCATCACTTCAGGGGCAGCGATATCAGCCTTGTTGATCGCGATGATCTCTGGGATATCTCCCCCGCCAACTTCGTTAATGACCTGACGAACGGCACGAATCTGCTCCATTGGATCGGGATGCGAACCATCAACGACGTGAACGATGAGATCAGCGGCAGCGACCTCTTCCAGCGTTGATTTAAAGGCTTCAACAAGTTGGTGAGGTAAGTGGCGGACAAAGCCGACAGTGTCAGAGAGAGTAAAGACGCGACCATCAGGTGTCTTTGTCTGTCTCGTTGTTGGATCAAGTGTTGCAAAGAGCGCATTCTCAACGAGCACGCCAGCATTGGTGAGGCGATTCATCAGTGAAGATTTACCAGCGTTGGTATAGCCAGCGATTGCAACTGAAGGAATATTGTTTCGAGAACGTTCTTGGCGCTTGGTATCGCGCGCGACCTTCATCTCCTTAATCTCTTTACGAAGTTTCGCCATCTTGTCATTGATGCGACGACGATCGGTTTCGATCTTGGTCTCACCTGGACCGCGACCACCGATGCCGCCGGCCTGACGTGATAACGAATCACCCCAACCACGTAAGCGCGGTAAGAGGTATGTCATCTGTGCGAGTTCAACCTGCGCCTTACCTTCGCGAGACTTCGCATGCTGCGCGAAGATATCCAAGATCAATGCGGTGCGATCAATAACTTTAACCTTCACCTTTGATTCAAGGGAGCGAAGTTGAGCTGGTGAGAGTTCGCCATCGCAGACCACGGTATCTGCGCCGGTTGCGACAACTGCTTGGCGAAGTTCCAGGACCTTTCCAGATCCGATAAATGTTGATGGATCGGCGCGATCACGACGCTGGATCAAGCCATCCATCACCTGCGATCCGGCAGTTTCGGCGAGAGCGCCAAGCTCCTTCAGTGAGTTCTCGGCATCTTGCGATGTTCCTTCGGTCCACACTCCGACGAGAACTACCTTCTCTAATCGAAGTTGGCGGTATTCAGCGTCAGAGACATCTTCTAATTCGGTCGAGAGGCCATGAACACGGCGAAGTGCTTGGCGATCCTGGAGATCTTGCTGCTGACTCTCGGCATATTCCGCAGAACTCTCCTGTGCATCAAACTCTGCAGCGACCATCGCTGATTCACGGAGCAGTTGATCGATATCGATATCGAGTGGTTCTTGATCGCGTGGCATTGAGTTACAGGTACTTACTAATATCGTGATCGGCGATTAATACCGCAGGCCCGGTGAGCGTCGCGTTGCTATGGGGATCGATATCGACTGTCAGGCGGCCACCTGGTGGGTTGATCACCCAATGGGAGGGCAACTGCTTGCGCATCTTTAATGTGGCAGCGAGCGCAACTGCACATATTCCAGTCCCGCAGCTCTGGGTCTCGCCTGATCCGCGTTCATGAACGCGCATAGCGATCTCACCGTTATCAAGGAACTTCACAAATTCAACATTGACGCCTTCAGGATATTCATCAGCTGGTTCTACCTTTGGCGGAGTTTTAAGATCCCCAGCATCTGCGAGATCGTCAACGAAGACAACCGCATGTGGGTTTCCGACATTGATGTTGTAACCGATCCAGCTCTTATCCCCGACAGTCACAGTGATCTCACCGTAGATCTCTTGGACGCCGCCCATATTGACTGAGATATCGTCATCGGCAGGGACTGCTAAATATTTCATTCCGGCGCGAGTGTTGATTGCGAAGATTCCTTCAGGTTGATGGCCACGTTCGACGAGGTAGCGCGCCATCACGCGGATGCCATTGCCACACATCTCAGCGAGTGAGCCATCGCTATTGCGGTAATCCATAAACCACTTGCCATCGCGCTTGATGATCCGGATCGTGCCATCGGCGCCGATACCAGTCGTGCGGTCGCAGATGCGAACGATCTGATCGGGAGTTAATTCGTGCGCATCCTCTGGGTCAAAGAGCACCACAAAATCATTGTGGGTTCCGTGTCCGTAGGTTGCGATCATCTTTGAATGATAGTTGCTAGAGCACTATCGAGGCGCATTGGAGTAGAGGCGTGGGCTGATAGCCAGGTGATACGAGCATCCCGGCTAAACCAGGTCTCTTGGCGGCGCACATATTGGCGAGTAGCCCGCTTCGTATCCTCACGTGCCTCTTCTTCGTTCATCACGCCATGTTTCATCGCAATGATCTGGGCATAACCGATCGCGGCCTGTGCTGTCTTCGCTTCGAGGAGGCCGTGGTTGATCAGCTCTTCAACTTCATCCACAAAGCCCAGCTCCCACATCCGATCGACCCGCTTGTTGATCCGCTCCCCTAAATCTTCTCTATCCATCGCCAGACCGATCTGAATCGCATCTGGGTATCGCGTAGATCCTTCACGCGGAAGGTTGGTCGTATATGGCTGGCCGGTAATCTCAATGACTTCGAGCGCACGAATCACACGTCGGACATTCTCGAAGGGAATGGCAAGTGCGGCTACGGGATCGAGTGCAGCAAGTTTTGCATGGAGCGCCTCATTACCGATCGCCTCTGCCTCATCGGTGATCTTCTGGCGAATATCAGGATCAGTATCTGGAAAGTTGAGATCATCGAGGATCGATTTGATGTAGAGGCCAGTTCCACCAACAACGATTGTTGGAGTTCCGTCGGCACGGAGTTGATCGACCTTTGCTCGTGCTAACTCTTGATAACGAGCAACAGTCATATCTTGATTGACGGGATAGATATCTAAGAGGTGATGAGGAATTCCACCACGTTCGTCGAGCGGAACCTTGGCAGTACCAATATCCATTCCTTGGTAGACCTGCATCGAGTCAGCGTTGATGATCTCTCCGCCAAGTTTTTGCGCGAGCGCGATTGCGAGATCACTCTTGCCGGTCGCAGTTGCGCCGCAGATAACAATCAGGGGGCTAGAACTGCTCATCACCCAATCGTAGTTGATTCATGATCCGAGCCATCATCTGATGGCCAAAGCCTTTACGTGCCAGCAGCGATGAGATTCGTCGATAGGCGACATCGGGATCGAGGTTGGAGCAGGAACGATATTTCTTCTCTGCGAGAGCAAAGGCCATCGCATACTCCTCTTCATCATCGATCTCAGAGACGACCTCTTCGATGATATCTGCCGCAACGCCCTTCTGACGGAGCTCGGAGGTAATAACGCGCTTACTTAACTTCTTCTGGCGTTGGCGAGACTCTGACCAGATCTTTGCAAATTCGAGATCGTTGAGTAGCCCCTGAAGTTCAAGTGAATCGAGAACGCCGGCGGCAGATTCTTGATCGACGCCACGTTTGATGAGATGGTCGTGGAGCTCTGCCCTACTGCGAGCACGTGGAGCGAGCGCATGGAGCGCTATATCCATCGCCTCGGAGTAGGTAAGAGCTCCTTGACTGACTTCTTCTTTTCGCATGATCTACTAGCGAAGGCTAGAACTCAACCTCTGCTGTTGCCTCATCGACGGCAGCGACAAGCGCTGGATCGATCGCGACTGGTACATAGTGTTCGCGAATCTGCTTCTCAATATCGTTAGCTAGATCAGGGTTATCGAGGAGGAATGCACGTGCATTCTCTTTACCCTGGCCGAGTTGATCTGGGCCATAGGTATACCAAGCACCCGACTTCTTGACGACGCCGACCTCTACGCCGAGATCGATGAGTGATCCCTCACGTGAGATACCAGTGCCGTAAATGATGTCAAACTCTGCCTGCTTGAAAGGTGGAGCCATCTTATTCTTGACGACTTTGACGCGGGTACGGTTACCGACTGCATCTTGGCCATCCTTGAGTGTCTCGATACGACGGACATCCATACGGATAGAGGCGTAGAACTTCAGCGCCTTACCACCGGTTGTTGTCTCTGGTGTTCCGAAGAAGACACCGATCTTGTCGCGAAGCTGGTTGATGAAGATCGCTGTGGTATTTGATTGGTGAAGTGCACCAGTGATCTTACGAAGTGCTTGTGACATCAAACGAGCTTGGAGACCCATATGGGAGTCACCCATCTCGCCTTCGATTTCAGCACGTGGTACGAGCGCTGCAACGGAGTCGACGACAATAATGTCGAGGGCACCAGAGCGAACCAACATATCCATGATCTCAAGTGCTTGCTCACCAGTATCTGGCTGTGAAACAAGGAGTGCATCAATATCTACACCGAGCTTGCGGGCATACTCTGGATCAAGTGCATGTTCTGCATCGATGAAGGCAGCGATGCCGCCATTCTTCTGTGCATTAGCAATTGCATGGAGTGCAACTGTTGTCTTACCTGAAGATTCAGGTCCATAAATTTCAACGATACGGCCACGAGGTAGGCCACCAATTCCAAGTGCAATATCGAGTGCGATAGAGCCAGTTGGAATAACCTGCATTGGGACAGCTGTGCGCTCTCCCATCTTCATGATGGACCCCTTACCGAACTGACGCTCAATTTGGGCGAGGGCTGTATCAAGGGCTTTACCGCGTTCGGATAATTGCTTATCCGTCTTGCTTTCAGATTTATCTGAAGCCATTTTTATACCTTTCTTACT
>CAJBLC010000049.1 GCA_903953805.1 uncultured Actinomycetes bacterium | reverse complement strand
TCCACGAATTCAACTCGTCCTTGTAGGCGAAGGCCCAGCAGAAGCGAAGCTTGCTCGCGAACTTCCTAACGCCATCTTCGCTGGGTTCCAAACTGGAAATGATTTGGCTGCACATTACGCAAGTTTTGATCTCTTTATCCACCCTGGCCCAAATGAAACCTTCTGTCAGGCAGTGCAAGAGGCCTTAAGTTCTGGCGTTCCATGCATCGTGCCAACTACAGGTGGACCAGCGGATCTCGTCACCACCCAAGCAACTGGCTACATTCTTCATACTGATCGCCCAGAATCGCTCATGACTGCGGTCAATCACTTTATCGAGCGCGATGATCGAGCTGAGATGCAACTCATGGCTCGTCACAGCGTCGTTGAGCGGACCTGGTCAAAGGTCAACAACCAACTGATTGGCCACTATCAAGAAGTCATTAACGAAGGCGCGACTCAGAGTGCGGAAATTGGTGTCGCATGAGAATCGTTCACGTTGCCAATTTCTATGGACCAAACTCCGGCGGTATCAAGACAACGCTCCATGAACTTGGCCGTGGCTACCTTCGTTATGGCCACGAATTTATCTACATCGTCCCTGGCGTCAACAACCATAGCGAGATGACGCAATATGGCTACAAGATCACCCTTCCCAGTGTGATGCTCCCTGGTAGCGGCGGTTATCGAGTCATTCGCAACAACCGAGAACTCAAGAAGATTATCGCCTCTCTCAATCCTGATGCGATCGAGATCTCTGATCGTTTCACGCTTCGTGGTATCGGCCTCTGGGCAAAGCGTGAAGGTATTCCAACTGTCGTCTTTAGCCACGAGACCCTCCGAGGACTTGCTAAGCGTTTCCTTCCATCATGGCTACCGCTGAATTCACTTGTTAATTGGCACAATCGTCGACTCTCACAATCATTTGATCACGTCGTTGCAACGACGGAGTTTGCCGCGAGAGAATTCCGCGAGCTTGAGACTCCAAATATTGTCAAGATTCCGCTGGGTGTTGATCTCGAAACTTTCACTCCTGCAAATCGCTCATTGCGATTGCGGTCTGATTTACTTCAGGGCTCACAACTTCTTCTGGTTCATTGCGGTCGCCTCTCCCCCGAGAAAGAGCCACAACGCTCTATCGAAGCACTAGAAAAATTAATTGCCGCTGGCGTTGATGCGCGTCTAGTAATTATCGGTAACGGCCCACTCTGGTCGAAGCTTCGCGAACGCTCTGCTGGATTACCTGTCGATATGTTGGGTTACGTTGCAGATCGCAAGCGCGTCTCGGCAATCTTGGCATCAGCAGATATCTCGCTTGCACCTGGACCGCTCGAAACATTCTGCCTCTCTGCTCTTGAATCTCTCGCAAGTGGCACTCCAGTCGTTGCCTCTCAAAGTTCAGCAGTGGGTGAATTCCTTCGCCATGCTGAGAAGAACCCTGCGGGAGCGATCGCTGCGGATAATGGCGCAGCCTTCGCTTCGGCCATCGAAACTCTTGCATTCCGTCCCGCGCTCCGTAAAGTCGCACGAGGATCTGCCGAACGCCTTCCATGGGATTCCACCGTTACCCTCATGATGCAGCTCCATGGGTTAGAAGTTATTGGCAGCCATGCACCAAGCGCTTCGACAAAGCGAAAGTTACGCATCGCATCATGACGATGATCCTGCCATCGCTTACCTTCACGGTGATAGGTGACAGCGCCGCCTTTGGCACCGGTGATCTCGATGAGAATGGCAACCCTCGCGGCTGGGGTTATTACCTCTCGCAAGTCTTTAAAGATCCAACCTCATACTTCAACTATTCGCGACCAGGTGCGCAATCCTCAGAAGTTCGTCGCGTGCAATTAGAGAAGGCGCTGGAAACAGAGCCAGATATTTGTGCAGTGATCTGCGGTGGCAACGACATGCTCCGCAATGGTTTTAGTCCGCAAGAGCTCCATCAGAATTTAACCGAAACCTGTCGCGAACTCATGGCGCGGGGATCTGAAATTCTCATGGTTCAACTCCATGATCCAAACGAGCTGCTTCGTATCCCTCGCCTCTTAAAGCGTGTCATTCGTCGTCGCGTCGATGCAGTCAACGCTGTGTATGAGAAGGTCGCCCAAGAGCTTGATGTGATCCTCATTCGCACCAGAAATATTCCAAATGTCCACGATACAAAGAATTGGCATATCGATCGCATGCACCCTGGTCCATTCGGTCATCAACTCTTAGCCCGAGAGATGGCAGCCGCTCTACAGAGCCGTGGATGGGATATCGCTCTTCCCGATATCCGTGAACGAGATAACGAAACTCGCCGCGAGAAGATTCTGTGGCTCATTAAAAATGGAACTCCGTGGTTCTTGAAGCGCTCAGTGGATCTTCTCCCCGCGGCGCTGATTCTGATGGCGTGGGAACTCTGCAAAGTTATTCGAGAGTTGATATCGAAATAACATCTCGTTTACATCTACCCGCTACTCTCTGACCCATGCAACCCGCCGATAAGCGCTACCTAGGGGCAGGCCTCACCGCAGAGGGTTGCAACTTCGCTATCTGGGCAGCTGCCGCTGATGCCGTAGAGCTCTGCCTCTTCGATGACGTAAACGGTAAAACTATTGAGACTCGTTATGCGCTCGGCCATCGTGATGGGCCAATCTTCCATGGCTATCTCAAGGGAATTAAAGCTGGTCAACGATATGGATATCGCGTCTATGGTCCTTGGGATCCTGAGCATGGCTGGCGATTTAATCCCAACAAACTTTTGATCGATCCTTATGCGCATCGACTCACCGGAGCGATGGACTATGTGCCAGAAATTTATGGCCATACC
>CAJBLC010000048.1 GCA_903953805.1 uncultured Actinomycetes bacterium | reverse complement strand
CTCTCCAGCGTCGCTGTGCTCTGGGTCGGCGGGCACCTCATTAATACGGGGTCGATGCCTATCGGAAACTTGATGGCCTTCCTTACTTACATCATGCAGATTCTTTCGAGCGTCATGATGGCGGTCATGATGTCACTGATGATTCCGCGCGCCGCTGCATCAGCGGAGCGCATCAAAGAAGTCCTCGACACTCCTTCATCAGTTATCGATACAACCAATCCGCAGACTCCTACAAAACGTGAGGGCGTACTCACCTTCGAAGGCGTTGAGTTCCGATATCCCGGGGCAGAACATCCCGTTCTCTCCAATATTTCTTTCACTGCTCACCCTGGCCAAGTCACCGCGATCGTCGGCTCAACCGGTTCAGGTAAGACAACACTTCTCAATCTGATCCCACGTTTTATCGATCCAACATCTGGCCGCGTGCTTCTCGACGGCATTGATGTAAAGGATCAATCACTGGAAGGCGTCTGGTCTGAAATTGGTTTAGTTCCACAACGTTCATTCTTATTTGGTGGCACCGTTGCAGAGAACCTTCGCTACGGCGATGCAAGCGCTACCGATGATCAACTCTGGGCGGCACTTGAAATTGCGCAAGGAAAAGATTTTGTCAGCGAGCTAGCCGATGGACTCGGATCTCGAGTTGCCCAAGGTGGTACTAACTTCTCAGGAGGCCAGCGTCAGCGCCTCTCAATTGCCCGCGCGATTGTGAAGAACCCTCGGATCTACTTACTCGACGATTCATTCTCGGCGTTGGATTACACCACTGATGCCAAACTTCGTACAGCTCTTGAATCACATGCAAAGGATGCGACCGTCATCATCGTCGCTCAACGAGTATCAACAATCTTGAGTGCGAACCAGATCATCGTTCTTAACGAAGGCAAGATCGAGGGCATCGGTACACACGCCGATCTCATGGATACATGTAAGACTTATCAAGAGATTGTCTTGTCCCAACTCAGCCCCGAAGAGGCAGCACCATGAGCATGCAACGCCCTGGTGGCGGAGCGATGCGTGGTGGCCCAATAGCCGGAATGTTGGGTGCGCCACCAGCAAAATCAAAGAACTTCAAGGGTTCGCTTAGTCGTTTACTCAATGAGTTAAAACCTGAGCGCCATATCCTCATCACCGTCTTTGCGCTCATTACCTCATCTGTCACGATCGGTGCATTCGGTCCAAAGATTTTGGGTCGTGCAACCAATGAGATCTTCAATGGCTTTATCGGCAAGAAACTTCCTGCTGGTCTGACAAAAGATCAGATCGTTGCTGGCCTTCGCATGAAGGGAGAGAAGACCCAAGCCGATATGTTGGCGCGGAGTTCTGTTGTCCCTGGCCATGGAATGAACTTCACGACGATCTCACACTTCCTCTATCTTGCAATCGCGCTCTATGTGATCTCATCACTCTTCATGTGGATCCAGGCATATTTGATGGCTGGCGTTACGCAGCGCACCGTCTACCGACTTCGTCGATTAGCTGAAGAGAAGATCGGCCGTTTGCCACTCAAATATTTTGATACGCAATCTCGTGGTGATCTCCTTAGTCGCGTCACAAACGATATCGACAACATCTCGACCTCACTTCAACAAGGCCTCTCTCAAATTCTCAACTCAGTACTCACGGTTCTCTCTGTACTAATCATGATGGTCTGGATCAGCCCAGAACTCGCGCTCGTCAGCTTGATCGCTATCCCACTCTCGATGTTTGCATCAGTGAAGATCGCCAAGCGATCCAAGGTTGAATTCGTTGCTCAATGGGATTGGACCGGAAAACTCAACGGCCACGTTGAAGAGATGCATACTGGTCATGCACTCGTGAAGGTCTTCGGTCGTCGCCAACAAGCGATCAAGGATTTCAAGAACCTCAATTCAAAGCTCTACGAATCAAGTTTCAAAGCCCAATTTATTTCCGGCATCATCCAGCCAGTTACACAATTAGTCTCGAACCTTATTTACGTTGCCATCGCGGTACTTGGCGGCTATCGAGTGGCAACCGGTGCAATGAGCCTTGGCGATGTCCAAGCATTTATCTCTTACTCACGCCAATTCGGAATGCCGTTGGCTCAAATTGCTGGCCTCATGAATACCGTGCAATCCGGTGTGGCATCAGCAGAACGTCTCTTCGAACTTCTCGATGCGACTGAAGAAGAACTAGATCTCAAGGATTCGATTCCGATGGGTCGTGCGAAGGGTGAGGTCATCTTCAAAGATGTCTCATTCCGTTATGTGAATGATCAACCATTGATCGAAAACTTTAACCTCACTGTAAAGCCAGGACAGACCGTTGCGATTGTTGGCCCAACAGGTGCCGGTAAAACAACACTCGTTAACTTAATCATGCGATTCTATGAAATCGATGGTGGAACTATCACGCTCGATGGCATCGATACAAAGAAGATGACTCGCGATGATTTACGCCGCCAATTCGGTATGGTCTTGCAAGAGACCTGGCTCTTTAGTGGTTCGATGCGCGAGAACATCGCCTTCGGTTCAACAAATGTCACAGATGAACAGATCGCAGAGGCAGCGTCGGCTGCAAATATTGATCACTTTATTCGCGCACTTCCCAAGGGCTTCGATTCGCTATTGACCGATGACAACTCAACAGTCTCAAACGGCGAACGACAACTATTGACAATTGCTCGCGCATTTATTGCAGACCCAGCAATCTTGATTCTCGATGAAGCGACCTCATCCGTTGATACTCGTACTGAAGTTTTGGTTCAACAGGCGATGGCGAAACTACGCACAGGACGCACAAGCTTTGTTATTGCACATCGCCTCTCCACTATTCGCGATGCCGATGTCATCTTGGTTATGGATAAAGGCGCCCTTATTGAGCAGGGGTCCCATCACGATTTAATGGCGGCAAAGGGCTTCTATTACGACCTCTACGCCAGCCAGTTCTCCGCCAGCATCGCGGAATAACCTTCAATTTGGGTCAATCCCAATACCCGTTACACTTCACCTGCTTGCCTCATTATTTGAGCGTAGAGCGTGGGGCCTATAGCTCAGTCGGTAGAGCAACGGACTTTTAATCCGTGGGTCGACGGTTCGAGCCCGTCTGGGCCCACCATAAAGAAATAAAAGAAAGCCCCTTGGAATCAATCCAGGGGGCTTTCACCATATGACGAACGGTAATGAATATTAACACTGCCCACAGGGCTGGCTTATTCACATCTCATCTCTATTCCCAACATATGCCTGAGAGTATTTAATGCTCCTATGGATACTTTGATCTTAACTTTTCCTTGTAAGCCAGGCATGGGTAAGGAATTACTGAAGACCTTTGAAGTAGCTCTCAAAGACACTCGGGCGTTTAAGGGATGCTTATCGGTCGAGACATACGTGAGTGAAGAGAATCCCGATGATGTCGTCTTGTTCGAAGAGTGGGATCATAAATCCTCACAAGAGAGTTACATGAAGTGGCGGGTGGAAACTGGAATGCCAGAGGCCCTTGCCCCAATTCTTGCAGGACCTTTGCGAGAGCAATGGCTCATCTCGAAAGCAGAAGAGAGCCTTGGATCCGTGATCCACGAATTTAGCCAACACTTTAGGGACCGCAATATTGAAGGCTGTCGTGAACTGCTAACCGAGAATTTTTCATGGTTTAACCCCGATGGAAGCAAGGTACTTGAGGGGATAGATGCCTTCTTAGAGGGTATTTTAGAATTTTGGCGTAATAATCCAAATGTTAAAAATGTAACTTCTCGCTGCATCGAAGTTGGCAATCTCGTTACCCACTCCGAAACTTTTTCAGGCTTCGACGATGGACGAACCGAAGAGAATATTTGGGTCTATGAATTTGAGGGCCAGAAGCTCAAAACTATGTATGGCTACCTCGTAAAAGCTTGATTGCCTGACCCACCATCTCTGAAGCCCTGTTGTACAACAACGAGATATGACCTTCACCCTGCTCTAAGAATAATTGCGCAGTTGGAATCTTCTCCGAGAGGAAATGTCCGTGAGCAGGGGTGCACATCCGATCCTCATCACCTTGGAAAACTGCAACAGGTTTGGTGATCTTTTCGAGCTCGATATTCCATGAAGCGGCATCACTCTCTAAATCATCAAGCGCTCCGAAATCACCAGGTGCCATTCCATGGCGCATAGCACTCGCCAAATCTTCACTCGCGCTGGTCATACAGATCTCGACATCTTTTCGTGAGAGCGAAGGACCAAAGAGCCCAACCAATTCATCTGCCTTGCAATTCCGGAAGGCATCAAACCCAGCAAAATCATCACTCTCTGGCGATGGATTCGTATTTGGATTCGCTGGCGGATACTTTGAAACATAAGACTCCCAGTCATCACTAACCCGGGGTGCATCACCAGAGATCGTTACCGCTCCTTTACAGCGCGAGTCCTGCAAGTCAGATATGGCAGCAGGAGATCCACTCGACCATCCCAATGAGACAAACTCTTTAATCCCGAAGTGATCTATTGCTGCATTCGTTTCACGAACGTAATCTCCTGCTCGTCGACCTACGCGACGTGTGCTCGCTGCATAGCCTGGGCGGGTAATGCCGATCACGAAATACCCCTTCGAGTGGGCCGCTTCAAAAATCGGCGCCATATTTTCACAAGAGCCAAAGGCGCCATGGTGCAGGACGAGTGCCTGGCTTTGCGGGTTTCCTTCAGTGACAACCTCAAGGATTTGGCCGCCGGGTAAATCGAGCAGGTGCGTCTTCATTCCCAAATGGTTCCCTACTTCGGCTCATTTTGGTAGACCCGAGCCTACTTACCCCGTTTTCTCATCCCAAAACTCTCACTCGCCTCACGAGCGAAGGCTTGGCGCAAAACCGCAGAGCCGTCGTAACTCTCATCCCATAAAAGAAATTTTCTCGACGGGTAGTCCCCGCTCAGAAGTGGCCTTTTGGCTTCACTGAGTAACTCCAGGTGCAGTTACATTAAATCCAAGTGACATGGCAGCTGCTGCAAGTTGATCATCGTAGGTAATGAACTCCGCAATGATTGGCTTGGCATAGATTGCAGATGCAAGATGAATAGCATCGAGTGAACGCAGGAAAGGCAACCCACTTAAGCTCTCAGCGATAGCAAAGATGGATGAATCAGCGGTTATGAACTGAAAATTATCAAGAACTGCGAGTGCGGCCTTGGAATAGATTGCCGGATTCCGATCAATCACTCGCTTTACTTCAATCCGAGATATTGACGATGTGATGAGACCGGCACCTAAATACTTTTTGAGTGCAGCCGTCTCCGGTTCGGCCTTGAAGAGTTTCACGATTGCCGATGTATCGAGATAAGAAAGACTCATATTTTGTCGGCGCTCGAGTAATCGAGAAGTTCCTTTGAGGACGGTTCATTTGAAGCCTTCACCGGCCTTATGGACGAGAGCGTCCCAGGGGCCTTCGCTGGGCTAATCAATTTTGAATTGATCCACGCTTCGAAGGTAGATTCGGTGATTGGCTGGATCTGAGCTACTGGCTTTCCGTGCTCGGTGACTTCAATGACCTCGCCGGATTTAACGCGGCGCAGAATGGCACTGGCATCCTGGCGAAGTTCTCGAACTCCAACTGTGCGAATTGGCTTAGCTGTGCTCATGGGAAAAATGTAGCACAATTGGCTATTTGTGCTACACCTGTTGTTTCGCTGCCTTTTTAACTTCTTCCAGTCACGGCCTTAAAGAACTTCACGATCCGCTTGCGCCAACGCTTGCCTTGCTGAAGTGGGTTCACTTCTAATACCTGTGCTGATAACGGTTCGCCTGGAGTCTTCACATCCTTCAGAGCTGGACTGCTCTCATCTAATGAATCTGCGATGCGCTCCATATTGCCTACTAATGAGACGGCACGAACTAACTGATCTTGGTCAACGGAGCGGGCTTGGGCGAAGAGATGGTCAGCAAGTACACGGCTCACCAGACGTAAATCATGGGCGACATTATCGACTTGGGCGGTATTGCTGTGGAGCTCGATGTACTCAATCTTCGTCAAGATCGCACTGCTGCAATCCAAAATCGCTTGAGCTAACTCACCATTGCCCGACATGAAATTATCTTTCGCAACCGCAGCATCGAACAAGGTGCGGGCCATGGTGCGGACCTGAACAATCGTATGTTCGATCGCAACACCAGAGATATAGAGAGCGTCCG
>CAJBLC010000047.1 GCA_903953805.1 uncultured Actinomycetes bacterium | reverse complement strand
GTGAATGGCGTAACGCCGGTTGCTCGATGTGTCTCGGAATGAACCCCGATCAGCTCAAGCCACAAGAGCGCAGCGTTAGCAATCGCCGGCGGCAAACTTGGCCACCTCGTGGGAAACAATGGTGAGGTCCTCGATGCCCTCCAAGAGCTCACCCGCCTAGCAGTCCAGACAAGCCTCGGAGATCGCTCCCGTTTGATGCTCGATATCGATAACTTCCGCTCTGATAAGAAAGAGGAGCTTGCCAAGCTCGCCCACGAGACCGCTGATGAAGTGAAGTCAACTGGAACCGCGATCAAACTCAAGCCAATGAATGCCTTTGAGCGCAAAGTCATCCATGACACGATTCAAGAGATCGGCCTTACCAGTGAATCTGAGGGCGAAGAGCCACACCGCTGCGTCGTCGTTCTCCCTGAATAAGCTCACCTCAACCATATTGTGACTGTTTCACGTGAAACACTCCTCTCTGAGTACTTCTCAGAGCGGGGGGCCCAGACAGAGCGCTATGCCGAACTCCTAGCAACATGGGGGATTGAGCGCGGACTTATCGGCCCTCGTGAGGCAGATCGAATCTGGGAGCGCCATATCGCTAACTGCATTCCGGTCTCAACCTTAATCCCAGAGGGGGTCACAGTTGCTGATATTGGCTCAGGCGCCGGCCTACCGGGCCTTGTGATCGCCCTAGCCCGACCAGATCTCCGAGTTACCTTGATCGAGCCCCTCCAACGGAGGGTCGATTTCCTCAATGAGGTCATCAAAGAGGTCGATATCCCTGTAACAGTAATCCGCGGTAAGGCTGAATCAGTGAAGAGCGCCTTCGCGGTAGTCACCGCCCGGGCAGTTAAACCCCTCCCGGTTCTCCTTCCGATGGTCTGGCAGTTGATCGCATCAAAAGGGGCCCTCCTTGCGATTAAAGGGGAGTCGGCTCAGGCTGAGATCGATGAGACCACGCCAAAGGCCAATACAACGACAACTCTCCACACCCTCAATCTGCCTACACTTGAGACCGCTCGCATTATCGAGGTTCGAAAAACTGTCTAGACTCTCCCTATGAGCACGGCAGGCGAAGATGTTTCACGTGAAACCACCAAACCCGTTATTGGTGTCCGCCGCCTTAAAGAGCCGATGCCCTCACCGATTAAAACCCGGATCTTCACCGTCGCAAACCAGAAGGGCGGGGTAGGGAAGACCACCTCAGCCGTCAATATCGCTGCAGCCCTGGCAATGGGGGGTTTAAAGGTCCTTGTTATCGATCTCGATCCACAGGGAAATGCCTGTACCGCACTCGGCGTCGATCGCGATGGCGAAGGTATGTATGAAGTATTTGTGGAGGATGCCCCACTCGCCTCTATTGTTCACAAGGTCGCTGGATTCCCATCGCTTGAGTGCGCACCTGCTAACCAAGAGTTAGCTGGAGCTGAGATCTCGATGGTCAATATGGTCGCCCGTGAATCGATCCTTAAATTAGCCCTGGGGGATTACCTCAAAGAGCGCGAAGCTCGTGGCGATCGCCTCGATTACATCATTATCGACTGTCCGCCAAGTCTTGGTCTACTGACAGTTAATGCACTCACCGCTGCAGAAGAGGTCTTAGTACCCATCCAATGCGAGTACTACTCACTCGAAGGTATCTCACTCTTAGTCTCAACCCTTGGAAAGATTCAACGCGCACTCAATCCATTGGTCCATATCTCAACGATCTTGCTCACTATGTTCGATTCACGAACTCGACTGGCAAATGATGTCGCCAATGATGTTCGCGCGCACTTCCCTCGCGAACTTATTGATATCCCTATCCCACGGGCAGTGCGCATTAGTGAAGCACCATCCTTTAGACAGACAGTGATGACTTATGACGCATCATCACCGGGAGCGGTTGCCTATATGCAAGTTGCTCGTGAAATTGCACTGCGCGGAAGTACACCACATGGAAGTAATGAAACAGGAGCGATCACTGCATGAGTACTCGTAAAGGTGGCTTGGGCCGCGGTTTAGATTCATTGATTCCATCAACACCACTTCCACAGATTGAAAATAACTCTGGCGTTGTTGTTGCAGATCGCGCAGAAGTAGATATCAACGCAATCACACCAAATCCAAAACAACCACGTACCGTCTTTGATGAAGACGCGCTCAACGAATTAGCTGCATCGATTAAAGAAGTTGGAGTGATGCAACCCCCAGTAGTTCGATCGCTTGGTAATGGGCGTTATGAATTAATTATGGGTGAACGCCGATTGCGTGCATCAAAGCTCGCAGGATTAAAAACCATTCCTGTGATTATCCGTGAGACAGCAGATAATGAATTACTCCGTGAAGCACTTGTTGAAAATATTCAACGTTCGCAACTTAATGCACTTGAAGAGGGTGCTGCTTATCAAAACCTACTCAACGATTTTGGTTATACCCACGATGAACTTGCAACCAAAGTTGGTAAATCGCGTTCCGCAGTAACAAATACTTTGCGACTACTTAATCTTCCAGCATCAGTACAACGTCGTATCGCCGCCGGTGTATTAACTGCCGGTCATGCTCGCGCACTCCTTGCTCTTACCGATGAGATCGAGATTGAAAAACTTGCCAATAAAATTGTCGCTGAAGGTTTAAGTGTTCGCGCAGTAGAAGAGCTTGTGGCGCTCGGTTCAAAGAGTGAAAAGGTAAAGAAGGTTTCACCAACCAAAGCCCCATCACCGATTTTGAAAGAGGTGAGCGATCAACTCGAAGGAGCGCTCGATACTCGAGTGAGTGTTGAACTCGGTAAAGAGAAGGGCAAGATCACGATTGAATTCGCAGATCTTGAAGATCTACAACGAATTGCAAAGGCGATTATTTAAGGGGCTTCTTCTTCCCTAAAGCATTAACCTCTGCGGTAACAAGTGCGCCGAGCGCCTTCACGCCATCGCGGATACGTTCTGGTGTTGGGTAGCAATATGAGAGACGCATAGAGCGTGAGCCAAAACCATCGGCATAGAAGGCTGTTCCAGGAACAAAGGCGACTTTGGCAGCGATCGCCTTCGGCATAAGAGCCTTGGTATCGATTCCTTCAGGAAGAGTCACCCAGAAGTAGAAGCCACCTTCAGGGTGGGTCCAGGTAACACCTTCAGGGAAATACTTCTCCAGGCTTTCAAGCATCGCATCGCGGCGGACTTTATATAACTTACAGAATTCAGCGATCTGTTCGCGCCATGGTTGATCAGCGAGATAACCACTGATCGCAAGTTGAGCAAAGTTTGATGGACAGAGGATTGATGATTCAGCAGCGATGACAAGCTTCTCTTTAAGTGCTTGAGGGACAAGCGCCCAACCAACACGGAATCCAGGAGCGATCGTCTTTGAGAATGATCCAAGATAAATAACATTCTCAGAATCTTCAGCGCGCATCGCATCTGGTGATGGACCATCGAATCCAAGAAGGCCATAAGGATTGTCTTCAACGACGAAGATCTTCTCTTCGCGGCAGATATCGAGAATCTCAGTGCGACGTTCTGATGGAAGTGTGACTCCACCAGGATTCTGGTAGTTAGGAATCAAATACAAGAACTTAATATTCTTACCGAGCGCCTTTGTGGCAGCGATCGCTTCGCGTAGGCGAACCGGAATCATGCCATCGTTATCCATCTCAACATGGACTACATCTGCCTCATATTGTTGGAATGTTCCAAGAGCACCCACATAAGAAGGTGCCTCAACAAGCACGACATCGTGTGGATCGATAAAGATACGAGAAATAAGATCAAGGGCTTGCTGCGAGCCAGTTGTCACAATGACATCATCAGGATGAGCGCGAATTCCTTCGAGCGCCATAATGTCACAGATCTGTTCGCGAAGTTTTGGATGACCTTGACCGCTGCCATATTGGAGCGCCTCTTGACCATTTTCACGAACTAACTTAGAAATTACATCAGAGAACATCTCCATAGGGAGCGCAGAGAGATTAGGCATACCGCCGGCAAGTGAGACGATCTCTGGACGTGAGGCAACGGCGAAGAGTGCGCGAATTTCAGATGGACGTAGCAATGAGGCCCGCTCAGCAAAGCGGAGCTCTAAGTTCTCAGTCTGTCCGGTATGGACGCGCGTAATCTCTTGGCTCATCCGAGAATCTTACTTCCTGATGCCCGCCCGCCGGAGATCACTTATTTTCAGAGTGCCAGTCTTGGCATCATCTTCAGCCGATAGATAGAGGCGTTGGATCGCAATCATGAGCGATTCCACGACCGTCTCCCGGAAATCTGGGTCACCTAACCGCTTGAGATCCCCCGGGTTGGTCGCATATCCCAGGTCGATACGGACAGTTGGGGCTTTGGTGCGCCGCAAGAGATCCCAGGTCTTGGCATGGG